>NZ_DAOUAO010000064.1:0-2897 GCF_034433535.1 Tepidiforma sp.
CAGCCTCCAGCCCTCCTCCAGCGCCAGGCCCTCGAAATCCATCGCGCGCCGCCCCCTAGAACCAGCCGCGACGATGGAAGAGCCACGCCATCGACCCGGCGATCGCCAGCATCGAAGCCACCATCACCGCGAAACCGTAATTGCTGTGCAGCCCCGGGATCTCGTCGAAATTCGTCCCGAACACCCCCGTAATCACCGTCGCCGGCAGCGCCAGCGCGCCCACCACCGCCAGCACCTTCATCACTTCATTCATCTTGTTGTTCAGCGTGCTCAGGTAGGTGCTCAGTGCCACCTCCGCATCCTCCCGCAGCTCCTCGAGCGCCAGGTCCACCCGCAGCAGGTGGTCGTAAATATCCCGGAAGTAGATCACGTTCTGCTGCTGCACCAGCGGCACCTCCCCGCGCCCGAAGCGCAGCATCAGCCCGAGCATCGGCGCCAGCGTCCGTCGCATCGTCCCCGCAGCCCGCCGCGCCTCCAGCACACGCTGCGCAACGCCCCCGTCCCGGTCCCCCGAGATGACCAGGTCGGCCAGCCGGTCCAGCTCCTCATTCATCGCCGCCACCCGCGGCAGGAACGCATCCACCACCCGGTCCAGGACCTCGTACAGCAGCCCGTCCGTCCCCGGCCGCAGCGCCAGCCCCTGCTCCAGCGCCGTCCGCACCCCATCCACCTGCGGCAGCGCCGCCGCGTTATCCCGGTAGGTGATCAGGAACCCCCGCCCGAGGAACACATCCAGCTCCTCGAACACCGGCTCCACGGTCCCCGCCTGGAGCCCCAGGGCCACCACGAAGGCGTACGACCCGAAATCGTCGATCTTCGGCGCATGCAGGTGCGGCGCCAGGCAATCTTCCACCGCCAGCGGGTGCAGCCCGAATCGCTCGGCCAGCCCCAGCAGCGCATCCCGGTCGTCCGCCGTCAGATCGAACCACCACGGCCCGCCCGGGTGCTCGCCCTCCACCCAGCGGCCATCCACGCAGGTCCACGTTCGCATGCACCGCATGGTAAACGAACCGTGCAGATGGGCTCCGCCCGCTGGCGCGAGCCGCCGCCGCGCGCGACACTCGAACCCGCGATGAACCCGCGCCTCCTCGCCGCCATCGCCATGCCGCTCCTCATGCTCTTCAGCGCCCTCGCGGCCTGGCTCACCCGCAGCGACGAGGAGCAGCGTCCCGCCTGGCGCGATGACTCCCTCGACGACTGGCGGCGTGAGCGGCAAGCACAGGCCGAGGCCGAACGACTCCGGCGCCTCGAGCAGCAGCACCCCGGCGACCCTTCCGCGGGCGACGACCGGGGCGCCCATTAACCTTGACCACCGCCGCGCGTTATCTCTAGTGCACGGGCCAAAAGCCTGAGTATGCTCGAAAGGAGGACGCTCGGCCCTTCCGTTCCGGCGCGGCCCAGGGGGCTGGATGGCACACACCGCAGTCGATGAGCTGGCTCCCGACTTCGACGAACAGGCTATCGTCGAAGCGGCCCAGCAGGGGGACCAGCAGGCGCTCGCAGCGCTCTACGACCACTACTTCCCCCGCGTCTACCGCTACGTCGCCAGCCGGCTCTCCTCCACCGAAGATGCCGAGGACGTGACCACGGAGATCTTCCTCCGCGTCATCGAAAACCTCCGCACCTTCACCTTCCGCGGCCTCCCCTTCGGCGCATGGGTCTTCCGCATCGCCCGCAACGAAATCGTCAGCTTCGTCCGCAGGCAAAAGCTAAGGAGCAACACCGCTCCCCTCAGCGAATCCATCGCCGACCCCGCGCCCGACCACGTCGAAGAACTGCACACCCAGCTCACCCTCGAAGTGGTCCGGCAAGCCGCAGAACGCCTTCCTGAGGCCCAGCGCCAGGTTATCGCCCTCCGCTTCGGCGCCGGCCTCTCCGTCGCCGAAACCGCGAAAGTCCTCGGAAAGACCGAAAACAACGTGAAAGTCCTCCAGCACAAAGCCATTGCCAAACTCCAGCACATGGTGCCCCCGCAATGATCCGCCGCCTGTTCGAACGCAAGGCAGACCGCCAGGCCGAACTCCTCCACGAAGCCCAGGCCCTCATCGATGACGGCCTCGAACCCGACTTCGTCCTCGGCCTCTTCCCGGACGACGCCGATTGGCTCGCCCCTCTCCTCCGCACCACTGCCGCGCTCGAACAGGCCTACGCCGCCGAAACCCCCAGCTTCTACTTCGAAGCATCCCTCAAGTCCGCCTTCCTCGCCCGCGCCGCCGAGCCGGCGCCTTGCCCCGAACCCCTCGTCCTGCCCGTCCCCGGCTACTCGCCCCTCCGCACTGCTATCGCCAGCGGCGCGATCCTCTCCGGTGCAGCTGCCGTCGGCATCCTCGCCCTCGGCTTCGTCACCGCCGGCGATGCCGTCCCCGGCGATTGGAACTACGCCTTCAAACGCGCCAACGAACGCATCGAATACACCCTCTCCCGCGGCGACGCCCGCATCGATGTCCGGCTCCGCCAGGCCGAAGCCCGCGTCTACGAACTCCAGCAGCTCGCCGGCCGCAACGATAACCTCGCTGCCTCCCTCGAAACCCTCCAGCGCGAACTCCGCACCATCGCCGACCTCGCCGAGAAGCAGGGCGGCCTCACCGACGCCCAGAAGGCCCGCGTCAAATCCCTCGCAGAGCAGAGCAGCACCGTCCTCCAGCAGGCCCGCAGCCGCCCCGATATCGACCCCGAAACCGTCGCAGCCACCGCCGCTGCTATCGATGACGCGGTCAACGCCGCCCTCGGGCCGGTGACCCCGCTCGCCACCCCCGAGCCCACCGCCGCGGCCACACCTGAACCCTCGCCCCAGCCCTCGCCGTCACCTTCCGCGACCCCTGAGCCTGCCGCCACCGCCTCGCCCGAGGCGACCGCTACTGCCCCCGCAGAAGCCACCGATACCCCATCCGCCGGGG
>NZ_DAOUAO010000065.1:0-4375 GCF_034433535.1 Tepidiforma sp.
TGGCGCACCCGCCTCCACGACGCCCGCCGCCACAACGTCGCCCTCGCCCTCCAGCGCCTCGGCCTCGACCCGGCCGCCGCGCCGCGCCTCGCCGACCGCTACTGGGAAGAGCAGACCGCGCGCATGCAGCTCTTCGATGATGCACTCCCCACCCTCGACCTCCTGCGCGAGGCCGGCTTCCGCCTCGGCCTCCTCACCAACGGCCCCGCCGAGATGCAGCGCTGGAAGCTCAGCCGCTTCCCCATCGCCGACCGTTTCGAGGTCGTCGTCATCGAAGGCGAATTCGGCCACGGCAAGCCCCACCCGCGCGTCTTCCAGCACGCCCTCGAGCGGGTCGGTGCCAGCCCCGCCGAGGCCTGGCACATCGGCGATAACCTCTACGCCGATATCGGCGGCGCCCGCCGGGTCGGCCTGCACGCCACCTGGATCCACCGCGGCCGCCTCGAACTCGGCGACAACCCGCCCGCCATCCCCGACCGGGTCATCGCCCACCTCGCCGAGCTCTCCGACCACCTCGAACTCGGCACCGCGTCGCGTTCCGCATGAACATCCTCGTCTTCGGCGCCACCGGCTACATCGGCAGCCACCTCGTCCCCCTCCTCGCCGCACGCGGGCACCACGTCCGCGCTGCTGCCCGCCGCCTGGACGTCCTCGAAGCCCGCCCCTGGGCCGATGTCGAACGCGTCGCCGCCGATGCCCTCCGGCCCGAGACGCTCCCCGCTGCCCTCGCCGGCATCGATGTCGCGTACTACCTGGTTCACTCCATGGGCGGCGGCCCCGGCTTCGCCGCGCGCGACCTCGCCGCTGCCCGCAGCTTCCGCGATGCCGCCGCTGCTGCGGGCGTCAGGCGCATCATCTACCTCGGCGGGCCGTGCCCCGCGGGTCCGCCCTCCGAGCACCTCGCCTCCCGGCTCGCCACCGGCGAGACCCTCCGCCAGGGCCCGGTCCCCGTCACCGAACTCCGCGCCGGGCTCATCGTCGGCCCCGGCTCGGCCGGCTTCGAAGTCATCCGCGACCTCGTCAACCACCTCCCGGTGATGATCACCCCGCGCTGGACCCGCAACCGAACGCGGCCCATCGCCCTCGACGACCTCCTGGCCTACCTCCTCGCGGTGCTGGATACCCCCGGGACCGCCGGCGGCATCTACGACGTCGCCGGCCCCGAAACTCTCACCTTCCGCGACCTCCTCGCACGCTACGCCGCCGTCACCGGCCGCCGCTTCCGCGCGATCGATGTCCCCTTCCTCACGCCGCGCCTCTCGTCGCTCTGGCTCGCCCTCGTCACCAGCGTCCCCCTCGATGTCGCCCGCCCGCTGGTCGAAGGGCTCAAGCACGACCTCCTCCCCGATGACGCCGCCATCCGCGCCATCCTGCCCATCCCCCTCCACACCTACGACGAGGCGGTCCGCGCCGCGCTGGAACGCGAGCGCAGCGAGCCCCTCCCCGCACGCTGGGCCGAAGGCGCTCTCGCCTTCCGCGGTTACAATCCCGATACCTCCTACTACTCCCGCGGTGAAACCACCGTGACGCCGGTCCGCGCCCCTGCGGAAACCACCTGGGAGGTGGTGCGCGCCATCGGCGGCCGCACCGGCTACTACTACGCCACCCCGCTCTGGTGGCTCCGCGGTCAGCTCGACCGCCTCATCGGCGGCGTCGGGCTCCGCCGGGGCCGGCGCCACCCCACCGACCTCCGGGTGGGCGACGCCCTCGATTTCTGGCGCGTCGTCGCCCTCCAGCCCGGCCGCCAGCTCACCCTCCTCGCCGAGATGCGGCTCCCCGGGAGCGCCGTCCTCGAATTCACCGTCGAAACGGTCGATGCCGCCAGCTCCCGCCTCGTGACCACCGCCCGCTTCCACCCCAACGGCGCCTGGGGGCTCGCCTACTGGTACGCCCTCGCCCCCGCCCACTACGTCATCTTCCGGCGCATGCCCCAGCGCATGGCCCGCGCTGCCGAGCGCCGCTACCGGGCCGAGCGGCAGCGCGCCAGGAGCTGACGCCCCCGCCCGCTACTCTCCCGTGTCGAATCTGCCCGGACCCCCGGCGCGATGCCCCACCAGGAGGTGACGATGCGGAATGCCCTCTTCGGCCTTAGCGTGGCGCTGGCCGGCATGGCCCAGCTGGTCAGCACGCTCCTCTTCCTCGCTGCCTGGCTTGGCGGAGCCGCCTGGCTTTTCCTCAGCGGCTCGGTCATCTGGACCACCCTGTGGTTCATCTTCGGCCCCGCCCTGCTCGTCGTCGGTATCTCCGTCCTGCGCCTGCCCGTCATCCTCCTCGGGCTGCTCCTCGCCGCCCTGGCAGGCCGCCGCGACGACTACCTCGCAGCCGTCGCCGCTATGAACAGCGACTGACCTGCGGGCGGCGAAGCCCCTACCGCCGCAGCGCCCCGCCCCGGAAGGGCGCGCCGACCACCGGGCCAATCGCGCACACGTTCGCCGCCCCAAGCACAATCGGCACCACCCCGATGAGGCCGATCACCCACCCGGCCGTGCCGCCGACCGCAAACCCAATGGCGATGAGCACCAGCCCCAGCACCACCCGCAGCAGCCGGCCAGCCGGCGAGGCCATGAACTTCGCGAGTCCCATCTCAGAACCTCCCTGCCCGGCCGCTTCTCCCGCAGCCGGTCGCTTCCTGTTCGTACGTATCGTCCCGCTCCGGTGATCACGCCGCCTGCGCCATGCGGCCCAGGTTCCGGGGGCCCTTCGCCCGTCGACAGGTAACGAAAATTTCGTTATGCTCCTCCCGTGGACGACCAGCTCAACCCCGCCGAGCGCATCATCCGGCGCTTCGGCGGCCAGAGCGCCCTCGCCGCCCTCCTCGGCCGGCGCCAGAGCACCGTCCAACACTGGGCGAAGACAGGGCGCATCCCGGCCCAATGGCACAGCGTCCTCATCGCGCTCGCCCGCCAACGAGGTGTCATCCTGGAACCCAAAGATTTCGTCCAGCCCCAGCCCCGCGCCATCCAGCCCGCCAGCGGCAAGCTCGGTGTCCTGCTCGTCGGCCTCGGCGCCGTCGCCACCACCTTCATCGCCGGCGTCGAAAACGCCCGCCGACGCGGCGCCCTCCCCATCGGCTCCCTCACCCAGATGGGCACCATCCGCCTTGGCAAACGCACCGAAAAGCGCTCGCCCCTCATCAAGGACTTCGTCCCCCTCGCCGACCTCAACGACCTCGTCTTCGGCGCCTGGGACCCGATCCCCGATAACGCCTACGAAGCTGCCCTCAAGGCCGGCGTCCTCGACCGCCACGAGCACCTCGAGCCCATCGCCGATTTCCTCCGCGCCATCGAACCGATGCCCGCCGTCTTCGACCAGCGCTACGTCAAACGCCTGCACGGCACCAACGTCAAGACCGGCGCCTCGAGGATGGAGCTCGCGAACCTCATCCGCCAGGACATCCGCGACTTCAAGGCGCGCAACGGCTGCGACCGCCTCGTCATGATCTGGTGCGCCTCCACCGAAGTCTTCATGGAGGAAACCGCCGACCACGCCAACCTCGAAGCCTTCGAAGCCGCCCTCGAGGCCAGCAGCGACACCATCGCCCCTTCGATGATTTACGCCTACGCCGCCCTCATGGAAGGCGTCCCCTTCGCCAACGGCGCGCCCAACCTCACCGTCGATATCCCCGCCCTCGTCAAGCTCGCCAACGACCGCGGCGTCCCCATCGGCGGGAAGGACTTCAAGACTGGCCAGACCCTCGTCAAGACGGTCATCGCCCCCATGCTCAAGGCCCGCATGCTCGGCGTCGCCGGCTGGTACTCCACCAACATCCTCGGCAACCGCGACGGCGAAGTCCTCGATGACCCCGAGAGCTTCAAGACCAAGGAGGAATCCAAGCTCGGCGTCCTCGAATACATCCTCCAGCCCGACCTCTACCCCCAGCTCTACGGCAACATCTACCACAAGGTCCGCATCAACTATTACCCGCCCCGCGGCGACAACAAAGAAGGCTGGGACAACATCGATATCTTCGGGTGGCTCGGCTACCCGATGCAGATCAAGATCGACTTCCTCTGCCGCGATTCCATCCTCGCCGCACCCCTCGTCCTCGACCTCGCCCTCTTCTTCGACCTCGCCCAGCGCGCCGGCATGAAGGGCATCCAGGAGTGGCTCTCCTTCTACTTCAAGAGCCCCCAGCATGCCCCCTCCGTCTACCCCGAGCACGACCTCTTCATCCAGCAGACCAAACTCAAGAACACCCTGCGCTGGCTCATGGGCGAAGAGCAGATCACCCACCTCGGCCTCGAGTACTACGAGGACGAGTAACGCCGCCCCCGCCACCCCCCCGCTGCGGCCCCGGCAGACGCCGGGGCCGTTCGCGCATAATCGAAGCGATGCCCCGCTACGAATCCGTCCGCCAGCTCGCCGGCAACACCCC
>NZ_DAOUAO010000066.1:0-9130 GCF_034433535.1 Tepidiforma sp.
CCGCTCAACGTCCGCGGCGGCACCGGTTCCCCCGTGAACCCCATCGCGCTCTTCTGAACCCTCCCACGCGGCTCACCCGCTACGATCTCTCCATGCGCACCCGCACCCTCGCCGCCTCCGTCGCAGCCGCCGGCGCGCTCGCCCTCGCGCCCGGCTTCGCCCTCGCTCGCCTCCTCCACCGCGCTGGCTTCGACCCCGCCGCCGACCGCCTCCCCGCCCCGTTTTCGGTGCGCATCACCGCCATCGCACCCGGCCGGGTCACCCTGCGCCGCGGCACAGAAGGCCTTCCTGGTGCGCACCTCGAACCCGGCCACTACCTCCTCGAAGCCGCTCGCGGCCTCGCCCGCCTCGGGCCCGTGCGCGAAACCAACGGGGTGGTCGCCATCCGCGACTTCGAACCCCTCTCCGGCGACATCCGCCCCGGCGACTTCGCCCGCCTCGACCCCTTCGCCTTCCCCGGCGACCCCCGCGAGGCCCACGGCATCGCCTTCGAGGAGGTCGCCATCCCGGCGCCGCTCGGCGAATTCCCGGCCTGGTACATCCCCGGAAGCCGCGACACCGGGGCCGTCATGGTTCACGCCAAGGGCGCCAACCGCCGCGAGACCCTTCGCCTCCTGCCCCTCCTGGTCGAAGCCGGCTTCCCCGCCCTCGCCATCACCTACCGCAACGACGACGGCTGCCCCCCGTCCCCCCACGGCCGCTACAGCTACGGCCGCGACGAATACGAAGAGCTCGAAGCCGCCGCCCGCTGGGCTCTCGACCGCGGTGCCCGGCGCCTCCTTCTCGTCGGCTACTCCATGGGCGGCGCCATCGCTCTCTCCTTCATCGAACGCTCCGATCTCGCCCACCGCGCCGCGGCCTTCATCCTCGATGCCCCCATGCTCGATTTCGCATCCTGCGTCGCCCACGGCGCCCGCCAGCGCCGCATCCCCCTCCGCTACCTCGCCGTCTCCAACCGTATCGCCGCCCGCCGCTACGGCTTCCGCTGGGACGATTTCGACCACCGCCGCACCGCCCTCGACCTCCAGGCGCCCGTGCTCCTCTTCCACGGCGACGCCGACCCCGTCATCCCGGTCGAACTCTCCGACGCCTTGGCAGCCGCCCGCCCCGATATCGTCCGCTACGTGCGCACGCCCGGCGCCGGCCATATCCGCAGCTGGAACGTTGACCCCGAAGGCTACGCCGACGCCGTCCGCGACTTCCTGCGCACCCTCGATTGACCCGCCCCGGTCAGTGGGCGGCTTCCTCCCCGCCCAGCGTCTCGCGTGAGAACGTCAGGTAGAGCAGCAGCAGCGACGGCACCAGGATCAGCGCCCCGATCGGCAGCGCGACCAGGAACGACGTGACGGTCACCCGCGCCGCGGCGGCGTCCTCGTAGGTCAGCGCATCCGCCAGCAGATACGGGTGCTGCGCCAGCCCCCACGCCGCCACCACCCCGGCTACCGCTGCACCCGCCAGCACCGGGGCAAGACGGTACCGCCGGGTCCACAGCGCCCAGAGCCCGGCCAGCCCCAGCACCGCCGTCACCGCCATCGCACCGACGACCCGCCCATCATCCAGGTGGCCGGCGAAGGTCTCCGCGTCGGCTGCCGCCACCGGGATCGCCAGGGTGGTCGCCGCGCCCAGCGCCAGCGAGGCGGCGATCGCCCGCCGCCGGAAATCCTCCTGCAGTGCGCCTTCCGTCCGCGGCACCATGTAGGCCGCTGCCAGGAACGCGCAAATCAGCATCCCAATCAGCCCGCACATGAGCGCGAACGGCCGCAGCCACCCCTCGAACGGCCCCGCGAGCACCCGCGTGCCCTCCACCTCGAGGTGGCCGGCCGTCACCGCGCCAATGACCGTCCCGAAGAAGAACGGCGTGGCGAGGCTCGCCCACGAGAACCAGCGCAGCGACTGCGCCGCCAGCCGCGAATCCCGCCGGCCGTAGTGCCGAAAGGCGAACGCTGCTCCCCGGGCCACAATCCCCAGCAGCGCGATGAACAGCGGCACATACAGCGCCTCGAAAATCACCGCATACGCCGCCGGGAAGACCACGAAGAGCGTCACCACCAGCAGGATGAGCCACACGTGGTTGGTCTCCCACACCGGCCCGATCGCCCGCTCGAGCGCCAGCCGCTGCTCATCCTTCCGCGGCCCGCTCGCCAGCAGCGACCAGATCCCGCCGCCAAAGTCCGCCCCGCCGAACATCGCGTACAGCATCACCGCCGCCAGCGCGACCCCGGCGGCCAGCAGTTCAGGCGACACCCGGCACCTCGCTTCCCGCCGGGCGGGCCGCCGCCTCGCGCTTCGGTCCGTTGTGCGGCCAGCGCAGGAGCGCTGTCACCAGCCCAATCGAAATCACCACGTACAGCGCCGTGAACAGGATGAAGAACCCGAGGATGCCGTCCTGCTCCGTTACCCCCTCCGAGGTCCGCAGGTAGCCGTACACCACCCACGGCTGCCGCCCGAATTCGGTCACGAACCACCCGGTCTGCAGCGCCGCAAACGAGACGAATCCGCCCGCCACCAGCGCCCACGTCAGCGCCCGCCCCGGCAGCCACGCCTCGCGCCGGCGGCGCCACCACGCGACCCAGTACCAGCCCGCCAGGAACAGCAGCGCAAACCCACCCCCGACCATCACCTGGAACGAAAGATGCGTCAGCAGCTCGTTCGGCCGCTCGTCCTCCGGAACGTCGTTCAGCCCCAGTACCTCGGCATCGAAGTCGCGGTAGCCCAGGTAGCTCAGCAGCTTTGGGATTTCGATCGCATAGCGCGTTTCGCCGTCCACCGGGATGCCGCCAATGCGCAGCGGCGCCCCGCGCTCGGTTTCGTACTGCCCTTCCATCGCCGCGAACTTCACCGGCTGCAGCTCAGCCACCCGCCGCGCGGCGAAGTCCCCTGCCACGATCTGCAGCGGGATCGCGACCGCCGCCAGCGCCATCGCCACCTGCAGCCCCAGCTTCGGATGCACCGCCGGCACCTTCCGCCAGAGCAGCCACGCATAAACCCCGGCCACGGCGAAGCCGGTCACCACGTACGAGGCCAGCGTCCCGTGGATCGCCTGGTGCAGCCACGCCGCGTTGAACATCGCGTCCCACGGGTCCACATCCACCACCTCGCCGTTCACCACCCGGAAGCCATCGGGCGTGTTCATCCACGCGTTCGCCGAAATAACGAACACCGCCGAGATCGCCGAGCTCACCACCAGCGGGATGGTCGTCAGCCAGTGCGCCACCGGCGACAGCCGGTTCCAGCCGTAGATGTAGATCGCCAGGAAGATGGCCTCGGTGAAGAACGCGAACCCTTCCAGCGAAAACGGCATCCCGATGATCCCGCCCGCGTACTCCATGAAGCGCGGCCACAGCAGCCCCAGTTCGAACGACAGCACGGTCCCCGAGACTGCCCCCACCGCGAACAGCAGCCCCACGATCGGCGTCCACGCCCGCGCCAGCTCCCGGTAGCGCGGGTCCCCGGTCTTCAGGCCGAGCCCCTCCACGATGAACAGGAGCAGCGGCAGGCCGATCCCCAGCGGTGTGAAGAACGTGTGGAACACCAGCGAAAGGCCCATCAGGGCCCGCGCCGAGAGCAGCGTATCGAACTCCATTGGCCCCCTCCGCGGCGTCGGTGCATCGCCAGTATGCCCCAGCGCGATGGCCCCTGTGCCCCTGTCCCGTGAATGTCGCTATCGAATCCCTCGATGGCGCCTTTCCCGTCGGGAAACCGCCGTCCTGTACCATCCCCCAATGCGATCCCTCGGCCTTGGCATCCTCCCTTTTGTCATCTGGGTCATCGGCCTCGCCTGTGACGGCACCGATACCGCGCCGGCGCCGACGCCCGCGCCCGGGACGCCGCCCGCCGCCACGCCCACGCCGTCCGCGGGCGGAACACCCTCCGCGCCGGCTCCCGGTCTCCCGGAGCTTGCCTTCGAAGAGGTCGCCGATGGCTTCGACCGCCCGACCTTCGTCACCGGGGCCGGGGATGGCTCCGGCCGCCTCTTCGTGGTCGAAAAGCGCGGCACCATCCGCATCGTCCGTGACGGGCAGGTCCTCCCCACACCCTTCCTCGATATCCGCTCGCTCGTCCGCTCCAGCGGCAATGAACAGGGCCTCCTCGGCCTGGCGTTCCACCCCGGCTTCGCCAGCAACGGCCGCTTCTTCGTCTACTACACCGCCAGCAATGCCGACAACACCCTCGCCGAATTCCGCGTCTCGGCTTCCGACCCCAATCGGGCCGACCCGGCCTCCCGCCGGGTCCTCTTCGCCGTCCCCGACGATTACGCCAACCACAATGGCGGGATGCTCGCCTTCGGACCCGACGGCTACCTCTACGTCGCGCTCGGCGATGGCGGCGGGTCCGGCGACCCTCTCGGCGCCGGCCAGGACCGCACCACCCTCCTCGGCAAGCTCCTTCGCCTCGATGTCGACGGCGCCCCCGCGCCGGGGCTCGCCTACGCCATCCCGCCCGATAACCCCTTCGCCTCCGCCGGCGATGGCGTCCGCCGCGAAATCTGGGCCTATGGCCTCCGCAACCCGTGGCGCTTCAGCTTCGACCGCGAAACCGGCGACCTCTGGATCGCCGATGTCGGCCAGGATGACCGCGAGGAGGTGAACTTCGAACCCGCCGGTGGCCCGGGCGGCCGCAACTACGGCTGGAGCATCATGGAAGGCACCCGCTGCTACCGCCCGTCCTCCGGCTGCGCCAGGGAGGGCCTCACCCTCCCCGTCTTCGAATACACCCACGATGACGGCTGCTCCGTGACCGGGGGCTACGTCTACCGCGGCAGCGCCATCCCCGCCCTGCGCGGCGCCTACCTCCTCGCCGACTACTGCACCGGTGCAGCCTGGGCCCTCTGGTTCTCCGGTGGCCGCCTCGAATCCACCCGCCTCGATGACTTCCCCGGCAGCATCTCCTCCTTCGGCGAAGACGACGCCGGCGAGCTCTACATCGTGCGCGACCAGGAGGGCGCCCTCTACCGCCTCGAGGCGCGCTAACCATCCCATTCGGCGGGAAACCCGCTACACTCCATGGGACCCCTACCTTTACCCAACGGGAGTGCTCCCATGAAGCTCGGTCTCTACCTCGGTTACTCCGGCGCCCGCCTTGAACTGCCCGTCCAGTCTGTCCTCGAAGCCGAACGGCTCGGCTGGGACTCCGTCTGGACGGCCGAGGCCTACGGCTCCGACGCCGTCACCCCGCTCGCCTACCTCGCTGCCCTCACCAGCCGCATCAAGCTGGGCACCGCCATCATGCAGATCCCGGCGCGCACCCCCGCCATGACCGCGATGACGGCCATGACCCTCGACGCCCTCAGCAACGGGCGCATGCTGGTCGGCCTCGGGCTCTCCGGCCCCCAGGTGGTCGAAGGCTGGCACGGCCAGCCCTATGGGCAGCCCGCCGCCCGCCTGCGGGAGTACGTCGCCATCCTCCGCAAAATCTGGGCCCGCGAAGAACCCGTCGAATTCCACGGCAAGGAGTACAGCCTGCCGTACACCGGCCCCGGCGCCACCGGCCTCGGCAAGCCGCTCAAGAGCATCCTCCACGGGCGCAACATGCCCATCTACCTCGCCACCCTCGGCCCCAACAACATCCGCCTCACCGCCGAGATCGCCGACGGCTGGATCCCGGCCTTCTTCTCCCCCTACCGCATGGATGTCTTCCGGCCCGACCTCGAAGCCGGCTTCGCCCGCGCCGGCAACGGCAAGTCCATGAAGGACTTCGATATCGTCGCCACCTGCAGCGTCGTCATCACCGATGACGTCAAAGCCGGGCTCGCCACCACCAAGCCCGGAATCGCCCTCTACGTCGGCGGCATGGGTGCCCGCCAGAAAAACTTCTACAACGAACTGATGCACCGCTACGGCTACGGCGAAGCCGCTGCCCGCATCCAGGAGCTCTACCTCGCCGGCCGGAAGGCCGAAGCCGAGGCCGCCGTCCCCGATGAGCTGGCCGACGAAATGGCGCTCGTCGGGCCCGTCGAGCGCATCCGCGAGCGCTACCGCGCCTGGGAGGATGCCGGCGTCGGCACCCTCCTCATCGGCAACCGCGACCCGCGCGTCCTCGAGCTCATGCCGCAGCTCACCGGCTCCGCAGCCGCCGCCCGCTAGCCCGCCCGGGGAGGCACCGATGGCGTTCGAAGAGTTCACCTTCGTCCTCCCCGGCCACCTCACCGCCGAGGCTCGCTCCCGGCTCGCAGCCGCCCGCGCCTTTGAGCGCGAAGCCCTCGCCCTCCTCGGCGCGCTGCTCGGCTGCGAGCCGCCCCCGCTCCACCCCTGCGAAGAACGGCCGGTGCACGACCCCTACGCCCCGCGCGTGCTCCGCATCTGGAGCATCGCCGGGGCCGGCCTCCGCGCCGTGGCGGTCCCCATTGAATCCTCCAGCGCCGCCTGGGGCGAAGAGATCGAATTTGAATGCTTCGGCCTCGAACCCCCGACCACCGTCCGCGGATTCGCCAGCCTCGATGTCCGTGTCGGCGGCAGCATCCGGCTCGCCATCGCAGGCTGCCCGCCCGACCGCATCGATGCCGCCCGCCGCGCCTTCGGCCGCGTGCTCGCCGAACTCCTCGGCGAACCGGTGTCCTGAGCTTCAGCCCGCGCCGTCCCGCCGTGCGAGGAACTCCGCCCACATCGCGTCCCGTCTCCGCGCGCCCTTGCGGTAGCCGATCTGCGCCCCGATGAACGTCCCAAACAGCTGCGCCAGCACGTAGCCCCCCAGCAGCAGCACCCCGAAGGCCAACGCCGGGTGCCCAAGGATGCCCGGGCCCCAGATCACCATCCAGATGAAGAGCGCCGAGGCCACGACCAGCCCGAAAAACGCCCCGCCGTGGACCCACCGCGCCTCCGTCTTCTGCTTCGCGAGGTACAGCCGGAGCACCTCCTGCGGGATCTCGCTGACCGGCTCCCGCTCGGCCGTCGCAGTCCCGCAAAACGGGCAGACCGTGTCCTCAGCCCGCAGCCGCGCGTAGCAAAACCCGCAAAACCGCCCGCTCGCCGGCACCCGCCGGGCCAGCCGCTCCTCCATCTTCTCCTGCAGCCGGTCCACGTAGGGGTACGGCGAAACGTATCCCGCAATGCCAACCGGCTCCCCCTGCGGCACCCCCGCGGCCCGTTCCTCAGTCACGCTCCCTAGCGAACCACCCCGGCCGCCCGGCCGCAACCGGCGCGCCCACGCCGGCCTTCGCGCCATGCGCCCCCGGCTCCGTATACTCCCAACCGTGACCACCCAACCTGCCCTCCACGGCGAAGACGGCTACCTCACCATCCACGGCCTCCGCCACCACTATCTCCGCTGGGGCGACGTCAGCAACGAACCCCTCGTGCTCCTCCACGGCCTCATGAACAACGCCCGCTACTGGGAGCACATCGCCGAGCGCTTCATCGACCGCTGGTGCGTCTACGCCCCCGACCTCCGCGGCCACGGCGAAAGCGAGCACGCCCCCGGCGGCTACCTCGTCTGGGCCTTCGCCATGGACCTGCGCGGTTTTGTCGAAGAACTCGACCTCGAGGCCTTCGACCTGGTCGCCCACAGCATCGGCAGCCGCATCGCCATGAGCTACGCCCGCGACCACTCGCACCGCCTCAAGCACCTCGTCCTCGCCGATATGGGCCCCCAGATGGCCGACCAGGGTGCACGCGGCATCCGCCGCTCCACCGGCGAAGCCCAGAAGCAACCCGGCTTCGCCACCGAAGCCGAGGCAATCGAGCACTTCGCCGCCCTCTACCCCGGCCGCGACCGGGCCTTCCTCCTCCGCCAGGTCTACGCCTCCCTCCAGCTCGATGAGGCGACCGGCAACCTCGTCTTCCGCTTCGACCCCGCCATCCACCAGGCCACCGGCCGCGGCGCCATCGCCGAGATCCCTTACCTCTGGGAGAGCCTCGAGCACATCACCTGCCCCACCCTCGTCATCCGCGCCGAGAAGAGCAAAATCCTCTCGCCGGAAATCGCGCAGGAGATGGTGCGCCGCTTGCCCAACGGCCGCCTGGTCGAAATCCCCAATGCCGGCCACCAGGTGCCCCTGCACCAGCCCGAAGCCTTCGCCCGCGTCGTCCGCGAATTCCTCGAAAGCTGAAGCCTAGAAGCCGTTCGACCCGTCGGTGAAGCGCAGCGCATCCAGCAGCACGCCGTAGGCCGCCATCTCCCAGTGCAGGTGCGCCCCGGTCGAAAGCCCCGTATTGCCGACCGCGCCGATCACCTGCCCAGCCTCCACCCGGTCGCCCTCGGCCACCGCAATCGATGACAGGTGGGCGTAGCCCGAATACAGCCCCCCGCCGTGGTCGATGACCACCATGTTTCCCCGCACCTTCAGCTCGCGCGCGAGCACCACCGTCCCCGAGTTCGTCGCCACGACCGGCGTGCCCTCTTCCGCCCCGATATCGGTGCCGCCATGATGGCCTGACGGCGGCGCCCCGTTCACCGATCGCTGCTCCCCGAAGCGTGCCGTCAGCGCACCCTGTACCGGCAGCAGCCATGGCCCGTTCCAGAGCTTCTGCGGCGTCACCTTCACATAGATGTCGCGGAGCAGCTCCAGCTCGGCCGCCACCACCGCCGGGTCGAGCAACTCCGCTGATTGTTCCGGGCTGAACTCCAGGTAGTCCACCGTCCACTCCGCCGGGAGCACCGTGATCGTCGCCTCGAGCGTTCCCCGGGTGCCGTTCGGCAGCCGCACATCGACCGTCAGCAGGTGCTGACCCGGCGGGTCATCGGTCGCCACCGGCACGAAGGTGAACTGGCTCTGGCTCCCCCGGATGAGCGGGAACTTCCGCCCGAGGAAGCTCACCTGGCCGCCGGCCACATCGCCGGTGACCGAAACCAGCACCGCCCCCGCCTGGTAGACCTCCATGGTCGAAAGCACCAGCTCCGGTGCCACCAGCGGTGTCGGCGAAACCCCCGGCGGGAGCGTCGGCGTTGGCGGCGGCCCGGCGGGCGTCACCATCCGCACCACCACCGGCGGCTCATCCCCTCCGCCCCCGCACCCCCCGGCCGCCAGCGCGGCAGCCGCCAGCACCAGCACCGCGCCCACCAGCTTCTCCATCGGCATACCGCTAGCTTCCCCCACCCGCCCCTCCCCCTCAACCTCCCACCTCCCACCTCCCGGCTCCCACCTCCCACCTCCCACCTCCCACCGTAGCAGGGCAGGGCGGCGCTCCCGGTTCCC
>NZ_DAOUAO010000067.1:0-30005 GCF_034433535.1 Tepidiforma sp.
GCCCGGCCTCATCCCGCAGCCGCCGCGGCAGCAGGTTGTCGCGCGCCACCGGCGAAACCCGCAGAACCGCCTCACCCGGCGTCCACGCCGTCAGGTCCCCCGAGAAGAAGTTGTTGGTCACCAGCCGCGCGTCCCGCACCTGCAGCTGCTCCACCACCAGCGCGAACTCATCCACACCCAGCAGCGGCACCGCCCCGGACCCCATCACCGCCGGGCGCTCGAGCCCGTAGTGCTCCACCAGCCCGCACAGCCGCGCGAAGAAGTCGAACGCACCGCCCCGGTCCGCGTCGATCAGCACCCCGTCCGGCAGCGGCTCGAACACATCCGGGTCATCCGTCGCCACGATCACCGCCTCGAACCCCGCCGCCAGCGCTGCCCGTGCCGAGCACCGGGCAGCCGCCACGCGGGCCCGCGCCAGCATCCCCTCCGCCGCGCCCTCGCCCGTGCCCCCATGAAAGATCACCAGCACCGGCCCGGTGTACCCCACGCCACAAGCCTACGGTCCCCCGCCGTCCCGCAAAACTCCGCCCGCCTCGCCGAACGCGACAGCACCTGTCGCCTGCGTCCGCTATGCATAACCCATGCCGACTGTGAACGTCGCGTCAAAATCGCGCCGACCTGACCATAACGGCTGGAAGCTCTATCCTGAGTCCTCTACCTTCCCCCCGGGATTGCCCCGGGCGGGTTCCTCACCCCGCCGGGTCCCGCCGGGACATCCCGCTTCTCCAGAGGTCACCATGAAAGTCGTCTTTTTCGAGGACGTTGAAGGCACCGCCCAGGCCGGCGAAATCAAGGAAGTCAAGAACGGCTTCGCCCGCAACTACCTCCTGCCCCGGGGAATCGCCGGGCCTACCACCAAAGAGAACCTCCAGCGCGCCAACGCCATCGCCCAGCGCGAGGCCCGGCGGCAGGAGAAGCTCGATGCCGAGGCCCGCGCTATCGCCCAGAAGCTCGAAAACCTGGCCGTCTCCATCGAGGCCCGCGTCGGCGAAACCGGCCGCCTCTTCGGCTCGGTCACGAACCGCGATATCGCGGCCGCCATCGAGCAGGCCACCGGCGTCCAGCTCGAGCATCAGCAGGTGCTTCTGCACGAACCGCTCCGCGAGCTCGGCCCGCGCACCGTCGAAATCAAGTTCACCCGCAATGTGAGCGTCGAAATCACCGTCGACGTCGTCCCCGATGAGGCGTCCCGCCCCATCGTTGAAAAGCTCATGGCAGAGCGCGCCGCGGCCGCTCCCGAAGCCGCCGCGGACTAACCCCGGAAAGGAGGGCGAAGGGGCCGGAACCACCCGCCAGCGCACCACCACCGCGCCATCTCCCCGACCCCCTCCTTCTCCATGACCCTCGCACCCCTCGAACGTCTCCCCCCGCACGACATCGAGGCCGAAGAGGCCGTCATCGCCTCCCTCATGGTCGACCCGGAGGCGATCCTCTCCGTCGTCAACATCCTCAAGCCCTCCGACTTCTTCCGCGAGAAGAACGGCTGGATTTACGACGCCTGCCTCGCCCTCTGGAACCGCGACGAGGTCATCAACCAGATCACCGTCGCCCACGAACTCGCCACCCGCGACCAGCTCGAAGCCGTCGGCGGCCAGGTCTACCTCGCCGACATCATCCGCCGCCTGCCGACCTCGATCGGCGTCGAGTTCTACGCCCGCATCGTCAAGCGCGATGCCACCTACCGCGGGCTCATCCACGCCGCCGCCGCCATCATGCAGATGGCCTACGAGGCCCCCGCCGAAATCGAAACCGTCTTCTCCCGCGCGGAATCCCTCATCCAGCGCCTCCGCGGCGGCGAGACCTTCCGCGACTTCGTCCACATCCGCCAGCTCCTCGATGCTTACCTCGAACAGGACCCCGCCGAGGTCGAGCGCCTCGAGCGCTCCGCCATCCGCACCGGCTTCAGCGACCTCGATACCCTCCTCACCGGCCTCAAGCGCTCCGACCTCATCATCATCGGCGCGCGCCCCAGCGTCGGGAAATCCAGCTTCGCCCTCGGCATCGCCCGCAACGCGGCCATCGAGCAGAAGGCCAACGTCGCCTTCTTCTCGCTCGAAATGTCCGCCGAACAGCTCGCCGTCCGCCTCCTCTCCGCCGAATCCGGCGTCGATGGCAACCGCCTTCGCCTCGGCCAGAACACCGAAATCGAAGAGCGCCGCGTCGTCAACGCCGCTGCCCGCCTTTCCGAGGCCAACATCTGGTTCGATGACTCCCCGCTCCTCACCGTCGCCGAGCTTCGCTCCAAGGCCCGGCGGCTGGCCAGCGAAGCCGGCGGCCTCGACCTCATCGTGATCGACTACCTCCAGCTCATGCAGGGCGAATCCACCGCCTCCCGCGAAAATCGCGTGCAGGAGATCTCCTACATCTCCCGCACTCTCAAGGGCCTCGCCCGCGAACTCGATGTCCCGATCATCGCCCTCGCCCAGCTCTCCCGCGCCATCGAGAACCGCCACCCCCGCATCCCCATGCTCTCCGACCTCCGCGATTCGGGCTCCATCGAACAGGACGCCGACATCGTCATCTTCCTCACCCGCGAGGAGCTCTACGTCACCCCGGAGCAGTGGGCGCAGCAGCACCCCGACCTCCCGGAATCCGCCTACCCCCACGGTGTCGCGCAGGTGATCGTCGCCAAGCACCGCAACGGCCCAACCGGCACCGTCGAGCTGCGCTTCCGCCACCGCATCGCAAAGTTCGAAGACTGGGTCCTCCGCACCGATGACCAGCTCGACTAACCCCCCCGCCTTCCCCGGCTTCCCCGGCATCGCCAGGGGCACCGCCATCCCCAACCTCTTCTTCACGACGGTCCTCCCCGCCCTGGCGGCCCCGGGCGACCTCCTCGCCTTCCTCTGGGTTGCCCACCTCGCCCAGCAGCTCCCTGCGGAGCCGCGCTGCGTCTCCGCCGATGCTATCTGGCAGCACGAACCCGCCCGCCTCGCCTTCGAACGCCTCGCCGGCGGCCGCCCCGGCCTCGATGCCGGTCTCGAAGCCTGCCGGGCGCTCCGGGCGCTGCTCGCCATCGAAGCGACACGCCCCGGCCAAACCGAAACCCTCTACTTCGTGAACAACCCCGCGGCCCGGCGCGCCATCGCCCGCATCCGCGCCGGGGAACTCCAGCTCCCCGGGTATGCGGCCGTCGCGCCCCTCGCCGCGCCCGAGCAGCGGCCCGGCATCTTCCGCCTCTACGAAGAGAACATCGGCACCATCACCCCGCTCGTCGCCGAGCGCCTCGCCGAGGCCGAGGCCACCTACCCCGCAGACTGGGTCGAAGCTGCCTTCCGCGAAGCCGCCGAACGCAACATCCGCAACTGGCGCTACATCGAGCGCATGCTCCAAACCTGGGCCCAGGAGGGTCACCCCGATGAAACGCCTCGACGAGATCCTCTCGAAGACGCGAAACACCGCTATCTCGGCGGCAACTTCGGCCACATCATCAAATACCGCTGAGACCGACGCGGAATCCGGTGACACCCCGCCCTGCCCCATCTGCCACGGCGCCGGCTTCGTCCGCCGCCCGTATCCCGTCGACCACCCCCGCTTCGGCCGCGCCGAACCCTGCGACTGTGTCCTCCAGGAGCGTGAAGACCAGCGCCGCCAGCGCCTCACCCGCCTCTCCAACATCGGCGCCCTCGCCCGCTTCACCTTCGAAACCCTCAATCCGAAGGGCCGGGCCGGCACCGACCCCGCCTTCCCCGCCGCCATCGATGCCGCCCGCGCCTTCGCCCAGGACCCGCCCGGCTGGCTCGTGCTCACCGGCCCCTCCGGTTCGGGCAAGACCCACCTCGCCGCGGCCCTCGCCAACCACCGCATCGCCCTTGGACACCCCGTCCTCTTCATGGTCGTCCCCGACCTCCTCGACCACCTTCGCGCGAGCTACGACACCGACGACGAAGAGCTCGCCTTCAACCGCGTCTTCGAGCAGGTCCGCAACGCCCCGCTGCTCATCCTCGATGACCTCGACGCACCTGCCGGCACGGCCTGGGCCCGCGAAAAGCTCCACCAGGTCGTCAACCACCGCTTCAACCTTGCCCTGCCCACCGTCTTCACGACGACGTCCCCGCCCGAATCCCTCGATGACCGCCTCGCCACCCGCCTGACCGACCCCTCCCTCGCTCGCACCATCCGCCTCGGCGGCGCATCCGGCGCCGCCTATCAGCAGGTCGGCGGGATGAGCCGTGAACGCCTCGCCGCCCTCCAGTTCCGCACCTTCGACCTCCGCCTCCCCGGCCTCAGCCCGGAAGAACGCGCCTCGCTCGAAGCCGCCTTCCGCGCCGCTTCGGCCTTCGCCGAGAACCCCCAGGGCTGGCTGGTGCTCCAGGGCACCAACGGCTGCGGCAAGACCCACCTCGCCGCAGCCATCGCCAATCGCGCCCTCGAATCCGGCCGCTCCGTCTTCTTCGCCGTCGTCCCCGACCTCCTCGACTACCTCCGCGCCTCCTTCGCCCCCGGCCGCGATGCGCCCTACGACGAACTCTTCGAGCGCGTCCGCAACGCCGACCTCCTCGTCCTCGATGACCTCGGTGCCCAGGCCACCACCCCGTGGGCCCAGGAGAAGCTCTACCAGGTCGTGAACTACCGCCACATCGCCGGCCTCCCCACCGTCGTCACCACCGACCAGTCGCTCGATGCCCTGCAGGCTGCCCATCCCCGCATTGTGGCCCGCATCGCCGACCCCCACGCCGGCGTAACGGTCGCCATCCTCGCGCCCCATTACCACCTCGGCCGCACGGCCCCGGCCCGCGGCCCTCGCCGCCCACGCTAAACCCGAACGCCCGCTACCATTTGGCCCGTGAGCTGGCTGCGCGCCCTCCTCATCTTCTTTGCCTGCCTCGGCATCTTCGCCCTCGGCGTCTTCACCTTCGCCGTCCGCGAGGCCGAACGGCTCGAGGTCGCGTCCGGCCAGGGCGTGTACCCGGGTTCGCGCCTCCCGCCGGGCGATGCCCTTGCTTCGCCCACCCCTGCCGCCGGCAGCGACGGCGTGGTCGGCGGCATCCGCTACACCGTGCTCGAACGCCTCGACCCCGAACCGGCCGGCAGCATCCCGGTTTCCGCCGGCGCCCGCCGCGTGGCCCTCCTGCTTCGCCTCGAAGCCGAAACCGCAGCCGTCACCTACAACTTCGCCCTCCTCCGCCTCCGCGGCAGCGATGGTGTCGACTACACCTGGGTCCGCACCGCGCAGGAGCCGCCGCTCCGGCAGGGCACCCTTCGCCCCGGCGAGTCCGTCACCGGCTGGGTCGCCTTCGAACTCCCGCGCGCCGTCGAGCCGGCTGCCCTGCTCCTCGGGAGCGGCACCCGCGCCGTCATCGTCCTCGACGTGCGCTGAACCCGGCTACTCGCCCAGCCCGCGCTGCCGCGCCCAGGCCCGCAGTGCCGCCTCGGTGCTGTCGAACGCCAGCTCGCCCCACGGGATCTCGCCCGGCGCGAACCACCGCACCTCGCTCGTTTCGTGCCCCGGCTCGCCCTCGCCCAGGGCTCGGCCCTCATAGACGATCACCACCACCCCCGGCTCCACCCGCGTGAACACCCCCACCAGCCGAAGGTCGTCCACCGCGAGGTTGGCCTCCTCCAGCGTCTCCCGCATGGCCGCTTCCTCCGCCGTCTCGCCCAGGTCCATGTACCCGCCCGGGAACACCCAGGTTCCGCTGCGCGGCTCGATCGTCCGCCGCACCAGCAGCAGCCGGCCGTCCTCCCGCACCGGGATGACGCCGGCCACCGGGCGCGGGTTCAGGTAGTGAATGAACCCGCAGTCCAGGCACACCAGCCGCCGTTTCGTATCCCCTTCCGGCACGGCCGTGGTCAGCCGCTGGCCACAGTGCATGCAGTATCGGCTAAAGGCGTGCGGGTGCCCCGTCATGGGCGCATGCTCGCCGGCGCCTGCTGCATCCCCAGCGATTCCGGCCCCTCGATCCACTCCTCGCCGTCCTCCCAGACCTCCTTCTTCCAGACCGGAACCCGCTTCTTCACCTCGTCCACGATCCACAGCCCCGCCTCGTACGACTCCCGCCGGTGTCCGCAGCTCACGGCAACCACCAGGCTCGTCTCCCCGATCTCCAGCCGGCCCGTGCGGTGCAGGATCGCCACATCCTCGAGCCCGAACCGCTCCTTCGCCTCCTCCGCGATCGCCCGCATCTCCTTCTCCGCCATCGAAGGGTAGGCGTCGTACACCAGGTGCGAGACACGCCGACCCTTGTTGTGGTCGCGCACCACTCCGAGGAACACGTTGATGGCGCCCGCCGCCGGCGAAGCCACCGCCCGTGCCGCCTCATCCGCCAAAAGCTCGGCTTCCGTCACCCGGATCAGCATCCTACCCTCCAGAAACCGGCGGGATGAGCGCCAGCGTGCTCCCCGGCCGCACCGCCGCCTCCTCCCGCACGTAGGTTTCATCCAGCGCATACATCAGGGTCGGCACGGCCGCCGAAAGCCCCGGAAATCGCTCGAGCAGCCGGTCCCGAATGCTCCCGACCGTTTCACCCTCCCCGACCGGCAGCTCCAGCCGGCGCACGCCCGCGCGCTCCGCCAGCGACGCGAACAGCAGCACCGTTACCGTACCCATGCCGCCATTGTAGCCCCTCCCCGGCAGCCGCTGGCGTATCCTTCCGCCATGCCCCTGCCTGGCCTCGCCGACCTCACGCGCCGCGCCCGCGACCTCCTCTACCCCCTCCGCTGCGTCGGCTGCGGGGCATTCGATACCCCGCTCTGTCCCGCCTGCGAACAGCGCCTCATCCCGGCGAACGGCCCCGGCCGCTGTGCTTTCTGCTCGGCCGCCTGGGACGAACCAACCAACTGCCCCCGCTGTTTTCACCTGCGCGACCTCGCCGGCATCCGCGCCGCCTTCGAACACACCGGGCCCGCGCGCCAGCTCGTCCTCCGCCTCAAGTACCAGCGCTACCGCGACCTTGCCCCCCGCATGTCGGCCGACCTCGCACCCGTCGCAGCCGCACTCCCCGTCGACGCATGGCTGCCTGTTCCCCTCCACCGCTCGCGCCAGCGCGAGCGCGGTTTCAACCAGGCCGAACTCCTCCTCCGCGCCGCTGGTCTCCCCCGCGCTCCGGCCGCCCTCCTGCGTACCCGCAACACCGGCCGCCAGGCGCGACGCTCGTTTCGCGAACGGACGCAGGCGCTCGACGGGGCCTTCCGCGTCGATGGTCCCCGCCTGGACGGCCTTACCGTCGGCCTCGTCGACGACGTCATCACCTCCGGGGCGACCGTGCGCGAATGCGCACGCGTCCTCCGCGACCACGGTGCCCGCGCCGTCTGGGCGCTCGCCTTCACCCGCGCCAGCTACGACCCCGGCCGCCCCGACGACCCCCTCGACGCCTGACCGGATCCGTCGGCTTTACCGGCGGCAGGCCTACAATACGGGCACCCCATAGCCCCGGAGCTCGCTGTGCCGCAGGGCGCCCTCACCCTCTCCCCCTCCGCCGCTCTCGTAGCCGAGACCCTCGCCCGCGTCCGCGCCGAAGTCCACCGCGTCATCATCGGCCAGGATGCCCTCATCGACCGCCTCCTCATTGGGCTCCTCTGCAACGGCCACATTCTCGTCGAAGGCGTGCCTGGCCTCGCCAAGTCATTAACAGTGACCGCCCTCGCCCGCGCCCTCGACCTCCACGCGGTGCGCATCCAGTTCACCCCCGACCTGCTCCCGGCCGACCTCATCGGCACCGAAATCTTCAACGCCCGCGAATCCGCCTTCACCATTCGCAAGGGCCCAATCTTCGCCAACTTCGTCCTCGCCGACGAAATCAACCGCGCGCCGGCCAAGGTCCAGTCCGCGCTGCTCGAAGCGATGCAGGAGCGCCAGGTCACCATCGGCGGCCAAACCTTCCCACTCGATGACCCGTTCCTCGTCATCGCAACCCAAAACCCCATCGAGCAAGAGGGTACCTACCCCCTCCCCGAGGCCCAGCTCGACCGCTTCCTGCTGAAGGTCCGCGTCGATTACCCCTCCCGCGCCGAGGAGCGCCAGGTCCTCGAACTCGGCCTCTCCCCCGAACCGCCGCAGGCGTCGACCGTCGCGTCCCGCGGGGCCATCCAGGCCGCCCGTGCTGCCGTCCACGAGGTGGCCATCGACGACGCGCTCAAGGACTACATCACCCAGCTGGTCGCTGCCACCCGCCGCCCGGCAGCCTACCGCCTGCCCGACCTCCAGCCCCTCATCGCTTTCGGCGCATCGCCCCGCGCGACCATCGCCCTCGCGCTCGCGGCCCGCGCCCATGCCTTCATCCAGGGCCGCGCCTACACGACGCCCGACGACATCAAGGCGATCGCCCACGATGCCCTCCGCCATCGCATCATCACCACGTACGAAGCCGACGCCCGCGAACTCACCGCCGATGACCTCATTACCCGCATCCTCGATGGTGTCGACGTCCCCTGACCGCCAACGGAGGCGCTAACGCCGTGCCCCTCCCACGCCTCCCCTTCCGCCGCCGTTGCGAAGCCCCTGCCGCGCCGCAGGATGGCGGCCTCTCCCCCGAGCTCCTCGCCCGCGTTCGCGCCATCGAACTTCGCGCCCGCCGCCTCGTCAACACGCTCTTCCTCGGCGAGTACCACGCCATCTTCCGCGGCCGCGGCATCGAATTCGATGAACTCCGCCCCTATGTGCCCGGCGATGACCTCCGCTCGCTCGATTGGAAGGCCTTCGCCCGCACCGGCGAACCCTTCATCCGCCGCTACCGCGAAGACCGCGACCTCACCGTCATCTTCCTCGTCGATATCTCCCCCTCGCAGTTCGTCGGCGCCGGGCCGACCCCCAAGGCCGCCCTCGCCGCGGAAATCGCGGCCGTCCTGGCCCTCGCCGCCATCCGCAACAACGACCGCGTCGGCGCGCTCCTCTTCGCCGCCGAAGCCGAACGCTACCTGCGCCCGGCCGGCGGTTCGACCCATGTCCTCCGCCTCATCCGCGAAATCCTCTGGGCCCGTCCCCGGACCCGCGGCACCAGCATCTCCGCCGCCCTCGCCTACCTCATCGGCGTTCATCGCCGGCGCGCGACCGTCTTCCTCATCTCTGATTTCCTTGCACCCATCGAACCCGCCCGCCTCCGCGCAGCCGCCCGCCGTCACGACCTCATCGCGATCTCCGTCCGCGACCCCGTCGATGAGCGCCTCCCCGATGTCGGCATCGTCACACTCGCCGATGCCGAATCAGGCGCCTCGGTCGAGGTCGATACCTCCAGCCCCGCCGTCCGCGAGGCCTACGCCGCCCGCGTGCGCGAGCTCGACGCCGCGCGTCGACGCCTGTTCGGTGAACTCACCATCGATGAAATCCGCGCCGAAGTCGGCCGGGACTACGTGCCGGAACTCCTTCGCTTCTTCCACCGCCGCGGGGCAGCCGCATGAGACCGCTCCTCGCCCTCCTGCTCGTCGTGCTCGCGGCCGCGGCCCTCATCCCGGCAGCAGGCGCCCAGTCGCCCGAACCGGCGGTCGCCATCGAACCCTCCAGCGCCCGCATGGGCGACCACCTTCGCCTCACCGTCCGCCTGCAGCTCCCCGCCGGGCAGAGCCCGGAACTCATCCCTGCGACTGAGGGCTGGGGTGAGTTCGCGCTCGTCGCCCTCGAACCGCCCCGCCTCGTCTCACCGCCTGGCCAGGACCCGGCCACCTGGGAACTGACCGCCACCGTGGCCGCCTTCGCCCTCGGGCGCCAGTCGCTGGTCCCCACCGTCGCGGTCACGTCCGGCTCCGATGTCACTGCCCTGGAGGCGCCGCCCGCCGCCGCCAACATCCTCCCCACGCTCCCGCCCGATGCCCCGCTCGAGCTGACGCCGCTCCCGCCGCCGGCAGCCATCCCCGGCGCCGCCTCGCCCTTCCTGGTCCCGGCGGTCGCGGCTGCGGTCGTGGCTGCCCTCGCGCTCACCCTGGCGGCTCTCGCCCTGGTGGTTCGCCGCCTCCGCTCACGCCCTGCGACCGGGCCCGGCACGCTCCCCGAACCCGCACTTGCCCCCGACCCGCTCCCGCCCGACGAGGCGCTCGCAGCCGACCCCGTCTCCGCCTACCGCGCCATCGCCGCCGCTGTCCGCGCCGACCTCGCCAGCCGTTTCGGCCTGCCGGCTACCGCCCTCACCGCGACCGAACTCCGCGCCCGGCTCGAAGCCGCCGGCGTCGACCGCTGGCTGGCGCGCCTCGCCGGGGGCCTGCTCGAAGAGTGCGACGCCGTCGTCTACGCCGGCTACCGGCCGGCCCATGAGCGCCGCCTCGCCGACCTCGCCCTGGCCCGCGAAATCCTCGGAGGCCATGCGTGAGCGGCCTCGAATTCGCCGCCCCCGCAGCGTTTGCACTGCTCCTCGTGGCGCCTCTTGTCGCCCTGCTGGCTCGCCGCCGTCCCGCACCCCTGTCCGTCCCCTCCACCGCCGCCCTCGAACCGCTCCGCCCGACCCGCCGGCTGCGCCTCGCCCGGGCCCTGCCCGCTCTCAGGGTTCTGGCCGTCGCACTGCTGGTCATCGCCCTCGCCGGCCCCCGCCGCGGCGACGCCCGCACCATCATCCCCGGCGAAGGCATCGACATCGTACTCTCGCTCGACCTCTCCTCCTCGATGCTCCAGCGGTTCGGCGATTCCAACCGCCTCGAGGTGACCAAGGAGGTCGCGCGCGAATTTGTTCGCTCCCGCCAGGATGACCGGGTCGGCATCGTTGTCTTCCAGCAGGATGCCCTCCCCCTTGCGCCGCCCTCCGCGGACTACGCGGCGCTCGACCGCATGATCGCCGACCTGGAATCCGGGATTCTCCCCGATGGCACCGGCATCGGGGTCGGCCTCGCGGCCGCGCTTTCCATGCTCCAGGAGTCCACCGCCGCCAGCCGCGTCGTTATCCTCATCACCGACGGCGAACACAACGCCCCCTCCATCGGCCCGCGCGAAGCTGCCGCCCTCGCCGCCGCCCTGAAGGTTCGCGTCTACACCATCGGCATCGTGAGCAACGACCCCTTCCAGCGCTCCCGAGAAATCGATGAGCAGCTCCTCCGCGATATCGCCGCCGATACTGGCGGGCGCTACTTCGCCGCCACCGGCCCCGGCGAACTCCGCCAGGTCTACGAGGAGATCAGCTCCCTCGAACGCTCGCGGATTACCCGCGAATCCTTCGAAGCCTTCGACGAGTACGGTCCCTGGTTCGCCGCCGCCGCTGCCGGCATCCTCGCAGTCGACCTCCTCCTCCGTGGCACCCTCCTCCGGAGGCTCCCCGCATGAGTGACCTGGCCTTCGCCCACCCCTGGCTGCTCACCCTCCTTCCCCTGCCGCTCTTCGCCTTCGCCGCCTGGGCCTGGGGCGTGCTCAGGGGCGCCGCACGCGCCCGCGCAGTCAGCCGGGACCCGGCGCCCCCGCCCCCGTGGCTCGCTGCCGCCTTCCTCGCCCTCGCCGCGGCTGCCGCCATCCTCGCGGCCGCCCAGCCCCGCTGGGGCACCCGCGTCTCCCAGGTCCCGCGCACCGGCGCCGACCTCGTCATCGTGATGGACATCTCCCGGAGCATGGACGTGAGCGATGTCCAGCCCTCCCGCCTGGCCGCCGCCAAGGAGGCCGCGACCCAGGCCATCGAACGGCTCGCCGGCGACCGCGTCGGCCTCGTCGTCTTTGCCGGCAGCGCCCGTGTCCGCTTCCCGCTCACCACCGACACCGCGGCTGCAGCCCGGGTTATCTCCTCCCTCGAAACCGGCGTCGTCTTCGTCGAAGGAGGCACCGACGTCGCCGCCGGCCTGCAGTTCGCCCGTGAGCTCCTCACCGCCGAGAACCCCGGCGGCCGCCTCGTCCTCCTCCTCACCGATGGCGATAACCTCGGGGGCGACGTCGCCTCGGTCGCCAGCGCCTATCGCGAGGACGGCATCGAACTGCTCGTCGCCGGCACCGGTACCCCCGAAGGCGGCGTCGTCCCCGCCGTCGACCCCTTCACCGGCAGGGTCAGCCCCCGCCTCGACGCCTCGGGCCAGCCCATCCTCTCCCGCCTCGATGAGCCGTTCCTCCGCTCCCTTGCTGCGGCCGCGGGTGGCCGCTACCTCGGCACCGACCTCGCCCTCGTCCCGTCGGCGGTCGAAGGCCGCCTCCGCACCCTCGAACGGACCCGCCTCGATGAGCGCAGCACCACCCTGCCGATCGAGCGCTACCCCATCTTCGCCGCCCTCGCCCTCGCCCTCCTCCTCCTGGCTGCCCTCGCCGAGAGGTACGCCCGCTTCCCGCGCCGCGCCGCGGGCGCCCTCGCCCTCGCTGCGATGCTCCTCGGGGCATGCGCTACCCCGGCCTACGAGGCCAACGAACGCGGGCGCGAAGCACTCGCCCGCCGAGACACCGCCGCCGCCGTCGACGCCTTCCTCGAAGCCCAGGTGCTCCGCCCCGCCAACCCTACCCTCGCCCTCAATCTCGCCGCCGCCTATCACGCCGACGGCCGCTATGAGGACGCCATCCGCTCCGCCCGGCGCGCGCTCGAATCCAACGACCCGGCAATCCGCGCTCGCGCCTTCATCAGCATCGGCCACCACCAGTTCGCCGCTGGCCGACTCCCGGCTGCGCTCTCCGCCTTCCGCGATGCCCTCCTCCTCGACCCCGCCAACGACGACGCCCGCCACGATTACGAGGTCATCCTCCGCCTCCTGGTGCCGCCCACCCCGGAGCCGACCCCTTCGCCCTCGCCCGCGCCAGGCACGTCCGAACCATCTCCCTCGCCCGGCCAGGGCACACCCGGCAGCGGGGGCACGCCCGTTCCCGGGCAGGGCACACCCGGCGGCGATGCGACACCGTCCCCCGGCCAGCCCAGGGCCACCGGCACGCCCATTCCCGGCCAGCCCACCCCGCAGCCCGGCACCGATGGCACCCCCCAGCCCGGGCAGCCCGGCCCCACCATCGCCGGGCTCAACCAGCAGATCCAGGCCATCGACCGCGAAATCCAGCGCCTCCTCCTCGAGGCCGGCGAACAGCCGACCCCGTCACAGGCCCTGCAAATCCTCGAACTGCTCGCCGAGCGCTCCCGCATCGCGGCGCTCCGCGATGCACTCACCGGCCGCCCCGGCACCGACTACTGACCATCGGCTCCGCACGCACCGCCGATCGGCCCCTGCGCGAAAGGCCGACCCGGCTCACCCTCCCACACAGCCCCGCCTTGGCCATGGCGTACACTCCAGTCATGCGCGCAGTCTTCGTCATGATCAAAACCGAGCCCGGCCACACCACCGAAGTCGCCAACCGCGTCGCTGAGGTTCCGTCGTTCTCCGAGTGCTACAGCATCACCGGCCAGTACGACCTCCTCGTCAAGCTCTACGTCGACGACATCGACAGTATCGGCCGCCTGATCGAACGCGAAATCCAGTCCATCCCCCACATCCGCGAAACCTTCACCATCCTCACCTTCGAAGCGTTCGGAGTCCATTGAACCCGTGACCTTCGCCGGCTGGTCCCTCGACCCGTTCTGGCTCCCTTTGGTCGTCGGAGCGGCGGCTGCGGCCATCCTCGCCGCCCGCACCGCCCGCCCGCGCAGCCCCCATCCGCGCTGGCGGCTCATTGCGCTCCTCTCCGGCCTGCTCGCCATCCTGCTCGCAACCGTCACCCCCATCGAGCACCTCGGCAACCAGGTCCTCTGGGTCAACTTCCTGGGCTTCCTGCTGCTCACCATGGTCGCGCCGCCGCTCATCCTGCTTGGCGCGCCGCTCACCCTGGCGTTCCGGGCCGCCGCACCCTCGCAGCGGCGCCGGCTCCGCGCGCTCTACCGCTCCCGCATCGCCGCTGCCCTCACATTCCCGGTGTTCACCTGGCTCGTCTTCGCCGTCGTGACCTACCTCTGGCAGTTCACCCGGCTCACCGAACTCGCCGCCCGCGACCCCATCCTCCGCGACCTTCAGCAGTTCACCCTCCTCCTCGTCGGCCTCCTCTTCTGGCTCCCGGCCGTGGCAACCGACCCCCACCGCTGGCGCCTGCCCTACCCCCTCCGCGCCCTCTACGTCCTCCTCGAAATGACCCACAAGGCGCTCTTCGGCGGCATGTTCCTGAGCATGAACGCCGCCATGCATCGCCATTTCGCCGAAAACGCCCCCGCCTGGGCTCCCGACCCCCTCCTCGACCAGCGCATGGCCATCCTCGTCCTCTGGCTCGGCGGCAACCTCATCTTCGTCGCCGCCCTCATCGCCATCGTTGTCGGCTGGATCCGCTACGAACAGCGCAACCAGCGCCGCGTCGATTACCGCCTCGCCCTCCAGCGCGAAGCCGAGCGCCGCCGCCGCGCCGCCCTCGAGCAGATCTTCCAGCGCCCGGTCTGAGCCGGCCCCTCAGCGGTAGTTGCCGAAGCGCAGCTCCACCCCCCAGTTCTCGGCGCGCACGTCCGCGATGACCTGCTGCAGCTCATCCCTGCTCGGCGAACTTACGCGCACCGCGTCGCCCTGCACCTGCGCCTGCGCCTTCTTGTACTTCCGCTCCTTGATGAACTTCACGATCTTCCGCGCCAGCTCTGGCTCCAGCCCCTGCACAATCGTCACCTCCTGCCGAACCGTGCCCCCGGATGCTTTCTGCACCGTGCCGCGAACCAGGTTCTTCACCGGCACACCGCGCGCCACCATCCGCTGCATCAGCACCTGCCACATCGCCTCGAGCTTGTAATCGTCCTGGGCGTGCAGCACCAGCCGGTTCGTGCCGTGCTCGTAGTCGATCTCGGCGACCATCCCCTTGAAATCGAAGCGGTTGCCGATCTCCTTCCGCGCCTGGTTGACCGCGTTGGCCACCTCCTGCAGGTCGGCCCCTGTCGTAATGTCGAAACTCTCATCCTTCGCCATGCCGCCGAGCGTACTCCGCGGGGCCGTCTTCGCTCCAGCCTTCAAACCCCTGCCCTGAGTCGTGTACAGTACGCCTTGGCCAGCCGGCCAAAACCTCTCGCCCCTACCGGAGACCCGCCATGCAGATCGACCCCGAACGCGCACGCCAGCTCCGCGCCGAATACGATGACGCCGTCCTCCGCGAAGGCAAAGAACTCGCCGGCCCCTTCATGACGGTCTCCGGAAGGCCCATCAACCGCCTCCACGACCCGACCGACACCGCCGACATCGACTACGAGCGCGATATCAACCTCCCCGGCCAGTATCCCTTCACCCGCGGCATCCACCGCACCGGCTACCGCGGCAAGCCCTGGACCATCCGCATGTTCAGCGGCTTCGGCTCCGTCGAAGAAACCAACCAGCGCTATAAGGACCTCCTCGCCGCCGGCAACAACGGCCTCTCCATCGCCTTCGATATGCCCACGCTCATGGGCTACGACCACGATGACCCCTGGGCCGAGGGCGAGTTCGGCGCCTGCGGCGTCGCCGTCGACCACCTCGGCGATATGGAGCTCCTCCTCGCAGATATCCCCCTCGACAAAATCACCACCTCCATGACCATCAACAGCCCGGCGCCCGTCGTCTGGGCCCTCTTCATCGCCGCCGCCGAAAAGCGCGGCATCCCCCGCGCGAAACTGGCCGGCACCCTCCAGAACGACATCCTCAAGGAGTACATCGCCCAGAACGAGTTCATCTACCCGCCGGCCGAGTCCATGCGGCTCGTGACCGACACGATCGAATTCGCCTCCCGCGAGATGCCGCTCTGGAACCCCATCTCCGTCTCCGGCTACCACATCCGCGAGGCCGGCGCCACCGCCGCCCAGGAGCTCGCCTTCACCCTCGCCGACGGCATCGAATACGTGAAGTGGGCCCTCGCCCGCGGCCTCGATATCGACTCCTTCGCGCCCCGCATCTCCTTCTTCTTCAACGCCCACAACGACTTCTTCGAGGAAATCGCCAAGTACCGCGCCGCCCGCCGCATCTGGGCCCGCCAGATGCGCGAACGCTTCGGCGCAAAGAACCCGCGCTCCTGGCTCATGCGCTTCCACACCCAGACCGCCGGCGTCTCCCTCACCGAACAGCAGCCCGAGGTCAACCTCATCCGCGTTGCCATCCAGGCCCTGGCGGCTGTCCTCGGCGGCACCCAGTCGCTCCACACCGACGCCATGGACGAGGCCATCGCCCTCCCCTCCGACAAGGCCGCACGCCTCGCCGTCCGCACGCAGCAGGTCATCCTCCACGAATCCGGCGTCATCAACACCGTCGACCCCCTCGGCGGGTCCTGGTTCGTTGAACGCCTCACCGCCGACATCGAACGCGACGCGCTCCGCTACTTCGAACAGATCGAAGCGCTCGGCGGCGTCATCCCCGCCATCGAAACCGGCTTCTTCCAGAAAGAAATCGCCGATGCCTCCGCCCGCTTCCAGCGCGAGGTCGATACCCGCGACCGCATCATCGTCGGCGTCAACGAGTACATCACCGAAGAACCCCGCGAAATCCCCATCCTCAAGATGGACCCCGAGGGCGAGAAACGGCACCTCGCGCGCCTCAAGAAGCACCGCGCCGAGCGCGACCCCGACCGCCACGCCGCCGCCCTGCTCGCGCTGGAGAACGCCAGCCGCGACCCGAAAGCCAACACCATGCCGTACATCCTCGACGCCGTGAACGCCGGCGCGACGGTTGGCGAAATCTGCAACATGTGGCGCAAAATCTTCGGCGAATACCGCGAACACGTGGTCGTATAGCCGCCGAATGCCCCGTACCCACATCGCCAGCCGCACCGGCGTCTTCAGCGAGTCGGTCATCCGTGAGATGACCCGGCTCGCTCATCTCCACGGCGCCATGAACCTCGCGCAGGGCTACCCCGACTTCCCTGCCCCGGAGTTCATCAAACAGGCCGCCATCGACGCCATCAACGCCGACCTCAACCAGTACGCCATCACCTGGGGCGCTCCCCGCCTGCGCCGCGCCATCGCCGAAAAGACCCGCCGCTTCTACGGCCTCGAGCTCGACCCCGACCGCGAAATCACCGTCACCTGCGGCGCCACCGAGGCCATGATGTGCGCCATGCTCGCCGTCGTCGAACCCGGCGACGAAATCATCGTCTTCGAGCCCTTCTACGAAAACTATGTCCCCGATGCCGCCATGAGCGGCGCCCGCCTCGTCTTCGTCACCCTCCGCGGCGAAAACTTCGCCTTCGACCCCGACGAGCTTCGCCGCGCCTTCTCCCCCCGCACCCGCGCCATCATCGTCAACACGCCGAATAACCCCAGCGGCAAGGTCTTCACCCGCGCCGAACTCGAGATCATCGCCGGCCTCTGCCAGGAGTTCGATACCCTCTGCATCACCGACGAAATCTACGAGCACATCCTCTACGACCACCACGAGCACATCCCCATCGCGACCCTCCCCGGGATGTTCGAGCGGACCATCACCATCTCCGGCCTCTCGAAGACCTTCTCGGTCACCGGCTGGCGCCTCGGCTACCTCATCGCCCCGCCCCATCTCACCGATGCCCTGCGCAAGGTCCACGACTTCCTCACCGTCGGAGCCCCCGCGCCGCTCCAGGAAGCCGCCGCCACCGCCATCGAGCAGGCCGATGCCTACTACCCCGAGCTGCGGACCATGTACGCCGAAAAGCGCGCCATCCTCCTCGCCGCGCTCCGCGAGGCCGGCTTCCGCTGCCATCAGCCAGAAGGCGCCTACTACATCATGGCCGACTTCTCCGACCTCGCCTTCGAAGGCGACGACACCGCCTTCGCCCACCACCTCATCCGCGATATCGGCGTCGCCCCGGTCCCCGGCTCCAGCTTCTACCGCCCCGGCAGCACCGGCGGCTCGCGCATGGTCCGGTTCACCTTCTCCAAGTCCGAAGCGACCCTGCGCGAAGCCGCCCGTCGCCTCGCCCGCCTCTAACGCCTACGGCAGCAGCACCAGCGGCACCTGCACGATTTTCGAATCCGAGCCGTCCTTCGCGCTCTGCTGGTAGATGCGCAGGCAGGCCGGCGTTGGCGCACTCACCGAAAACGTCAGTTGCACGCTGAAGGGCGAGAGCACCTGACCCTGCTGCGCCATGCCCACCACGTGCGCCAGCTGGTTCGCGTTCCCGTCGACCAGCTGCGCCTGGAAGGTTGCCTCGAACGCCTCCACCATCCCCGTCACCGTCAGCGGGCTCGTCACGCTGGCGTTCGGCAGCGGCTGGCTCACCACCGCCACGGTCGCCGGCGCCGGGTCCGGATTCGGCGGGCAGACATTTACCGGCGTTGTCGGCGTCGCGGTCGGCGGCTGCGTTGGGGCCTGAGTCGGCGGCTGGGTTGGCGGTTGCGTCGGAGGCTGGGCCGTCGCCGTCGGTGAGGGCGCCGGGGCCGACTCGTTGGAAGAACACCCGAGGGCTCCGGCGCCGGCCAGCACGACAGCCCCCAGCAGTACGACACGGGTCAGCCAGTGCATCGCAATCCCTCCTGCAGAAAACGTCCTCGCAGGAGTATCGACCCCGCGCCGCGGATTGTCTTACACGCGTTGCCCCCGGCCCCGCCTCAGATGCCGAAGCTGATCCCCATCTGCCCCTTGAGTGCGTTCACCTCGCCGAGGTGCATGAACCCGTGCGTCATCACCACCTGCCGCAGCACCTTCCATTTCGGCATCTCGCCGAGCGGCCGGATCATCTGCATCTCCTCCAGCTGCTCCATCGGGACGTTCTTCAGGAACTCCAGCGTCGAAGCCTTCACCCGCTCCCCGTACTCCCGCAGCGGCGCCACCGCAACTCTCACCGCCCGCGCATCCTCAAGCGACATCCCCGTGCCCTGCCCCACCGGCGGCAGACCCAGGCGCTCGGCAAACCCCTCCGACATCCACACCGTCGGCTTCCGCCCCTGCAGCACGAAATTCACGATGTCGTCCTGCGTCCGCAGCGCGTGCCACGCATTGAAGCCGATGCTCACGCACTTGCCGTCCGGCAGCCAGTTCGCCTGCTCGTCCGTCAGGTCCTTCAGCGCATCGTCGAACCACGAGTCCATCTGGTCGATGCCGTCAATCAGCAGGTCGCGAATATCCATCGAATCCCCTCCCGGGTGTGAGTGCCGGCGTCAGTCTGGACTCCGCGCGACCGTTTCGTCAAACAACCGACTGCGGGGCGGCCACATCCTCGGCCGTCAGCGACTGCCGCACCCCCCGCCGGACCAGGTCCGCCTGCCGAACCAGCGCGTAGAGTGTCGCCATCGTCGGGGTCGAAACGCCCAGCTCCCTCGCCCGCCGCACCGGGTTGCCGAGGATCGCCTCCACCTCCAGCGGCCGCCCGAGCACGTAGTCGATGACCATGCTCGTCCGGTAATCCCCCATCACATCGGTCTGGGCGAACATCCGCGCGACCACGTCATCCTCATCCAGCCGTGCCTCGTTGCCGTGTGCAGCCAGGTCGGCGTTTCCGGCCGCGACCACCTCGCGCATCGCCCGCTCGGCCGTCGCGCGCAGTTCCGGGTCGTCCAGGATGCTCCTTGTGCCGACGCCGCCGGCGGCCACGCTCAGCCCGTTGAACGGGATGTTCCAGCACAGCTTCTCCCACCGCGCGTAGAGCAGGTTGGGCGCGACAACGACCTCGATGCCGCCGCTCCCGAGCAACCCGGCCAGTTCCGCCGTCTGCCGGGCATCGTCCTGGAAGTGCCCAATCGAAACGCGCCCGTACGCCAGGTGGTGGATGACGCCCGGCTCCCCCCGGTTGATGCACACGAAGGCCATCCCGCCGAATACCCGCTCCCCGCCGAACCATTCCGCCAGCAGCGGCTCGTTGCCCAGGCCGTTCATGAGTGCCAGGATGCGCGTCCCCGGCCCCACGCACGGCGCAATCAGCTCGCGCGCCTCCCCGATGGCGGTCGCCTTGAGCGCGCATACCACCCAGTCCACCTCGCCGATCTCCTCCGGCCGCGCGAAGCACTGCACCGGGTCCAGGCAGAAATCGCCCGCCACGCTGAACACCCGCAGCCCGCGTGCCCGCCAGGCGTCCAGCTCGCTCCGCACCAGGAACCGCACGTCGTGGCCTGCCAGGGCCAGCCGCCCGCCGTAGTAGCCGCCCACCGCACCCGAGCCGATGACCGCGATCCGCGCCACGCCGGGAGGATACGAAATTCCCCCGCAGCGCGGAACCGGCGCCTACCCGGCCAGGCCGTGCAGCGCCGCCCGCACTTCCGCCGCCCGCTCGATCGCTTCCTCGGGGGTCGCCTGCGCCGTGATCAGGTTCACGTGCCGGGCACCCCGCTCCACGAACTGCCAGATGAACGCCGCCACCTCCTCCGCGGTCCCGAACGGCGTATACCGCTCGAAACGCTCGAACGGCACCCGGTAGGTCGCCTCCATCGCCCGCGCCACCCGCTCCCGCGCCTCCCCGCGTTCGCCCGCGACGCTCGTCCAGAACTGCATGCCCGGCTCGACCGCCCCCGGCTCCCGCCCCGCCGCCGCAGCCTCGTCCCGGATACGCTCGACGGCCTCTGTGAACCGCTCTGGCGTCAGCCAGATGCCGGTGTACCCATCCCCGAGCCGCCCCGCCCGCCGCAGCGCCGCCTCGCTCCGCCCGCCCACGAAGATCGGCACCGGCCGCGTGGGCTTCGGGTAGACCGTCACATCCTCCAGCACGAAATGCCGGCCCCGGAACGTCACCCCGTCCTCAGTCCAGAGCCGTTGAAGAATGGTAATCGCCTCGTTCGTCCGCGCTCCCCGCGTCCGCGGGTCCACCCCGCAGCTCCAGAACTCGTGCGGGTCTTCCCCGCCCACCCCGATACCCAGCGTGAACCGACCCAGGCTCAGCTGGTCGAGCTGCGCCACCTGGAGCGCCACCGGCACCGGGTGCCGCAGCGGCAGCAGGTACACCGCCGTCTTCAGGTCAATGCGCTCAGTGACAGCCGCCGCCGCGGTCAGCGTCACCAGCCCGTCGTTCCCGAAGCCGTAGAACGTCACGTGGTCGCCCGCCACGAGCCCATCCAGCCCCAGGGCCTCCGCTCTCCGGGCAGCATCCAGCACCATCTCACCGGTCGTGCCCGTCCGCAGGTCCCAGCCGCGCAGCATCACCGAAACGTGCGGCGCCCGCATGGCCCCAATCATACCGGCCGGCTGCTGCTTTCACCGCTCGCGTCAATCTGGGATAGTCCGATGCGAAACCCCTCCCCCGGAGCCACCATGTCCAGCGGCCAGGCACGCACCCCCATGATCTTCGACCGCGCCTTCCTCACCGATGTCGAAGGCGTCACTGAACTCATCTTCGTTCGCCACGGCGAGCAGTACGTCCCGGACCCGCGCTCTGGCCCGGTCGGCGATACCTTCGACCCGCCCCTGAGCGACCGCGGCCGCCAGCAGGCCGAAGCCGTCGCCGCCCGCCTCAGCGTGGACCGTGTCGATGCCGTCTACGCCAGCCCGCTCCGCCGCGCCTTCGATACCGGCGCCGCCATCGCCCGTCACCATCGCCTCGACCCCATCGTCATCAACGACCTGCGCGAAGTCGAAATCTTCCGCGACATCCCGCCCGAAAAGTCCGCGCTCGAATTCCTCGGCAAAGCCCTCCTCCTCGGTGTCCGCGAGCGCATGCTCCGCGAGCGCAAGTGGGATGTGTATCCCTACTCGGAATCCTCGTTCGAATTCCGAAAGCGCACCGTCAACGCCGTCGAGGCCATCATCGCCGAGAACGAGGGCCGCCGCGTCGTCATCGCCTGCCATGGCGGCGTCATCAACGCCTACATCGGCCACATCATCGGCAGCCCCTACGACATGTTCTTCCGGCCGGCCCACGCCTCGATCTCCATCGTCTACGCGGGGCAGGGAATCCGCGCCCTCCAGTCTCTCAACGATATCCACCACCTCCGCACCGGCGAGTGGAACCTCGTGAGCCACTAGCCGGCTGGCGCACAACGCCCCGGCGGCCCCAGAATCCCCGCACCACCCCATCAGGCAGGAGGATTCCATGCCCGTCGCCGATTTCTCGCTCGCCGGCAAGGTCGCCATCGTCACCGGCGGCAGCCGCGGCATCGGCCGCTCTATCGCCATCGCCCTCGCCGAAGCCGGCGCCGATGTCGCCGTTGCCGCCCGCAAGCCCGAATCGCTGGAAGAGACGGTTGCCGCCATTCGCGCCACCGGCCGCCGCGCCATCGCTGTCCCTACCAACGTCCGCGAGATGGCCGCCCTCGAAAACCTCGTCGCGGAGACCAAACGGCAGCTCGGCCGCATCGATATCCTCGTCAACAACGCCGCCACCAACCCCGTCTTCGGCCCCATCGCCAACCTCGATGAGCGCGCCTGGGACACGATCATGAACACCAACGTCAAGTCGGCCTTCTTCCTCAGCAAGCTTGTGCGCGAGGCCATCCTCGAACACGGCCAGGGCGGGTCCATCATCAACGTCAGCTCGACCGGCGGGTTCCGCGCGTCCACCGGTCTCGGCGCCTACTCCGTCTCGAAGGCCGCCATCATCATGCTCACCCAGGTCTGCGCCAAGGAGTGGGGCGCCGATGGCATCCGCGTCAACTGCATCGCCCCGGGCCTCATCCGCACCGAGTTCTCCCGCGCCCTCTGGGAAAACGAAGCCATCCTCAAGAACTCCGTCCAGGCGAGCGCCCTCAAGCGCATCGGCGAACCCGACGAAATGGCCGGCGCCGTCGTCTACTTCGCCAGCCCGGCCAGCTCCTTCACGACCGGCCAGACCCTCATCCTCGACGGGGGCGCGCTCGCCTGACCCCATGACCGACATGCTCGTCCGGCTCTACGACCTCCCGCCGGTCGAGCCCCTGCTCGAACGGCTCGCCGCCGCCGGCATCACCTGCCGGCGGCCCGAGGCCTTCGAGCGCTCCGCCGTCCTCGCCTTCGTTGCGCGCGAGTTCCCCGGCTGGGTCGATGAAGTCACCGTCGCGCTCTCGCGGTCGCCCGCGACCTGCTTCGTCGCCGCCCGCGAAGGCCGCCCTGTCGGGTTCGCGGCCTACCACGCCACCCGCCCGGACTTCTTCGGCCCCACCGGTGTGGAGGAGGGCGAACGCGGCCGCGGCATCGGCGCGGCCCTGCTCCTCCTCGCCCTCCACGCCATGGCCGCCGAGGGCTACGCCTACGCCATCATCGGCTCGGTGGGGCCTGCCGCCTTCTACGAGCGCACCGTCGGCGCCGTCCCCATCCCCGGCAGCGATCCCGGCATTTTCCGCTCCCGGCTCCAATCGCCAGCCCCGTGACCCGTCGGGGGCAATCCAGTGACCAATCGTTACAGCTCATTGAACAGTTCTTGAACGCCCATACGCCGCCGGCGCGGGTGTTCCGACACTGGGGGTGAACCTCTTCCCGCCGGCAGGCCCCATGACGACGCCCATCGCCTCCCTCGTGACCGCCGCCAGCGCCCGCCGCACGGTCCAGCACGCCCTCGAAACCGGCGCCGTCCGCAGCCTCTGTCAGCCCATCGTCTCCCTCTCCACCGGCGAGACCTTCGGCTTCGAGGCTCTCTCCCGCCCCGAATGCCCCGCGCCGCTCGATAACCCCCAGCACTTCCTCGCCGCCGCGGCCGCCGCCAATCTCCTCGCCCAGGTCGACCAGGCCTGGCGGGTCGCCGCCGTCACGCGCTTCGGCCCGCTCCTCGCCGCCGACCAGGCGCTCTTCCTCAACTGCACACCGCGCGCCTTCGAAACCGGCTACCTGCGCCCGGGCCCCTTCCAGGCGTTCGTCCGCCGCCACGGCCTCCACCCCGAGCGGGTCGTGCTCGAAATCACCGAAGAACACGCCATCGAAGACTTCGACCACATGCGCCGGCTCCTCAGCGCCTTCCGCGCCTGCGGTTTCCTGATCGCTATCGATGATGCCGGCGCCGGCCCGTCCTCGCTCCAGTCCATCGTCGAACTCCGCCCCGACTTCATCAAGCTCGACCGCTGGCTCGCCCGCGACATCGAATTCGACCGCGGCCGCCGATCCATGGTCGAAGCCATCGCCTCGGTGGCGGCAGAAGTCGGTGCCCGCCTGATCGCCGAGGGCATCGAAAGCGCGGGCCAGCTCGCCGCCTTCGTCGAGCTCGGCGCCCACTTCGGGCAGGGCTATTTCCTCGGGCGGCCGGAGGCGCTCCCTCTACCCGCCGTCCCAGAAGCGCGCAACGAAATCCGCCTTGCCAACCGGCGCCGCCGCGAGCTTCCGCTCGCCGCCCGCGTCGGCGACCTCGTCACCATCACGCCCACGGTCCCCGCCGACACCCCCGGCAGCACCGTGTTCGAGCTCTTCCACACCAACCTCCACCTCCAGGCGGTCGTCGTCGTTGAGCAGGACCGCCCCCGGGTCCTCGGCATCATCACCCGCGGGCGCATCTACGAACGCATGACCGGCCAGTTCGGCCTCCCCCTCAACGGCCGGCGCCCCGCCCGCGACCTGTGCGCTCCCGCGACCCTCGTCGATGCCGCCCTTGCACCGCGCGTTGCGGCCCGTGTGGCCCTCGAACGGCCGGGCGCAGCCCAGGAGGACCCCCTCGTCGTGCTCGATGGTGGTGCCCCTGCCGGCATCGTTCGCCTTCCCGAGCTGCTCCAGGCCGTCCTTGCCGAAGAAGTGGCCGAGGCCCGCAACCTCAACCCGCTCACCGGCCTCCCCGGCAACCAGCGCATCCGCCAGCAGGTCGAGCAGCTCCGGGCGAACCCCGGCCAGTGGCTCATCCTCTACGCCGACCTCGACAACTTCAAACACTTCAACGACCGCCACGGATTCGCCCACGGCGATACCGCGATTCTCCAGCTCGCCCGCATCCTCACCGATGCCGCCGCCCGCTGCGTCCGCGAACCATTCATCGGTCATGTGGGCGGCGATGATTTCGTCATCCTGCTCCACGCCGGCGATCTCCCCACCTTCCGCCTCGCCTGCCAGCGCGCCCTCGCCGAACCCCACTGGTTTGACCCCGCCCGCAAACTCCAGGGCGTCGTGCTGACCGCCTCCATCGGGGGCTGCCCGCTCGCCGCGCTTTCCGGCCTCGCCTACGAAGACCTCGCCGAGACCCTCGCCCGCGCAAAGCGCATCGTCAAATCGAGCGGCGGCAACTCCTTCCGCATCTTCGAGGACCTCAGCCCCGAGAGCATCGGCAACGCGCTCGGCGAAGAGCAGGCCGCCTGACCACCGGGCTCGCCCACAGCTCGAACCTCCGGTACAGTCTGTTCGAGTTCGAACGCCGTCCTTCGACAGCACGCCCGAACACCACCCCGCACCGGAGCCACCATGACCGCAGCCCCTGCAGCACCCGGCCGCCTCGAGCGGCGCAAGGCCCGCACCCGCGCAGCCATCCTCGCAGCCGCTACCCGCCTCTTCCACGAGCAGGGATTCGAGGCCACCTCCATCCAGCAAATCGCCGAACTGGCTGACACCGGCGTCGGAACCCTCTACGGCTACTTCCACTCGAAAGAAGACATCCTCCGCGAAGTCCTCCGCCAATCGCGCGATGAGGCCGTCGCACGCTACCAGTCCGCCGTTTCCGCCGACACCCCGGCCATTGAGCGCATCTCCCGCGCCCTCGAATCGATGGCCGCCTACCTCGACCAGAACCGGCGCGTCCTGGTGTCCGTCTTTCGTCTCGCAGCGAAAGAACGCCCGATCGACGACGATTACGCCGAGTGGCTGCTCCGCAGCTTCACCGAACTCATCGAAGCCGGCATCCGCAGCGGCGAATTCCGCGCCGTCCCCGCAGATGCCGCCGCGCGCATGCTCATCACCACCGTCATGACCGCCACCCTCGGCATCGGCGCCTGGGCCGGCCGCCACCGCGACCCGGACCTCCTGCCCGAAATCCAGCAGCTCGCCCGGGCGCTGCTCTGCCGCGAGCCCTAAACCGGGTCAAAAACGCCGAAGCGGCGCGAAGGCACATCCCGGAATGGGGGACCGGGAAGTCTCACCTGCCTTCGCGCCGCCGCCGGCGGGGGTACCACAGCAACCCCCGCACGGTCGCCTTCAGTCTCCGGCCGAGTGCTCGTCTCGTGCACGGTCGTTCGGCCCCGATCGCCCCGGTCGTTCGGCCCGCGCCGTGACGCCCCGAACATCCTGTCCCCGCTTCGCCTGCTACGATCGCTCCATCCTTGTACGGAGCCCCGCCTTGACCACAGCTGCTACCGGGCCCGATCAGGCCCGCATCCGCGCCGCCGTCGTCGAACTGCTCAAAGCCATCGGCGATGATCCCACCCGAGACGGCCTCATCGACACCCCGCGCCGCATCGCCGAAATGTACGCCGAGATCTTCGAGGGGCTCTTCATCGACCCCCGCGAGCACCTCCGCGTCGGCTTCGAAGTCGCCCACGATGAAATGGTCATCCTCCGCAACATCCCCTTCTACAGCATGTGCGAGCACCACTTCCTGCCGTTCCACGGCGAAGCCCACGTCGGCTACATCCCCGATGGCCGCGTCGTCGGCATCTCGAAGCTCGCCCGTGTGGTCGAAGGCTACGCTCGCCGCCCCCAGATCCAGGAGCAGCTCACCAGCCAGATCGCCGAGGCCATCCAGGATGTCCTCCAGCCCGATGGCGTCGCCGTCGTCATCGAAGCCGAACACCTCTGCATGACCATGCGCGGCGTCAAGAAGCCGGGCTCCCGGATGGTCACCAGCGCCATGCGCGGCGACTTCAAGTCCTCCCACGTCACCCGCGCCGAATTCCTATCCCTCGTCCACGGCCACCACTAGGGCTTCAGAATCTCCACCGCCGCGCCGATAGTCGAGGGCGGAACCATCCCGGAGGTTCGTGCCCTGTCCGCCTGTTCCGATTGCAACCTGCCCGGGCCGCTCCCGCCCGCGGGCTCCCTGCTGGTGGTGCCCCCGTTCGAACCGCTCGCCGGCCTGCTTGCCGACCGACTGCGAGCCGAGGGGTACTCCGTCACCTGCGACCTGCCCGGCACCCTGTCCGCAGGCTTCGGGCCCGGTGAGCTGTCTCCCCTGGCAGCAATGGTCCGCGATGCCCTCCCGCAGCTTGAACTCGCCAACGCACGGGGCCTCCTCCTTGGGCCGGGCGAACCTCCCGGTCCCGCAGCCCTCCTGCGCCTCGAACCGCTCGACCGCCTGCTCCAGCGCATCGATGCCGACTGGCTGGTCGAAGTGCTGCGCGCCGGCCGCCTCGCCAGCGCCTTCCAGCCGATCTTCGATGCACATGGGCGCCTCGTCGCCCACGAATGCCTCCTGCGCGGCATCGGACCCGATGGTGCGCCCTCCATCCCGCCCGGTGCCCTCTATGGCGCTGCCACCACGGGCCAGCTGCTCTTCGCGCTCGACCGCATGGCGCGGCTCACCCACATCCGGAACGGCGCGCCCGCTGCCCGCGCCGGCGACCTCTTCATCAACTTCACCCCGGCCGCCATCTACAACCCCGCCTTCTGCCTTCGCTCAACCGTCGAGGCCGTCAAATCCGCCGGCATCAGGCCGGAGCGGATCGTTTTCGAGGTGGTCGAAACCGAGCGCATCAACGATATGAACCACCTCGCCGCCATCCTCTCCGTCTACCGGGCTGCCGGCTTTCGCGTCGCCCTGGATGATTTCGGCAGCGGCTTTTCCTCCCTTGCCCTTCTCGAGCGCGTGCGCCCCGACGTCGTAAAGATCGATATGGGGCTCATCCGCAACGTCGATACCGACCCCTACCGGGCGAGCATCACCGCCCGCATCATCGAACTGGCCCGCTCGCTCGGCATGGTCACCCTGGCCGAAGGCATCGAGACGCCGGGGGAACTCGCGTGGTGCCGAAAGGCCGGCGCAGACTACTTCCAGGGCTACTACCTCGGCCGTCCCGCCGCCGAGCCGCTCCCGGCCGGGGTCGCCGCCCGCGCCGCCTGACCGTTAGCCCGCCTTCACTTCATTGCGCAGCACCCCGGCGCCCGTCACCTCCACCTCAACCACATCGCCCGGGTGGATTTCCGGCGGGCTCCCCGGCGTACCGGTGTAGATAATGTCGCCCGGCTCGAGCGTCATCACCGCGCTCACCAGCCGGACGATCTCCGGAATGTCGCGGATGAGCTCCGTCGAGTGCCCCCGCTGCACCTCCCGCCCGTTCACCCGCGTCACCACTTCCAGCCCGTCGTGTGGAAGCCCCGTCACAATCGCCGGTCCGAACACCCCGAAGGTGTCCGACCCCTTCGCGCGCCACCACTGCCCATCGCGCTGCTGCCATTCCCGCGCCGAGACGTCGTTCCCGGCCGTGTAGCCGAACACCCCGGCCAGCGCCTCCTCCCGGCTCGCGCCCTTCAGCTGCCGGCCGATGACCACCACGATCTCCCCTTCCGGGTCCACCCGCCCGCAGCCGGCGGGCAGCACGATCGCGTCCCCCGGCCCGGCAATGCTCGAAAGCGGCTTGAAGAAGAGCGTCGGCGGGTCCGGCGCCGGCCTGCCCTGCAGGTGGCTCGCGTAGTTCAGCCCCACGCAGACGATGTTCCGCGGCGAGCACGGCGGCAGCAGCCGCACGTCACTCAACGCCACCAGCTCGCCGGTTGGCCGCGTCCCCTCCCAGAACGGCTCCTCGATAACCCGGATCGTCTCCCCTTCCAACAGGCCCGCGCCCGTGCGGCCATCCCGTCGTTCGAACCGTACGTACACAGCCATGCGCAGCCCTCCAGCGATGCCTCCCAATCCTCACTCGACAGCCCGCGCGCCGCAAATCACACTGGAACGTGCCCTGGAACCACATCACGGAGGTTCCCGTTGCCCGCCAGGCTCACCCTCGAAGAAATCCACGCCTTCCTCGATTCCCGCCCCGGCTGGATTGCCCTCTCCACCATCTCGCCTTCAGGCCACCCCCACACCGTCCCCATCGGCTACTTCCGCCTCGGCGACAAAATCTACATGGGCTGCCGCAAGGGCACCCAGAAGACGAAAAACGTCGAGCGCAATCCCCGCGTCTCGCTCATGCTCGAGTCCGGCACCACCATGCAGGACATCAAGGGGGTCTGCATCCAGGGTACCGGCCGCGTGATCACCGACCCCGCCGAGACCCTCCGGCTCCGCCGCGAAGCCATGCGCCGCCGCGGCGTCCCGGAGGAGCAGCTCCCCACGGAGGTCGGCCCCGATACCGCGTATATCGAGGTCACCCCGACCCGCTACATCTCCTGGGACTACAGCCGGCAGGGGTAGGTTGCGGCCGCCGAGGTGCCCGACGCCCTAGCCGAGCGACCCGGCAGGCACCGGCGACCCATCCGCCAGCGCGTCCAGCCACCCCAGCGGCGCTGTGCTCAGCTCCAGGGGGTCGACCCGCTCCACGTACCGGCGGCGGTACTCCCGCGCCACGAGCAGCTTGCCGTAGCCCGCGCCCGCCCGGGCTTCGAGGTCGCCTTCTGCGGTGAGGAGCGCGGCGCAGGTTGCCGCCGCCAGCCGGTCGCACATCGCGGCCATCTTCGCCTCCCGCTCCTCCTCACCCGCTTCGAGCAGCCGCTCGAAGCGGTGCCGCACTGCCGCCAGCTGCTCCAGCATGGCCGCGGCCTCCCCGCGCGCCAGCGGGTCCTCCACGCCCCGCAGTCGCTCCTCCAGCTCCCCGAAGAGCGCTGCATCAGCCCCGTTCCGCTGCGCCGCACGCGCCACGTCCAGCGCCACCACATTCTCCGCTCCCTCCCAGATGCTCCCGAGGTGCGCATCCCGCAGCAGCCGGGCGTTCACCCACTCCTCGATGTACCCGTTCCCGCCGCGCAGGTTCATCGCCATCCCCGCCGTCCAGCGCGCCCGCCGGCAGTTCGCATACTTGATGAGCGGCGTGGTAATGCGCACCACCAGCTCGTCGTGCTCCGAACCCGCGTCCGCCCGGTCCAGCGCCTGCGCCGCGAACAGCACGATCGAGAGCGCTGCCTGTGAATCCAGCACCATCTCGAACAGCTGTTCCCGCACCAGCGGCAGGTCGAACAGCGCCTTCCCGAAGGCCGAACGCCCCCGCGCGTGGACCACCGCCTCCAGCAGCGACCGACGCATCAGCGCCGCCGCCCGCATCCCGTTGCTCAGCCGCGAGACGTTGATCATCTCGGCCATCTGCGCGAACCCGCGGTCGATCGCCCCCACGACGTACCCGGTCGCGCCCTCGAACTCGTACTCACCCGTCGGCATCGAGCGCGAGCCCAGCTTCTCCTTCAGTCGGCGGATGACGTACCGGTTGCGGCTCCCGTCGGGCAGCACCTTCGGCACCAGGAACATCCCCAGCCCCTTCGTGCCCGGCGGCGCCCCTTCCGGCCGCGCCAGCGCCAGGTGGACATCCGCTCCGGCGTTCGAGCAGAACCACTTCTCGCCCCAGATGCGCCACTCCCCA
>NZ_DAOUAO010000068.1:0-12022 GCF_034433535.1 Tepidiforma sp.
TTCTTCTGGCTCACAATCCCGCGCGTCACGCTGAACGCCCCGGTCTCGCCGCCCTGCAGATCCAGCGCGTAGCCCATCGCCACCACGTCCTGCCCGACCACGACCTCATCGAGGTTCGCGAACTCCAGCGCCTTCAGTCCGCTCGCGTTGACCTTCAGCAGCGCGATGTCCGCCCGGCTATCCACCCCCACCACCGTCGCGGGGTACTCGGCGCCGTCGTTCATCGTCACCGTCACCTGCGATGCCGTCCGCCCGGTGGCCGTCGTGACCACGTGGGCGTTCGTCATGATGTAGCCGTCGCTCCCGACCACGAAGCCGCTGCCCACGCCCGTCGCGGTCGAAATCCGCACAATCGCGTCCTGCGCAAACGCTACCAGCTCGGCCACCGTCATCTCCCGCCCGGCCAGCGACGTCGCCTGCGTCCGCGGCGTCTGCGTGGCCGTTGCGGCCGAGGTCGATGCGCCGCCTGCAGCTTCGGTCGCGCCCTGGTCGGCCGGCCGCGCATCGGAGCAGGCCGCCCCGCCGAGCAGCGCAAGGCCCGCCAGCCCCGCCGCAGCCATCCATTTCACCTGGTTCACTGGGCTCTCCCCTGTCGTGTTGAACTGGTTCCAGTCTCCCGCCCGCCCCCGGACCGCCCGGTAAAGATCAAAGCGCTCTTTCCCCCGCCGCGTAAAGCCGCTTTCGCCCCGCCCGGGCGCGTGTATCATGCCCATGCAAAAGGCCTATCGCGATGGACCCCAATCCGTCCGCCGCCGGTATACGTAACATCGATCGAACGGTCGAGTTCTCGCGGCTTTCCGCTGCCGAACTCGCCGAACGCGCCGACTGGACGGATGAAGCCCTGATGCACGCCATCCTCGCCCGCGACCCGCACGCCTTCGCCGTCCTCTACGACCGCTACGTCGACCTCGTCTACACCGCCGCCTACCGCATCCTCGGCGATACCGGGCTCGCCGAAGACACCGTCCAGGATGTCTTCGTTCGCCTCTGGCGCCGCCCTGAGACCTTCATCGCCGAGCGCGGCCGCTTCATCTCGTGGCTGATGAGCGTCACCCGCAACCGCGCCGTCGATGAGCTCCGCGCGCGCGGGCGCCGCTGGAAGCGGGAAGGCAGTCCCATCGCCGAGCCCGCTGAGCACGCGGAGCCCATCTTCCACCAGCCTCAGCCCGACCCGCTCCGCTCCGCCGAACTCCACGACGAACAGCTCGCCGTCCGCCGCGCCCTCGCCAGCCTCCCCCGCGAGCAGCAGGAGGTGCTCGAACTCGCGTACTTCGGCGGGCTCACCCAGCAGCAAATCGCGGCCCTTCTGCATGAGCCGCTTGGCACCGTCAAAACGCGCATCCGCCTCGGGATGCAGAAACTCCGCCGCGGTCTCCAGCACCTCCGCTAACGCCCCTGCCATGCTCACCGAACACCTCACCCAGGAACAGGCCGACGAATACGCCATCGGTTCGCTGGAACCGGAGCTCGAACGCGCCATCGCCCTGCACCTCGCCGAGTGCCCCGCCTGCCGCGATATCGTCCGCGATTCCGAACGGCTCGCCGCACTCTTCGCCGCCGGCCAGCCGCTCCGCCGCGCCTCGCCGCGGCTGCGCAACCGCGTCTTCGCCGCCACGGGCATCCGCCGGCCCGGCCCGCTCTGGCGCGCCGTTACCCTCGGCAGGGCAGCCGCCGGCATCGCCGCCATCATCGTCGCCGTGGGCGCCTTCTCCGGCATGCTTGGCCTCCGCACCCAGGTCAACGCCCTCCGCTCCCAGAACGCCGACCTCCAGCGCCAGATCGATGAAGCGCTCTCCCAGAAGGTCGCCCTCGCCGCCCTCACCCAGAAGCTCGAAGACCAGGAGGCCGCCGCCGAGGAGCTCCGCGCAACCCTCAAGTCCGATTCCGAACTCTTCATCGCCCTGATCTCGCCCCGCTCGCAGGTTGCTTCAGTCGTCTCCGTCGACCCCGACCGCGGCTCGATCGGGCGCCTCATCTGGGACGACGACCAGAAGCGCGTCTGGTTCGTGGCCAGCCAGCTCCAGCCGCTGCCCCCCGGCGAAACCTACCAGCTGTGGGTTAGCGCCGGCGGCCGTTACTACTCCCTCGGCACCTTCAGCCCCGACGATGCCGGCTTCGCCCGCTACGAAACCCGCCTGCCCGAGGGCATCACCAGTTACGACACCGCCGTGGTCACCATCGAGCGCGCCGGCGGCAGCCCCGTCCGCGAAGGCCCCGCCGTCTTCTTCGTCGCCGAACTCTCCCGCCTGAACGAAAACTGAGGCCCTCAGCCCGGGCCGGGCGCGTCCGAGGGGCGGCCCCGCATGTGGTGGCGGGTGGCCGCATAGTGCCGCGCCAGCCCGAACTGCACCACCGCCAGCACCGCTTCCCGCGTGAGCTGCGGAAACCGCGCGACCACCCCGTCCACATCCAGCCCCCCGGCGATCGCATCGAGCACCTCATCGGCCGCGATCACCGTGCCCCGCACCACCGGCCGCCCGCCCAGCACCCCCTCCTCCGAAACCACGTACTCCCGCCAGTCCAGCGAACCCATCGCCATCACCTCCAGGTTGCCACCGCCAGCGCGATGACCAGCACGGCCAGCAGCCCCGCGGCGACGAACCACATCGTCGCCCGCTGGTCGGCGGTAAGCAACTCGCCGCCCTCATCGTCCGGGACGACGTTCCCCGCCTCGCCGGCCAGCTCCAGCACGATGCGCGCCGCTTCCGCCTCCTCCGGTGGCACCCGGATCTCCCAGGTGCCGCCGAGGGGAAAGGCCGTCGCCCGGTAGGGTGTGCCCGAACCCACCACCACCGCCTCGACCCCCTCCGCGCGCAGCCGGCCCGCGGTCACCTCCGCCGCCACCTCGGAGGGCCCGCGCCACACTGTGACTGGCTGCCGGCCCGCAGGCATCGATGATCAGGCCCGCACCGGCACGTCCAGCTCGTGCCGGCTGAGCTCCGCCATCACCTTCGCCCCGGTGGCCTCGTCCGGCTCCACCACCGGCAGCCGGGGCGCCCCAATGTCGAACCCCAGCCGACGCAGCACGTACCGGATCGTGCTCGGGCTCCCGTTCAGGAAGCATGCATCGGTCACCCGGCAGAGCGCCCGGTGGATCGCCGCCGCCTCCAGCACCCTCCCCGCATCGATAAGCTCCATCATCCGCCGCTGCTGCCGCGCGACCACGTGCGCCGTCACGCTGATCGCCCCCCACGCCCCCATGCACCACAGATGGAAGTTGTCGTTGTCGTTGCCGCTCCAGATCTTGAACGCCGGCGCCGCCTCCATCACCGCCGCCGTGTGGCGCAGGTCCCCGTTCGCCTCCTTGTTGCCCACGATGTTCGGCACTTCGGCGCAGCGCAGGATCGTCTCCACCGTCATCCCCGTCCCGACGCGCCCCGGCACGTTGTAGATGATCACCGGCAGGCTCGTGCTCTCCGCGATCGCCTTGAAGTGGCGGAAAATCCCCTCCTGCGACGGCTTCAGGTAGTACGGCACCACCGCCAGGATGCCGTCCGCCCCGGCGCGCTCCGCCAGCTGCGCCAGGTGCACCGAATGGCGCGTGTCGTTCGTCCCTGCCCCCGCGATGACCGTCGCCTCGCCGAGCTCCTGCTTTACCTCCGCCCACAGGCGGTACTTCTCGTCGTCCGTCAGCAGCGGCGCCTCCCCCGTCGTCCCCGTCACCACCACCCCGTCGTTCCCGTGCTCCACCAGCATCCGCGCCAGCCTGCGCGCATGCGCCGTATCCACCTCCCCCGCCGGGGTGTAGGGGGTCACCATCGCCGTCAGCAACCGGCCAAGATGTGCCATCGTTCAAACTCCAGCCGCGAGTCCCCCCATTCTACTCCCCGGCCGCCTGGCGGCCGCCGGTCACGGCGCTTTCCCCGAATTTCACCGGCGCGTTACACCCCGTCGATGCACGGTTCACCGACCACCGCCGAACCTACCGATGCCCCCGGGAGGTAGCTGATGATTCGAAGTCTTGGACGCATCGCCAAATCACGAAGAGCCGCCATCCTCGCGGCCCCGCTGGTGCTGGTCGCCGCCGGTATCTCCATCGCTGGCGCGGCCTCCAGCACCGCCACCCTCGCACCGGGCGATTCCCTCACCGTCCGCTGCCAGGGCGGCACCCGCCTGACCGCCAGCCGCGTCAACACCACCGAGGTTCGCCTTGAGTGCCGCGGCCGTGTCGCCACACCGACCCCGACCCGCACCCCAACCCCGACGCCGACCCCCACCCGGACGGCGTCGCCGTCCCCCTCGCCCTCCCCGTCCGCCACGCCGCCGCCTTCGACCGGCGCGGTCGGCATTTGCGGCGAACCGATGGACCGCTGGCACCCGCCCGTGGTCATCGGCCCCGACGGACGCCCCTGCAACACCGGCCACGAACACGGCGACCCGCCCCCCGACTGGATCGCCGCCGCCGGCTACACCGTCAGCTTTAGCGGCCCCTTCAACACCTCGCCCCAGGAGAACACCCTCAAGCACACCGCCATGAAGGGCTTCTCCACCCGCTTCAACGGCGTCGATATCTACTTCCGCGTCCACGCTGCCTCCAACCCCCTCGACCGCATGAGCCGCTACCACTCCTACCAGGTCTGGGCCCGCGACCCCTCCGGCAACGTCTCCTTCTGGCAGGGCTGGTACAACTCCGGCGACCCGCGTCCGTCCTCCGAGGGCGGCTCCCGCGTCCCGCGCCGCACCATCAGCCTCCCCGAAGAAGAGCAGCGCCCGATCGTCGCCGTCTGCGACGCCACCTCCATCGCCCAGGGCATCGGCTGCGAGCAGTGGTACTCCGCGCCCGGCGAGCCCGACTGGTCCTGGGACTTCGGCTGGACCATCTGCGGCGCCACCACCCTCTACACGCCCGGTGAGAATGCCACCGCCTACGACCAGTCGACCTGGATCCCCACCGGCGAAACCGGCAATACCCGCCGCCTCGAGGCCGCCTGGTACGCCTTCCGCAACCCCATCCGCGGCGCCTTCGTCGCCACCCAGTTCGGCGAAATCGTCTCCGGCCACAGCGACCCGCGCTGCTCCGGCACCACCACCCGCTACGGCGTCACCTACCAGAACGTCTGCCTCGACCAGTACATCGCTCCCACCATGCCCACCGTCTCCTTCCCCGGCAACGCCGACCAAAAGACCTACCCCGACCCCGGCGTCGTCCTCCCCAACTGACGCCCCCGTCTCACGCTCGAACGAAGGCCCCGGTCATCGCGACCGGGGCCTTCGCTGTGGCGGCGCCCGCCCGTCCCGCGGGCGCCCACGGAGGGAACTCCCGCTCCTACTGGACCTGGATGCTGAAGCTCGGCGTCAGCGGCATCGCCGAGCCCATCCCGCGGCCGCGTCCCGGGTGGCCCGTCAGGTTGCCCGGCTTCGAATTCAGCCACGCATCCAGCTTCGCGCCCGCGTCGGCCAGCTTCTGGTCGGCCTCCTCTTGCGTCAGCCGGCCGTTCGCCACCGCCTCATTCAGCCGCTCCTGCAGCTTCGCCAGGGCCTGCGCCTTCGCCTCAGCCGCGCTCACATCCCCGTACTGGTCGATGATCTGGCCCCAGGTGAGCCCGGCCGCCGCGCCTTCCTGCACCTCGTCCCGCGTCAGCCCGAGGTCCTCACCCAGCCTGCCAATGCCCGGCAGGCCCTTCCCGCCCCGGCCCGGAGCGAGCGGCGCCTCTGCCGGCGTCTTGTTCAGCCACTCGTCGATCTTCGCGCCGGCGTCAGCCAGCCGCTGGTCGGCCTCCTCCTGCGTGATCTTGCCCTCCGCCACCTTCTCCGCCAGCTCCTCCTGGAGCTTCGCCAGGGCCTGCGCCTTGGCTTCAGCGGCGCTCATGCTGCCGTACTGGTCGATGATCTGGCCCCAGGTCAGGCCGGCGTCGCGCCCCTGCTGGATCTCCTCGGCCGTCAGGCCCAGGTTCTCGCCCAGGTGCCGCAGCACCCCGAGCACCCGCAGCCCCTTGCCGACGCAGTCCTGCGTCGTCGTGCCGTCATCGGTGGTCGGGGTCGGTGTCGCCGAATCGCCGCTGCCTTCCTGTGCGAGCACCGCGTTGCCGAAGCCGATCACGCCCACGGCGATCGCGCTCGCCACGCCCACCGAAACCAGCCGGCTCTCGCGAATCGAGAGTTTCATCTCAGGTCACTCCTGTGTGAGAGGTTGGCGGCGTTTCCCGCCGCTCACACTTCCAATGGCCCGGGCCTTCCCCGGGGTGACGCCCCCGGCGCCAGCGGTTACCGAACGTTTACCCGTGCCGCTCCACCCAGCGACCGCGGAACACCAGCAGGCGCCCCTCCGCCACCCGTACCACCGCCCGCTCCGCTGCCAGCTCGTTGTGCACGCCCCGCGGGCTGAACGGCAGGTCCTCGCCCTGCAGGTTCCAGCGCAGGCCCTCGGTGCGAACTCCCCGCGCCCCGCCCGGCGCAATCAGCGAGACCACCGTCCCCGGTTCGCCCGTCACCTCCGTCTCCCCGCGCACCAGCCAGGTCGCGAACAGGTCATCGTGCAGCACCACCTCCACCCCCGCGAAGACGGTCAGCACCGAGAGATTCGCCAGCGCGTGGTCGGCCCGGCCGCCGCCGACTGCCACCACATCCACCGCCTCCGCGCCCAGCTCGAGGGCATAGCGGATCGCCTTCACCAGGTCGGTCGTCTCGGGGTCCGGGTCCCGCACGAACCGTTCCCGCGGCACGCCCGCCCCCGGGAACCGGTCCATCGTGTCCAGGTCGCCTACCACCGCATCCGGCATTACCCCCGCATCGAGCGCCACCAGCGCGCCACCATCGGCCGCCACCACCAGCCCGGCCCGCGCCGCCAGCTCCCGGATCAGCCCGGCCGACGGCGCCTCCCCGTGCGCGACCACCAGTGCCCGCATGCCCCCATTCAAGCCGCATTCGCGCCATCGCGCGAGCCGCCGGCTCGACGCCCGCCCCGCCCGTCACTTACCGTGGAGAAGCCGCACACCAAATCCCGGCACGGAGACCCCCATGGCGACCATCCCCGCCACGCACCGCGACCTCATCGAAGGCCCCAATTTCGCCCACCTCGCCACCCTCATGCCCGATGGCTCGCCCCAGGTGACCCCCGTCTGGGTCGACCTCGATGGCGTTACCATCCTCGTCAACACCGCTGAGGGCCGCGTCAAGACCCGGAACCTCGACCGCGACCCCCGCGTCGCCCTCTCGATCGCCGACCAGCAGAACCCCTATCGCTACATCCAGGTCCGCGGGCGCGTCATCGAACGCACACACGAAGGCGCCGATGCCCACATCGATAAGCTCGCGAAGAAGTACCTCGGCCAGGACCGCTACCCCTTCCGCCGGCCCGGCGAGCAGCGCGTCATCTTCCGCATCCAGCCCGAACACGTCCAGGTCAGCCCCTGAGCGGCCCCTGCGGCTGGCTCCCGGTGCCGCAGCCCGCTAGCATCGGGAGCCATGCGCATCCTCCTCCTCGGCGCCAACGGCCAGCTCGCCTCCGATATCCTCCGCCTCTGGCGTGATCAGCCCGGCATCGACCTCCTCCCGGCCACCCGCGCCGGCGCCGACGTGACCGATCTCGCCGCGGTCCGCGCCCTGGTCGAACGCACGCGGCCCGGGGTCGTCATCAATACCACCGCCTTCCACAACCTCCCGCTCTGCGAGCAGGACCCGGCCACGGCCATGACCGTCAACGTTGTCGGCGGCTGGAACGTCGCCACCGCCGCCCGCGAGGCCGGCGCGGCCGTCGTCCAGTTCTCGACCGACTACGTCTTCGACGGCGAAAAGCGCACGCCCTACCTCGAGTCCGACGCCCGCCGCGCCGTCAACATCTACGGCGCCGCCAAGATTGCCACCGAAGATGCCGTCCGCATCGCCAACCCCGACCACCTCATCGTCCGGGTCTCCGGCCTTTACGGGCTCGCAGGCTCCGCCGGCAAGGGCGGCAACTTCGTCGAAACCATGCTCCGCCTCGCCCGCGAAGGCCAGCCCATCCGCGTCATCGCCGACCAGGTCACCGCCCCCACCAACACGGCCCACATCGCCGAGGCGCTCCTCCCCCACCTCCGCGACGGCCTCCGCGGGACCGTCCACCTCGCCGCCGACGGCGAAACCTCCTGGTACGACTTCGCCCGCGCCATCTTCGAACTCCGCGGCCTCTCCCCCGATTGCCAGCCCACCACCGCCGCGGAGTTCGGCGGGCCTGTCCGGCGGCCCGCCTACTCCGTCCTGGGTTCCGAACGCGTGCCGCGCCTGCCCCACTGGCGGCTCGGCCTCGAACGCTACCTGCGCGAAAAGCACGGTCCCCTGTCCTGAATCCGCCGCCTCCCCTACCATCCTCCGACATGCGGGCCGCGCATGGCCCGCCCCGCGGAGGCATCATGCGCATCCTCGTGACCGGCGGCGCCGGCTACATCGGCAGCGTCCTCGTCCCGAAGCTCCTCGAGCGCGGCCACCACGTCCGCGTCGTCGACCGCATGTTCTGGGGTATCCCGCACTACGCCGGCCACCCCAACGTCGAACTGGTCAACGCCGATATCCGCCGCCTGCCCGAGGGGCTCTTCGACGGCATCGACGCCGTCGACCACCTCGCTGGCTTCTCCAACGACCCGACCGCCGAGTTCAGCCCCGAGGCCAACTGGCAAATGAACGCCTCCGCCACCGACACCATCGCCCGCCAGTGCATCGCGGCCGGTGTCCGCCGCCTCGTCTTCGGCTCCTCCTGCTCCCTCTACGATGGCGCCCCCGACGCCGATACCCTCCTCGATGAGTCGTCGCCCCTGAATCCGCGCGGCGCCTACGCCACCTCCAAGCACTACTCCGAACAGGCCCTCCTCGCCCACGCCGGGCGCGACTTCGAACCCGTCATCCTCCGCCAGGCGACCGTCTTCGGGCTCAGCCCCCGCATGCGCTTCGACCTCGTCCTCAACACCTTCGTGAAGGACGCCCTCGTCCGCCAGCGGCTGATCCTCCACGGCGGCGGGCGTATGTGGCGGCCCCTCGTCGCCGTCCAGGACCTCGCCGATGCCCACATCGCCGTGCTCGAGGCCCCCTCCGAACTGGTCGCCGGCGAAACCTTCAACGTCGTCGGCGATAACTACCAGGTCCGCCAGCTCGCCGAGGTCGTCGCCGCCGCCCTGGTCCGCCTCGGGCAGCCCGTCGCCCTCGTCGATGGCCCGCTGCCCAACATCGTCCGCAACTACCGCTGCTCCGGCGAAAAGCTTCGCAGCCGCCTGGGCATCGACCTCCCGACCACCGCCGAGCAGGCCGTCGCCGAGCTCGTCGAAACCTACCGCTCCGTCCCCATCGAGCAGCTCGGCCACCCGCGCTACTACAACATCGCCTGGATGCAGCTGCTCGAAGAGGCCCGCCCCGCCTACCAGGCCACCCACCACATCTTCGAACCCCTCGAGGACTGACCCCGCATGGATATCCACGTCTCCACCACCCCGCTCGAAGGCGTCCTCATCATCGATACCGACTTCTTCCGCGACGAGCGCGGCTTCTTCATCGAGGTCTACCACCAGGAGCGCTTCCGCCAGCACGGCCTGCCCACCAACTTCGTGCAGGACAACCACTCCCGCTCCGGCCGCAACGTCCTCCGCGGCTTCCACTACCAGGACATGACCGCCCCGATGGGCAAGCTCGTGCGCTGCACCTTCGGCGCCATCCTCGATGTCGCCGTCGACCTCCGCGTTGGCTCCCCCACCTTCGGCCAGTACTTCGCCATCGAACTCACCGCCGAGAACATGCGCCAGCTCTGGGTGCCCGAGGGCTTCGGCCACGCCTTCCTCACCCTCTCCGAGGCCGCCGAAGTCCAGTACAAGTGCACCGGCCTCTACTCCCCGCCCTCAGAGGGCACCGTGGCCTGGAACGACCCCGATATCGGCGTCCCCTGGCCCATCACCAACCCGGTCCTCTCCCAGCGCGACCAGAACGGCATGAGCCTCAAGCAGTACCTCGAGAAGCCAGCCTTCCGCTACCAGCCCTCCTGACCGCCCCTTGACCCCGCCCCGTCCGCCGGGCGCTATCCTCAGGGGCATGGCCCTGCCCCGCTGGCTGCTCGCCGCCGTCGCCGCGTTCGCCGTGCTGGTCGGCGCCTGCAGCGATGCCGCCGCGCCCCCGGCCGCCACCCCCGCCGCAACCTCAACGCCTGCCGCCGAAGCCGAAACCCGGGCCCCTGCCTCACCCTCCCCGGCCGCGGCCTTCCGACCGCTCGGCACCTCCGCCGGGGTGGCTACCACCCCCCGCGACCCCGCCTTCAGCGCGCTCCCGGGCGCGTCCGCGCACTACGGCATCCTCGGCCGCGCCGCCTATCGCATCGAAATCCCCGATGCCTGGAACGGCGAACTCGTGCTCTACGCCCACGGGTTCGCCGGGTTCGGCACCGAAGTCGCGGTCGAAAATCCGCCGCGCGCCCTCCGCGAGCACCTCATCGCCGGCGGGTTCGCCTGGGCCGCCTCGAGCTACAGCGAGAACGGCTACGTCCCCGGCATCGGCGCCGACGACACCCTCGCGCTCCTCCAGCACCTCACCGCCGAGTTCGGCAAACCCGCCCGCACGTACCTCGTCGGCGCCTCCATGGGCGGCAACGTCGTCGCCCTCGCCCTCGAGAACCACCCCGGCGTCTACGACGGCGGCCTCGCCCTCTGCGGCGCCCTCGGCGGCATCGAACAAATTGACTACCTCGTCTCCTGGGTCGCCCTCGCCGAGTACTTCTCCGGCCTCACGTTCCCCATCGGCGTCCCCGGCGCCGACCTCACCTCCACCTTCCTCGTCCAGCTCCCCCTGCGCCTCGGCACCCCGGCCGCCCCCACCGCCGCCGGGCGCGCCTTCGCTTCCGCCGTGAAACACCTCACCGGCGGGCCACGCCCCTTCTTCGCCGAAGGCTTCGCCGAGCAGTACGCCGTCAACTTCGGCCTCGCCATGCTCGACCCCGAGCGCAGGCTCCTCGTAAACCGCGCCGCCACCAACGAAGGTGTCGCCTACGCCATCGACCCCGGCCTTGGCGTCTCCGCCGAAGAGCTCAACGCCGGCGTCCGCCGCTTCCCCGCCGACCCCGCCGCCCGAAACGCCGAGGCCCACCCCGATGCCGTCCCCACCACCGGCCGCCTGACCGCGCCGCTCCTCACCCTGCACAACACCGGCGACCTCTTCGTGCCCATCTCCCTCGAGCAGTCGTACCTCGCGAAGGCGCGCGCCGCCGGCACCGAGGAGCTGCTCGTGCAGCGCGCCATCCGCGCCGGCGGGCACTGCAAGTTCAGCGCCCGGGAGCTCACGACCGCCTTCGACGACCTCGTCCGCTGGGTGCGCGAAGGCGTCCGCCCCGCCGGGGACGACCTTTCCGGCGACCTCAGCGACATCGGCCGGCAGTTCACCAACCCCCTGCGCCCCGGCGACCCGGGGACCGTCAACTGACCCCGCGCAGCACGGCCGCCAGCGGCCCCGCATCCGCCCGCACCACCGCCAGCCCCCGCCGCTCGAGCGCTGGCCAGCGTACCAGCGGAGCGGCCTCCGCCAGGCCGGCCAGCCCAGCATGCCAGCGCTCCCGCGGCGGCGCCCCGGCAGCGCGCACCCAGCCGTACTCCCACGCCGCGAACATGCCGTCCAGCACCCCGCCGGGCTCCGCCTCGTGGATCAGCTCCTTGGGCAGGTAGGGCTGGAACGCCCGCGGGCTCAGCACGCCCGGCATGCGCGCGCCGAGCACCAGCCAGCGCCGCCGCAGCGGCGGCTCCGGCCATTCGCCCCACGGCAGGCGCTGCGACCCCGTTCGCTCCCATGCCCACCAGCAGGCCAGCCGCCCCCAGGGGTCGCACGTCCCCTCGATCAGCATCCCGCCCGGCGCCATCCCGGCAGCGACCTCCTCCAGCGCCTCCGTCACCTCTCCCGGCGTGTACTGCCGCAGCACGTTGAACGCCCGCACCACCACCGCCGCTTCCCCCTCGCCCAGCGGCAAATTAAATCCGCCGTGCCGAAACTCCAGCCCCGGCCGCGCCCACGCGCCTGCCCGCTCGGCCCGCGCACGGTCGATCTCCACCCCCACAACCCGGGTGCCCAGCCCCGCCCGCCGCAGCCG
>NZ_DAOUAO010000069.1:0-28723 GCF_034433535.1 Tepidiforma sp.
GCGACGGAGGCGGAGAGCTGGAATTCGAGGAAGGCGTTAGTCAGCCCGATGGCAAGGGCCGCTGCAGCGGTGCCGAGAATCTGGCCGAGCCCGCCGAGGATGACCACGAGGAACGAGTCCACGATGTAATACGTGCCGAGGGACGGGCCAATGGGCCCGATGAGGGCAAGTGCGCACCCGGCGAGGCCGGCCAGCCCGGAGGCGAGGCCGAAGGTGAGCATATCGACGCGGGCGGTGTTGACCCCCAGGGCTGCGGCGATCTCGCGATTCTGCATGACGGCGCGGGTGCGGCGGCCGGGCGCGGTTCGTACGAGGTAGAGCCAGACCAGCAGGATGGCGACGACAACCATCGCGATGATGAAGAGGCGGATGTAGGGCATGGAGAAGGTGCCTGTGACGGCGATACCGCCCTGGAGCCAGGAGGGCGTGGTGACCTGCACGTTCGGCGCGCCGAAGATGGAGCGGGCGGCCTGCTGAAGGACAAGGCTGACGCCCCAGGTGGCGAGCAGGGTATCGAGCGGGCGGCCGTAGAGGCGTCGGACGAGGCTGACTTCGAGGAGCATGCCCAGCACGCCGGCGACGATAAAGGCGACCGGCAGGGCCACGAGGAACGAGACATCCGGGGCGGACGTGCCCATCGGGCCGCCGAGGATCTGCTCGGCGAGGTAGGCGGAGTAGGCGCCGACCATGATCATCTCGCCGTGGGCCATGTTGATCACGTTCATGAGCCCGAAGGAGAAAGCCAGGCCGATGGCGACGAGAAGCAGGATGGAGCCGAGGCTGAGGCCGTTGAACAGCTGCTGGAGCCAGATATCCACGTTGCCCTCCGGAGCGGTGCAGGATTCGGGGGGATTCGGGGGATGGGGCCGGGGGAGGGGGAGGCAGGCCCTCCCCCGGCGGGAAGGCGGGCGGCTAGGACTTCTTCTCCTTCGCGAATTCCGCGCCCCAGGGATAGGTTTCGAGGTAGGGGTCGGGCTCGACCGGACCAGGCGTGGCCCAGATTTCGTCGATCAGGGCGTCGCGGCGGATGCGGCCGATGCGGACGGTCTTGGAGATGTGGTGATTGGTGGGGTGAACCGTCACGAGGCCGCCGGGGGCCTTGAACTCGAGCCCGGCCATGGCCTGCTTCACTGCCTCGACCTCCGTCGTGCCGGCCTTGTTGGCGGCCATCGCCCAGAGGTGGACGCTGATGTAGGCGGCTTCGACGGGGTCGGAGGTGGGCCGGCGCTTGCCCGACTTCTCGGTGAAGGCGTGGTAGGCAGGCACGAACTTTTCGTTCTCCGGCGTCTTCACCGTTTCGAAGTAGTTCCAGGCGACGAGGTGGCCCTCCATCACGTCGCCGCCGATGGCCGCTGCCTCTTCCTCGGCGATGGAGACCGACATGGTGGTGAGGTCGGAGGCTTTGATGCCGGCGTCACGGAGCTGCTTGAAGAAGGCGACGTTGGAGTCGCCGTTCAGGGTGTTGTAGATGACGTCGGCGTTGGAGGATTTGATCTTGGCGATGAGGGTGGCGTACTCGGTGTGCCCGAGGGGGGTGTACTCCTCCGCGATGACGTTGCCGCCAGAGGCCGCCAGCTGCGCCTTGATGATCTTGTTGGCCGTGCGGGGGAAGACGTAATCGGAGCCGACCAGGAAGAAGTTCTTCTTGCCCTGCTCGAGCAGGTACTCGACGCTGGGCACGATTTGCTGGTTGGTGGTCGCGCCGGTGTAGAAGATGTAGGGCGAGGATTCGAGCCCTTCGTACTGGACCGGGTAGTAGAGCAGGGCCTTGTTCGATTCGAAGACGGGCAGGACGGCCTTGCGTGAGGCGGAAGTCCAGCAGCCAAACGTGACCGCGACCTTATCGCTCTGGATGAGTTTCTTGGCCTTTTCGGCGAAGGTGGGCCAGTCAGAGGCACCGTCTTCGACCTTTGGCTCGAGCTTCTTGCCCAGGACGCCGCCGGCGGCGTTGATCTCCTCGATGGCCATCAAGTCAGCGTCGCGGACTGCGACCTCGCTGACGGCCATGGTGCCGCTCAGGGAGTGGAGGACGCCGACCTTGATGGTATCGCCCGACGCTCCGCCGGAGCTGCCGGTCGACGGCGACGCCTCATCGTCGTCGTCGCCGCCGCAGGCCGCCGCGAGGGAGGCCAGGGCCGGGGTGACGGCGAGAGCGGCGCCGGCCTTGATGACGGCGCGGCGGCCGAGGCGCTTGCGAACCCAGTAGTTTTCGCGGTTGCTGAACAAGCTCGTAGTTCCTCCGAGGGTAGATTCCCGGCGAGTGACCCCTGCGGCCGGGATGGGACGAAACTACGGGCGGTTGGTTTCAGCCAGCTTGCGAGCAGGTTTCGGAAAGCTTTCGGAGGGATGAACAAAATTTCATCTCTCCGGGCCGCGTGGTTCGAATGGCATGCATCATTGCCCCGGCCAGGGCCGCGGCATCGGAGAGCGAGGGCAGCAGCGCGCGAGCCGCGCATCCGCCAGCCCGGAGCGGGGAGGCAGCGAGGAGGTCCAACGTTGGAACGGCCCACCAGTCGGGGTCGGCGAGAGGGGTTTCGCCAAGGGCCAGGACGGTCAGGAGGGCGCCGGCGCCCCGGGGCCAATCGCGCGGCTCCACGCGGAGGTCTTCGGCGATGGCGAGCTGCCCGGCGACAACGCCCCGGGTGCGCAGGCGCAGCGCCTGGAAGCCGCCCGATTCGTGCGCGGTGCGGCCGGGAAGGAGGACCTGGATGACCACGCAGGCGCCGCCGGGAGCGACGTCGGCCGTGAGCGCGCCGCCGTGGATGGCGCCAGCATGGGGCAGGAGGGCGCCGGGCGCGTAGACAAGGGTGGCCCCGGCTGCGACGGAGAGGCGGGCGGCGGCAAGGGAGGGCTGGCCGGCCCGGAGGGGTGTGGCGGCGGCCGCGGTCAGAAAGGTTTTAGTCCCCGGCCCGGCAGCAACAGCCAGCGAGGCCGCTTCGCCGGGGAAGAAGCCATCCCCCAGGAGCTGGTGGTAGACGGTCAGCCAATCGCCGGGGGTACCTGCGGAGAGGCGCTGCGGGGCATCGGCGCGCATGGCGGCGATGCGGGTGTCGGGCCCGTAGCGGACCAGGCGAAGGACTGCGCGGGAGCGTCTCACCGGCGGAGGCTGGCGACCTGAGAGGTGACCCAGGCGGCGACGGCGGCCTGGTCGGCGGGGTCGCGCATGTTGGTGAGCAGGATCGGGCGGGAGCCCCGGGCGGCGCGGGCTTCGGTCTCCATGACGTCGAGGCTGGCGCCGACGTAGGGGGCCAAATCTTTTTTGTTGATGACCAGGAGGTCAGAGAGGGTGGTGCCGGGACCGCCCTTGCGCGGGATTTTGTCGCCGCCGGCGACATCGATCACGTAGATGATGCGGTCGACCAGTTCGCGGCTGAAGGTCGCGGAGAGGTTGTCGCCCCCGCTTTCGAGCAGAATCAGTTCGAGCCCGGGGTGGGCTGCGGCCAGTTGGTCGATGGCGGCAAGGTTGAGGGAGGGGTCTTCGCGGATGGCGCTGTGCGGACAGGCGCCGGTGGCCACGCCGACGATACGGTCTTCGGGCAGCGCGGCGTTGCGGAGCAGGAAGCGGGCGTCCTCATCGGTGTAGATGTCGTTGGTCACCACGGCCAGGTTCAGGAGGGGGTAGAGCTTGCGGCAGAGGGCGAGGAGCGTGGCTGTCTTGCCGGAGCCGACGGGGCCGGCGATGCCGATGCGAACGATGCCGCGCGGGTCGACCGGGTGGTCGGCGGGAGCGGCGAAATCGAAGGTGTGGGGGTGTCCGAGGCTCATGCGGCAAACATCCTGAAGGGGAGGGTTGGATGGCGGGCCGAGGCGATTTCGAGGGTGGGGCTGAAGGCGCCGAACCGGCGGGGTGGCGGGACATCGAGGGCACGGTGAATGGCCGCCTCGAGGTCGGGCCCGGCGCTGGCGATGAGCCCGGCGGCTGCCGCAGGTCCGATGACCCCGAGCCGGATGGCGGCTCCGGTGAGGGTGACGATGGCGGCGTGGCCGAAGGCCGCGAGGGCGACCGGCGGGGGCACGGCAAGCTGCCGGGCGAGGACACCCATGGCAACGGCGTGCTGGCCGGGGGCTTCATCGGCGGCGACGGAGCGGGCATAGGCCGTGCTTTCGAAACCGGGGGTCAGGATGGGGCCGAGCTGGACGAGGCGGCGGCCGAGCGCCCTGCCCGCTTCCCGTTCCGGAGCGGGGGAGATGCTGGCATCGAGGCGTACATCGATGCGGGGAAGCGCGGCGTGATCAGGCGCCCGGAGCGCGGCGAGCAGGGCAGGGAACTGCTGGCGCTCGAGCGGCTGGCGGATGTAGAGCGCGAGGAGCTGGCCGACGTCGTCGGGGCTGGCCACGGCGGCCTGGTGAACCAGCGTTTCGAGGCCATGGCTGTACGCGTAGCCCCCAACCGGCAGGGCCGAATCGGCGAGGTAAAACGCGCGGAGGAGCGACTCGAGGGCGCCGGGCCGTGATGCAACGGGGCTGGCGAACGGATTCACCGGTGCCGGCCCATCAAAAGAGGAAGTAGCGCCGGGCCATCGGCAGCTCGGCCGCGGGTTCGCAGACGGCCGGCTCGCCATCGACCGTAACGGCGAAGGTCTCGGGGTCGACACGGATATCGGGAGTGGCATCGTTGTGGACCATGCTGTGCTTGCCGATGGCCCGGGTGTTTCGGACGGGTTCGACGCGGGCGCTGAGCTCAAGCTGACGATGGACGCCGGCATCGTGGGCGGCGCGGGAGACGAACAGGCAGCGGGTCGCTGGGACGCGTGCGCCGAACATGGGGCGGTAGCGGACCGGCTGGGGCGTGGGGATGCTGGCGCCGGGATCGCCCATTGCGGACCAGGCAATCATGCCGCCTTTGACGACGAGCTCGGGTTTGACGCCGAAGAAGGCCGGGTGCCAGAGCACGATATCGGCGAGGCGGCCGGGTTCGATGCTGCCGACCAGGTGGGCCACGCCCTGGGCGATGGCCGGGTTGATGGTGTACTTGGCCAGGTAGCGCTTGATGCGCGCGTTATCGGCCCCGGGCGGGTCGCCGGGGAGCGGCCCGCGCTGCTGCTTCATCTTGTGAGCGGTTTGCCAGGTGCGCAGGATGACTTCGCCGACCCGCCCCATGGCCTGGCTATCGGAAGACATCATCGAGATCGCGCCGAGGTCGTGGAGGATGTCCTCGGCGGCGATGGTAGATGCCCGGATGCGGGATTCGGCGAAGGCGATGTCCTCCGGGACGTTGGGGTTGAGGTGGTGGCAGACCATGAGCATGTCCAGGTGCTCCTGGACCGTGTTGACGGTGTAGGGTCGGGTCGGGTTGGTGGACGAGGGAAGGACATTGGGGAGGCCGGCGACGCGGATGATATCGGGGGCGTGCCCGCCGCCGGCGCCCTCGGTGTGGAAGGTGTGGATGGTCCGCCCGTTGATGGCGGCGATGGTGGATTCGACGAAGCCCGCTTCGTTGAGGGTGTCGGTGTGGATGGCGACCTGGATATCGAAGGCGTCGGCCACACGGAGGGCGGTGTCGATGGCGGAGGGGGTGGAACCCCAGTCTTCGTGGAGCTTGAGGCCGCAGACGCCGGCCTCGACCTGTGCCCAGAGTGCAGTGACGTCGGAGGTGTTGCCCTTGCCGAGGAGGCCAACATTGAGCGGGTAGGTATCGAGCGCCTGGAGCATGCGCCCGATATTCCACGGGCCCGGGGTGCAGGTGGTGGCGTTGGTGCCGGTAGCCGGGCCGGTGCCGCCGCCGAAGATGGTCGTGACCCCGCTGGTGAGGGCCTCCTCGATTTGCTGGGGGCAGATGAAGTGGATGTGGGCATCGATGCCGCCGGGCGTGGCGATGAGGTGTTCGCCAGCGATGACCTCGGTGTGGGGGCCGATTACGAGTCCCGGGGTGACGCCGTCCTGGGTGTCCGGGTTGCCGGCCGCTCCGACGCCGACGATGAGGCCATCGCGGATGCCGATATCGGCCTTGACAATGCCCCAGTGGTCGATGATGACGGCGTTGGTAATGACGAGGTCGAGCACCTCGCCTGGGGAGGCGGTCTGCGCCATGCCGTCGCGGATGGTCTTGCCGCCGCCGAAGCAGGATTCGTCGCCGGGGACGTGATAATCGCGTTCAATCAGCGCGTAGAGGTTGGTATCCGCAAGGCGGATGCGGTCGCCGACGGTCGGGCCGTAGAGGTGGGCGTAGGGTTCGCGCGAGAGGGACTGGCTCATGAGATGAACCCCCGCTGGCGGGCAGCCTCGAGGGCGGCCTCGCGGGTGCCGCCGGCGTTGAGCCCGTTGAAGCCGATCACCCTCCGGGCGCCGCCGAAGGGCACGAGCCTGACGGTGTGGGTCTGGCCGGCCTCGAAGCGGACGGACGTGCCAGCGGGAATGTCGAGGCGGCGGCCGTAGGCCGCAGCGCGGTCGAACTGGAGGGCGGCATTGGCTTCGAAGAAATGGAAGTGCGAACCGACCTGAACGGCGCGGTCGCCGGTGTTGGTGACGGTGAGTTCGACCACGTCGCGGCCGGCATTGATGACGATTTCCCCTTCGCCGAAGAGGATGGCGCCGGGCGGGGGGCTGGACGGGCTGTCGGGAGCCGGGTGCTGGTTCATGGGATTGGCTGGTGGAGGGTGACGAGTTTGGTGCCGTCGGGGAAGGTGGCTTCGACCTGGACGGATTCGATCATCTCCGGCACGCCTTCAAGGACGTCCTCGCGGGTGAGGAACTGGCCCTGCATGGCCATGAGCTCAGCGACGGAGCGGCCGTCGCGGGCGGCTTCGAGGAGGCCGCTGGCGATGACGGCAACGGCTTCGGGGTAGTTGAGGCGGAGGCCGCGGGCGCGACGTTCGCGGGCGACCATGGCGGCAAGGGTGATGAGGAGTTTGTCGGTTTCGCGCTCGGTCAGGCGCATGCGCTCGTTGCTCCGGCGGGAGGTTGGGCTGAGGTCACGCTACGAGCGCCAGGTTTCGAGGAGGTTTCGGGGGCGGCCAATTGGCGGCGGTGTAACGCATTCGCAATAGAGCGGGGCTGGGGCCGGACGGTCCATTCGCGCCGGTGATGGGAAGCGCCTACAATCCGCGCATCATTTGCGGGGGTCGAATCATGCGTTTCCAGGATACGCCGGAGCTTGCTGCGTGGCGGGCACAGGTGCGGGAGTTCGTGGACCGCCACTGGCGAGCCGGGGCGCCGGCAGAGGACGACGACGACAGCCCGTTCGAGGCACCGCAGGACGAGGCGCGAGTGAAGGCATGGCTCGACCGCCTCGCGGAGAACGGCTGGATCGCGCCGGCGTGGCCAAAGAAGTACGGCGGTGCCGATATGTCGGTGCTGGAGCAGTTCGTACTGAGCCAGGAGCTGCACGAGGCGGGCGCTCCGACCAGTCGGCAAATGCTGAACCTGGTGGGCCCAACCATCATGCTGCACGGGACCGAGGAGCAGAAAGCCGAGCACCTGCCGCCGATGCTGCGCGGGGAGGTGGCGTGGTGCCAGGGGTTTTCGGAGCCGGGCTCGGGCAGCGATCTTGCTTCGCTGCAGGCGCGGGCGGTGCGCGACGGGGACGAGTACGTGGTGAACGGGCAGAAGATTTGGACGTCGGGTGCGCACCGGGCGGACTGGATGTTCATGCTGGTGCGAACCGACCCGGACGCGCCGAAGCACCGGGGCATCAGCTACCTGCTGGTGGACATGAAGTCGCCAGGGATTACGGTGCGGCCGCTCATCAACATGGCGAATGGGCACGTCTTCAACGAGGTGTTTTTCGAGGATGTACGGGTCCCGGTGCGCAACCGGGTCGGGGAGGAGAACCGCGGCTGGTACGTGGGCACGACGACACTGGACTTCGAGCGGTCGAACATCGCGCGGGCGATCACGGCGCGGAAGAATGTCGAGCGGATGGCGCGCTACGTGCGCGGGCGGGCGGCGGCCGGGCGGCCGGTGCCCCCGGCGTACCGGCTGGAAGTGGCCGACCGCGCCATCGAGACGGCGGTCTGCGAGCTGCTTTCGTTCATCGTGATCTCGATCCAGGCGCGCGGGGGCGTGCCTAACATGGAGGCGTCGATGTGCAAGATGTACGGCTCGGAGCTTTCCCAGCGGGTGGCGCTGACCAAGATGCACCTGACCGGGATGACCGGGCAGCTGCGGCGGTTCGATGGGCCGGAAGCGGTGCTCGGGCAGAGTGCCGCCATGGAGTACATGCAGGTGGTGCCGGCGACCATCGCCGCGGGGACGAGCGAGATCCAGCGCAACATCATCGCGACGCGCGGGCTGGGACTGCCGAGGGGGTAGGCGTGGCCATCGGGCTGGACGAGTTCGCGGAGTTCGCGGCGCGGCAGCGGGCCGTGCGGCGGTTCAGGGCCGAGGAGGTGCCCGATGCGCTGGTCGAGCGGTTGCTCGAGGTCGCGACGCGGGCACCGAGCGCCCGGAACGTGCAGCCGTGGCGGTTCATCGCCGTGCGGGAGCGCGCGACGAAGGCGGCCCTGGGGGCGCTGTTCGATGCGCTGGGGGCACGGCTCTACGGGCAGGCCGCCCCGGACCGGACGCCGTGGGAGGAGGTGCCGGTGCTGGTGGCGGTCTGCGCCGAACGGGCAGCCTTCGGCGAAGGGGAGGCTGCAGATGCGGCGCTCGGGGCCTCGGTGTACCCGGCGGTGCAGAACCTGCTGCTGGCTGCCCACGCCGCCGGGCTGGGCGCGGTCCTCACCACGCGCTGGAAGCTGCGCGAGGCCGAAGTCCGCGAGCTGCTGGGGTTGCCTCCGGAGTACGCGGTGTTTGCCATCATCCCGCTGGGATGGCCGGAACAGCGGCCAGGGAGGAACCGACGGCGGCCGGTGCGGGAGGTGGCCTACCGCGAACGATTCGGGAGGCCCTGGGAGGGCGGTTAGCCCCCGCCGAGGGCGGGGACGATGGTCAGCTCGGCGCCGGCGGGCAGGGGCTCGTGGAGGGCGAGGGGAACGACCTCGCCGTTGATGGCGAAGGCGAGCTCCGGGCGCAGGCGGCCGTCCTCGACGACGCGATCGTAGAAGCCGGGGCAGCGCGCTTCGACCGCACGCAGGAGTTCTTCGACCGTGCCGGCCTGGAGTTCGAGACTCTGCGACCCCCCGCAGAGGCTGCGGAGGGTCGCGGGGATGTAGACGCGGACCATCTCAGCCGGTGAGGCCGTTGAGCGCCTCGACGATGCGGCGGGGCGAGATGGGGAGCTCGGTGAAGCGATACCCGGTTGCGTCGCAGATCGCGTTGGCGATGGCGGCAAGCGGGGGGACGATCGGCACTTCGCCGACGCCGCGGACGCCGTAGGGGTGGCCGGGGTTGGGCACTTCGACGAGCACTGTCTCGATCATCGGGACATCGAGCGCGGTGGGCATGCGGTAATCGAGGAAGCTGCTGTTGAGCATGCGGCCGTTCTCGTCGAAGACGTACTCCTCGTTGAGGGCCCAGCCGATGCCCTGGACCACGCCGCCCTGGATCTGGCCCTCGACGTAGGACGGGTGAATGGCGGTTCCGACATCCTGCACGGCGGTGTAGCGAAGGATGGTGACCTTGCCGGTCTCGGGGTCGACCTCGACATCGACGATGTGGGTCCCGTAGGCGCCGCCGACGCCGCGGGCGACGAGCGACGCCTTGCCGGTAATCGGGCCGCCGGTGCGGGCGGACTGGGCGGCGAGCTCCTTGAAGGTGAACTGGCGGCCGTCGGTCTTGCTGCGGATGATGCCGCCGTCGTATTCGACCGAGTCCTCCGGGAGGCCCCAGAGCTTTGCGGCGCGGGCGATCATTTCGCGGCGGATGGCCATGCCGGCTTCGTACACGGCCATGCCGGTGGCGAAGGTGGTGCGGGAGCCGCCGGTGACGTCGTTGTGGCCGATCGAGTCGGTATCGACGACCGATGGGCGGATCGTTTCGTAGGGGATGCCGAGGGTCTCGGCGAGCTGCATGGCCAGGGAGGCGCGGGTGCCGCCGATGTCGGTGGAGCCTTCGATGAGGTTCACGGTGCCGTCGGTGTTGACGGCGACGACCACGCTGGACTGCATGCCGCCGTTGAACCAGTAGCCCGACGCGACGCCGCGGCCGCGGTACGGGCCCTCGATCGGCGAGCGGTAGTGCGGGGACTGCATGGCGGCTTCGACGCATTCCTCATGACCGATGCGCGGGAAGGCGATGCCGTTGACCATGCGGGTGCCCTGGCGGGCGGAGTTCACCTTGCGGAAGACGAGGGGGTCGATGGCGCGGGTGCGGCAGATCTCATCGATAACGGATTCGATGGCGAAGGCGGCGGCCGGGGCGCCGGGAGCGCGGTAGGCCGCGGTCTTCGGCTTGTTGACGACGATGTCGTAGGCGTGGATGTCGAAGTTTTCGACGTTGTAGGGCGCGAGCATCGTCATCGAGCCGGCGCCCACGGAGGAGCCGGGGAAGGCGCCGGCCTCGTAGTAGAGGTGGGCCTGGACGGCGGTGAGGCGGTCGCCCTTTGCTGCGGCCTTGACGCGGATGACGGTGCCGCTGGTGGGGCCGGTGGCCTCGAAGACCTCGGTGCGGCTCATCACGATCTTGACCGGGCGGCCGCTCTTCTTCGAGAGCAGGGCCGCGACGGGGTCGAGGTAGATGGGCAGCTTGCCGCCGAAGCCGCCGCCGATCTCCATGGGGATGACGCGCACCCGGGCGATGGGCATGCGGAGCACTTCGGCGACGAGGTTGCGGACGGCAAAGGCGCCCTGGGTGCTGGTCCAGATGGTCAGGGTGCCATCGGCGTTCCAGTTCGCGGTCGAGTTCTGGGGCTCGATGTAGCCCTGGTGGACCATTTTGGTGCGGAATTCGCGCTCGACGACGATATCGGCCTCGGCGAAGGCGGCCTCGAGGTCGCCATGCTGGAAGCGGTTGTAGGAGGCGACATTCGAGGGCTTTTCGCTGAGCTCGCCGGTCATCAGGGTGCGAGTGCGGCGGTTCTCATCGAGGAGCGGGGCGTCTTCGCGCATGGCGTCGAGGACGTCGAGCACCGGGGGCAGGACCTCGTAGTCGACGCGGATGGCATCGAGGGCCTCCTCGGCGATGTGCGGGCTGGTGGCGGCGACGGCCGCCACCGCGTGGCCGCGGTAGAGCACCTTTTCGGAGGCGAGGATGTTTTCGCTGACCTCTTTGACGTTGACCGCGCTTTCGCCGAGTTCCTCGACCCGGTCGGCAGCGGCGGGGAGGTCGGCGTGGGTGACCACGGCGAGGACGCCGGGGATGCGCTCGGCGGCGGAGGTATCGATGGCGCGGATGCGGGCGTGCGCGTGGGGGCTGCGCAGGATCTTGCCGTAGATCATGCCCGGCAGGCGGATATCGGCGCCGTAGAGGGCCTTGCCGGTGACCTTTTCGACGCCATCGGGCCGGATGGGGCGGGTGCCGATGACGCGATAGGCGGGGCGTTCGACGGTGGTCATGCGTTTGCCTCCTGGAGTGATGCGGCGGCTTTCTGGACGGCGCGGATGATCTTGTCGTAGCCGGTGCAGCGGCAGAGGTTGCCCGAGAGCCAGAAGCGGATGCGGTGCTCATCGGCGTCGGGCTCGCGGTCGAGGAGGGCCTTGGCGGCGACGATAAAACCGGGGGTGCAGATGCCGCACTGGAGGGCGGCTTCTTCGAGGAAGGCCTGCTGCAGGGGGTGGAGCTGATCGCCGTGGGCGATGCCTTCGATGGTGGTGAGCTCGGCGCCATCGACTTCGACCGCGAGGACACAGCAGGCGTTGACGAGGCGGCCATTGAGGATGACCGAACAGGCGCCGCAGTTGCCGTTGTTGCAGCCTTCCTTGGTGCCGGTGAGGCCGAGCTCTTCGCGGAGCACTTCAAGGAGGCTCTGCCGGGGCTCGCAGAGGAAGTCGATGGGTTCGCCGTTGATGGTGGCCTGGACGTGAGAGCGGGGCATGACGGACTCCGTTACTGGTGGGCGGCGCGGATGCGCTCGAGGGCGGACTGGAGGGCGCGGGCGGTGAGGACGCCGGCCAGGTGGCGGCGCTGGGCAACACTGCCGCGCATGTCGTCGATCGGGGAGGCGGCCTCCCGGGCTGCCGCTGCGGCCTGGGCGAAGGCTTCGCTGGTGGGCTCGCGGCCGACGAGGGCCTCGGCTGCGGCCGGGACGAAGACGGGCGTGGGTGCGACGGCGCCGAGTGCGACACGGGCATCCGCGATGCGGCCGTCGTCGCCGAGGCGGAGATATGCCCCGGCAGAGGCGACGGCGATGTCCATTTCGTTGCGGGGGATGAAGCGGTGGTAGAAGGCGCCGGCACCCCGCGGGAGCGGCGGGATGCGGACTGAGACGAGGATCTCGCCCGGCTGGAGGGTGTTGCGCCCGGGGCCGGCGAAGAGCTGCTCGACGGGGAAGGTGCGGGTGCCGTTCGGGCCGGCCGCGGTGACCGTCGCGCCGAGGACCATGAGCGCGGGCGAGGAATCGGCGGCCGGGCTTGCATTGCAGAGGTTGCCGCCGAGGGTGGCGCGGGACTGGATGGCGATGCCGCCGATGATCGACGCGGCGTCGACGAGGGCGGGAAATGCCCGGCGGACGGTCTCGTGCTCGTAAATGGCGGCGAGGGGCACCGCCGCGCCGATTTCGAGGCCGCCATCGGGGGCGACGGTGATGCTGGTGAGTTCGGGGATATGCTTGAGGTCGATGAGGAGGTCGCAGGAGCGGCGATGCTCGCGCAGCTGGACGATGACGTCGGTGCCGCCGGCGAGGAAGAGGGTGCTGCGCCCGTTGGCCGCGAGGTCGATGGCCTCGCGGAGGGTGCGCGGGGCGGCGTAGTCGAATGCTTTCATGCACCAACCCGGCTGAAGTGTGGGCGCCCGCGGAGGGCGGACGCGTCGTGATTGGTGATCATACGCCGGTGTATGGGGCCTGTCTTGAACAGCAGAGCCGGCGAAGGCAGGCATAGAATGATGGCCATGCGGCGACGTGGCATGCTCGCAGCGCTGGTGGTGCTCCTGCTCGCGGCCGGGTCGGGAGCGGTCGGGGCGACTCCCGAGTCCGGGCAGGAGGCGGATACCGGCTGGGAGGTGAGCGAATTCCTCGTCACGTACCGGGTGCAACCGGACGGCAGCGTGGAGGCCGAGGAGCGGCTGGAGGTGGACTTCGGCACGCTGCAGCGCCACGGGATTTTCCGCTACTTCGTGACGCGGGCGCGCTGCTACGAGGCCGGGGAGCTGGTCCAGAAGCCGATCGAGCCGTGCCCGGACGGGTGGCACCGGCGCTGGGACTACGACGCCATCGCGGTGACGGACGGCAGCGGCACGCCGCTGAAGTTCGAGGAGACGCGGGAGTCGGGCATCCTGACGGTGAAGATTGGCGACCCCGATGTGACGGTGACGGGTCGGCAGGTATACATCCTTCGCTACCGGCTCCAGGGGGCGCTGGATGCGTACGAGGACCACGATGAGCTGTACTGGAACAGCTCGGGGACGTGGCCCGTGCCGGTGCGATACTTCGAGGCGCGGGTGCTCTTGCCCGGGGAAGCCGCACCCCGGGGGGCCTGTTATGTGGGGTTCGCCGGGTCGGACGAGCTGTGCGATGCCCGCGCCACGGCGGGCGACGAGCTGGTGTTCTCGAGCAGGGCGCTTGAGCCAGGCGAGCAGGTCACCATCGCGGCCGGGTGGGAGAAGGGGCTGGTGGAGGTGCCGCCGCCGCTGGTGATTCGGCCGGCGCGGGTGGCAGATTATGTTGCGTTCGATGCGCTCGAGTGGACCGGGCTTGGGCTGACGGTTCTCGGCGGCCTGGCGGTGGTCATCGCACTCTGGTGGCGGCACGGGCGGGACCGCCAGTACCGGACCATCTACTACCTGACGGAAGACCCGACTGAGGAAACCCGACCGCTGTTCGGCGGGGCGCCGCTGGTGGTCGAGTACACGCCGCCGGAGGAGCTGAGGCCCGCGCAAATGGGGGTGCTGCTCGACGAGCGGGCGGACACCCTCGACGTGACGGCGACCGTGATCGACCTGGCAGTGCGGGGCTACCTGCACATCACGGAGGTCCCGAAGGAGGGGTGGTTCGGCAAGGCGGACTGGGAGCTCGAACGGCGGAAGGATGGCGAAGACCTGCTTCCGTACGAACGGAAAATCCTGGACGCGCTGTTCGAGAAAGGCGAACGGGTCCGCCTTTCGGACCTGAAATACGAGTTTGCGGACGACCTGGCGAAGGCGAAGGGGCTGATCTACGACGACGCCATGGCGCACGGGTGGTTCTCCGTTCGGCCGGAGACTTCGAAGCGGGCCTGGGGGATGGTGGGGCTGGGCCTGGTGTTCGCCGGAGCCGGGTTGATGCTGCTGGCCGCGACACTGGCGGGGCGCGCTTTCGCCCCGGCGGGCGTGACCGTGGCGGGCGTGGCGCTGATGGCAGCAGCGCCCTCGATGTCGCGGCGCACGGCGAAGGGAAGCGAGGCGCTGCGGCGGGTGCTGGGCTTCCGGCTCTACGTCGCGACCGCTGAGACGCAGCGGCAGGAGTTCAACGAGCGAGAGGGAATTTTCGCCCGCTATCTGCCGTACGCGATCGTCTTCGGGTGCGTGGAGCGTTGGGCGCGGGCATTTCGCACCCTCGAGGCCGAGGCGCAGCGCTCGACGGCGGGTTGGTACACGGGCGTGGGCGCGTTCGAGGCGATGCGGTTCTCGGAGGGGCTGCGCGGGTTTAGCCAGTCGGTCTCCTCCACGCTGGCAAGCACGAGGTCGAGCGGGGGCTCCGGCTTTGGCGGCGGTTCTGCGGGTGGAGGCGGCGGCGGGGGCGGCGGCGGCTCGTGGTGAGGTGCTTGCTCCGCTAGCACATCTGTTCTATAGTGTGGCGACCGGCCACAGCCTGGAGGAGGACGCGATGCACGCGAAGCTTGGCCACATCCTGGTGAACATCGACCCGACGAACGCAGGGTTCTACCGGGATCTGCTGGGGTTCCTGGGCTGGGACCGCCTGCACGACAGCGACGGTGTGCTGGGCTTTGGGGGCGGCGATGGGGCGAGCCTGTGGTTCATGGCGCCGCCGGGCGATGGGCTGGCGAACCATGACGCGCGCGGGGCAGTCAATCATGTCGCGTTTGCCGCTGGCAGCCAGGCGGAGGTCGACGCGACGGCATCCTGGCTGGCCGCTCGGGGTATTGCCGCGCAGTTCGAAACGCCGCGGCACCGGCCCGAGTTCGCCGCGGGCCCGGGGCAGACCTACTACCAGGTGATGTTCGAATCGCCCGACGGGGTACTGTTCGAGGTGGTCTACACCGGTCCGAAGAGCTAGTCGGCTTCGAGCCAGGCGCGAAGCTGGTGGGGGACGTTGGTGATGATGCCGGCGACGCCCGCTTCGACGAGGCGCTCCCAATCGGCGGGCGTGTCCGCGGTCCAGCACCAGACGGTGACCTGGCGCCGCCGGGCACGCTCGACGAGGTCGCGGGTGACGGCGTGGTGCTCGACTGAGATGGCCTGGGCGTTGCGCTTGAGGGCCCCGCCGAGGAGTCGTTCGATGCCATCGCCAGTTACTGGCGGCGAGATGATGGCCGCCGAGATGCGCGGTTCGGCGGTGCGGGCGCGTTCGACCATATCGGGGCTGAAGGAGTGGATGGCGGTCCAGGATTCCGCGCCACGGCGACGGATCACGTCGATGACGGCATCGACGTTGCGGGCGTCCTGGGCGGGGTCGCCGGGGGTGGCCTTGAGTTCGCACATGACGGTCAGGCGGCCATCGACGAGGTCGAGCACCTGTTCGAGCGAGGGGATTGGCTCGCCACCGCCGGCATCGGCTGCCGCAAGGGCTGCGAAGGGGTAATCGCGAACCGGGCCCGTGAGGTTGGTGGTGCGGTCGAGCGTGGTGTCATGGAGCAGCACGGGGATGCCGTCGGCGGAGAGCTGGACGTCAATCTCCATGGCCTCAGCGCGGGCATCGAGGCACTGGCGAACGCCGGCGAGGGTGTTGGCGGGGGCTTCGCCGGCAGCCGCGGCATGGCCGATGACGAGGGTGTACGGTTTTTTCACGGGGCGTAACTTTACGAAGGTCAAGGAGGTGGGGAAAGTGACGGGCGTTGCGCCGTAAAACGGGGTTTACTGTGGCGGCGGCTGGCGGCCGGGCAGGCGCCGGGCCGCGAACATGCGGCTGAATGCGGCGAGCCGGCGGGTGCGTTCGAGTGCGGTGCGGGGGGTGAGGGGGCGGCGGGGGAGTTCGGCGAGCACGCGGAGCGAAGCATCGAACCCCTGGAGGATCGGCGTGCCGTGGCCCGGGAAGCCCGCGGGCGGGGCAATCTCCGCGAAGTCGCGGATGGACTGCAGGTAGCGGGCGTCATCGTGGTTGGCCCAGCGGAGCGAGCGTGTAAGTTCGCCGTTGTGGCTGATGACGAGGTCGCCGACAAAGGCCGCCGCGGGGTCGGCGGTGACGAAGCAGAGGGACCCGGGGGTGTGGCCGGGCACAGGGATGGCGCGGATGCCGGGCAGGACCTCGGCGGGAGCTTCGACCGCGACGGCGACCGGGACGGGCGCCGGACGGCGGCGCAGGAACGCGCCAACGATGCGGAGGGGGTGGGTGCGTCCGATGCCAGAGCGCAGGACGAGGCGGCCATCCCGGAGGCGGCAGTCGCCGGCCCCGGCGATGATGGGAGCACCGGTAGCCGCGGCGATAGCGGCCGCCGCACCGGTGTGGTCGCGGTGGCGGTGGGTGAGAAGAATGCCGTGCAGCGGAAGCGCGAGGGCCTGGATGGCGCGGAGGATGGCCGGCGCGCTATCGGCGAAGCCGGTGTCGATGAGGGCAAGGCCGTCGCCGGTTCGGACCAGATAGACGTTGGAGCCGCGCGTGCCGTGAAGCCAGCAGACGCCGGGAAGCGGCTGGTCGGGGAGGGGTTCCACAGTGACGATGGTAGCGGAGCAGGGCTCTCCGGGCGTGGGCGTTGCACCGGGACGGATGGCGTGCTAATGTTCCGCGCGACGTCCGATCGCGAACCCGGTGGAAATCCGGGGCTGTCCCGCAACTGTGATCCACGACAGGTGGTAAGCCAGGTCGCCGACGGCGTCAGTGTCTAGCCCGCGGGGAAACGGGTAGTGGGCACGTGGTCAGGCGCTCGGCGCAGCCATGTGTTTCGGGAACGCTGCCCCTCCTTGCGGAGGGGCTTTTTGCTGCCTCATAGACGGCAGGAGCTCCCCCGGGCAGGCTGGCTGCGCGCTGGCGCAGGGCCTGCCGCATGGTTTCGACGAAGCTGACCGCGCACTCCCCGGTGATCGGCGGGACACCCACGGAGGAGTGCCATGGGCGCATCGCCGGCTGCGCCGGGTTACGTGGAGCAGGCTGGCTGGTTCCCGGGGAGGACCAGGAGCCGGGCGATCCTCGTCGTACTGGTGCTGACCGTTTGCCTGGCGCTGGCAGCAATTCTCGGGACGGCGACAGGGCCGGTGCCAATCCCGTGGCAGGACGTCGCGGGGACGTTTCTCCGGTACGCCGGCATCGACCGGTGGGCGCCCTCGGAGCGGGATCGGCTGGTTATTGAGCAGCTGCGGCTCCCGCGGGTGGCTGCTGCAGTCCTGACCGGGATGGCCCTCGCGGTCTCGGGCGCGGTGATGCAGGCGCTGTTCCGCAACCCGATGGCGGAGCCCGGGCTCCTGGGGGTGTCTGCGGGGGCCTCCGCCGGGGCCGTGGCGGCAATTGCGTTCGGGCTCCGGGCGGCTTCGATCTGGACCGTGCCGGCGATGGCGTTTCTCGGCGCGATGGCGGCCGTGCTGGCAGTCACCGTGCTTGGTACAGCAGCAGGCCGCGGTTCGATGACGGGCCTGCTGCTGGCGGGGGTGGCGCTGAGCTCGTTCCTCGGCGCGGTTGTCTCGGTGATTGTGGCGGTGGTGCCGCGCGATGAGGAACTGCGCGGGATCCTGTACTGGCTTGCCGGCGGGTTCGCAGGGGCTTCGTGGGAGTACGTGCGGGTGGTGGCAGTGCCCATCCTCGGGGCGGTCGCGGGGATGTGCCTGTTCGGCCGCGACCTGAACCTGCTGGCGCTGGGCGACGAGACCGCGCGAAGCAGCGGAGTGGAGGTAACGCGGGTCCGGTACGGGCTGCTTGGCCTGGCCGCGCTCGCGACGGGGTCGGCGGTGGCGGTGAGCGGGACGATTGGCTTCGTGGGCCTGATTGTGCCGCACGCGGTACGGCTGGTGCTGGGGGCGGATAACCGGGTCGTTCTGCCTGTTTCGTGCCTGGCGGGAGCGGTGTTCCTGTTGCTGGCGGACACGGCCGCGAAGTCAGTGGCGCAGCCGGCGGAGATCCAGGTGGGGATGGTCACGGCGCTTTGCGGAGCGCCGGTGTTCGCGTTGCTGCTGCTTCGGCAGGGGCGACGTTCCAGCGTTACGAATTCCCTTTGAGGTATGTGTGATGCATGTCCACTTGCGCTGGCGCCTGGTAACGGCCGGTCTGCTCCTCGCGGGGGCACTCTCCGCCCTCGGCGTGGGGTGCGGCGGCGACGATCGGGAGGATGAGCCGACCGCGACTGCCTCGGCGGCCGTTTCGGCGACCGCCTCGCCGGCGTCTTCGCCGGTATCGACGGTGCAGGCCGGGAGCACTCCTGCCGGAACCGCGGCCGCGCCCACGGGCACGGCCTCTCCCACGGCGACATCGAGTCCAGCGGCCACGACCACGAACGCAGCGGGCAATCCGCCGAGGACGCTCAGCCCGGCCCCTTCGGCTGCGGCTGGCACCTCAGTTGCCACACCGACCCCGACGCCGGACCGGGCGGCAGCCATCCGGGCACGGCTGCAGGGCGTGCCGGGGATCCCCGACCCGAACAACCTTGGCTGGCCGCGCCAGGTGACCGGTCTGAACGGGAAGCGGACGGTTCTGCAGCCGCCGCGGCGCATTCACACGATGTCGGCGGGGATCGACGAAATCACGCTCTCGCTGGTGACCCTCGACCGGGTGGTGGGGGTTGGTTCGGCGACGAAGAACCCGGACATTACGTTCCTTGCGCCATATGTGCAGGGGCTGCCCACGGTGGCGCGCGAGCCCGAGCCGGTGATTCGGTTGAGTCCTGAGCTGGTGATTGCGACGCCTACTCAGCGGGCTGAACTGGTGGTCGCGATCGAGAAAGTCGGCATCCCGGTGATCCAGCTTGACCTGGACCCAACGCCGGCGGGTCGAATCAACGCCATCCTGCTGCTTGGCTACATCTATGGCGAGGAGGAGCGTGCGATTGCACTCGCGGATGAGGTGGCGGCGCGCTACGGAGCGCTGGTTTCGGTGACGAGTGCGAAGCCGGAATCCCAGAAACCGGTGGTCGCGAGCCTGACGAAGTACACGGCGCTGTACATTGCCGGGTCGGGGACGACTGGCGACGGGATCATCACGTCGGCCGGGGGGAGAAACGGCGGCACGATGGCCGGGGTCAAGGGCAATAAGCAAATCACCCTCGAGACGGTGGTGCTCGCGAACCCGGACATCATCATCATCCCGATGCCGGCGAAGCAGGGCGAGGCGTTCAAGGCGGAACTACTTGGGGAGCCGGTGCTCCAGGGGGTCCCGGCGATTCGAAACGGGAAGGTGTACGTGGTGCCGCCTTCGCTATACACCACCAATTCGTTTGCGAATGTGCGCGCGGCAGAGCACCTGGCTCACATCCTCTGGCCGGCGGAGTTCCCGGTCGCTGACCCGCCGCAGTTCTCGATGGCAGGGCTGCGATGACGGGTGCGACCGCATCGGTTGCGGCTCAAGGGGCGGGGTTCCGGGCGGGCAATCGCTGGCTGCTGCGGGACGCTGCGGTTGAGCTCCGCCCGGGCGAGCTGGTGGGGATTGTGGGGCCGAACGGCGCCGGGAAATCGACCCTGCTGCGGCTGCTGGCGGGAACCTGGAGGACCAGCGCGGGACGTGTTCGCTGGGGAGCCCTCGGGGAGCGCCCTTCGGCCGGGGAGCTGGCGCGCCACCTCGCGCTGGTGCCGCAAGAGCAGCTCACCGCCCGCGGTTTCACCGCGGGAGAGGTGGTGCTGATGGGTCGGTACGTTCACCTTGGCCGTTTCGAACGAGAGGGGGAGAAGGATTTCGCCGCGGCCCGGGAGGCGATGGCCGCCACCTCCACTCTTGCACTTGGCGACCGGGAGGTCTCGACCCTGAGCGGAGGGGAGCGCCAGCGGGTACACATCGCACGCGGACTCGCCCAGGAAACGGCGGCGCTGCTGCTCGATGAACCAACGGCCTCCCTGGATGTCGCGCACCAGCTCGAGCTGATGGCCCTGCTGCAGCGCCTGGCCCACGAGGGGGGCAAGGCGGTGGCGGCCGTGCTCCACGACCTGGAACTGGCCGCCCGATGGTGCGACCGCCTGGTGGTCGTCGGCGCCGGCCGGGTGGTGGCCGATGGGCGACCTGGCGACGTGCTCACGCCGCAACTCCTGCGCGACGTCTTCGGCGTTGAGGCCCGGATCTACTCGGATCCTGCCTCCGGCTCGCTGCGGGTGTGGTTCGAACGGGCTGCTGGCGCGACTGCATCGGCTGGACCCCGCGTGCACGTGGTCGCGGGGCACGGGCGGGGCGGCGGTGTGATCCGGGCGCTGGTGGCCGCGGGATTCCTGGTCACGGTGGGTCCGCTCTCGGAGGGCGACCGCGACAGGGATACCTGCGAGGCGCTGGGGGTCCCGTACCTCGACGCGGTGGATGCGGGCGAGCCGGGGCCCCTGGTCGTGGCGGAGCACGTTCGGCTGGCAGAGGCGGCGGAGGCGGTGGTGGCGTGCGATCTGCCGGCCGGTCGGGTGCGCGACGCGCAGGCTGGCGCGATTGGGCGGGCCCGGCGCCTGGTGGCGGCGGGCTCGTGGCCCGGCACCAGCCCGGCGGTGCGGTTCACCGGGGAGGCTGATGTTATCGACGTCATCTGCCGAGCGCTCCGTCTGCCGGCGGCGGGGGTATCGGCATGAGCGAACGAGCTCCGGACGGATTCGGCGAGCATCAGCCGGTAAAGGGCCCGCGCAAGAAGAAGGGGCTCCTCATCGTCAATACGGGGAACGGCAAGGGCAAGACGACGGCCGCGTTCGGCATGGCGCTGCGGGCGTGGGGCCGCGGAATGCGCGTCGCGGTGTACCAGTTCATCAAACCGCCTACGGCGAATTTCGGCGAGCACCGGGCGGCGAAGCGTATCGGCCTGCCGGTCCACCCGCTGGGTGACGGCTTTACCTGGAAATCGAAGGACCCGGAACGGACAAGGGCGCTCGCCATCGAACAGTGGGGAAGGGCCTGCCGGGCGATGTTCTCGGGAGAGCTGGATGTGCTCGTGCTCGATGAGTTTACGTACGTCCTGCACTACGGGTGGCTGCCGGCTTCGGAGGTACTGGCGGCGCTCGCCGACCGCCCACCCCTGCTGCATGTGGTGATCACCGGCCGCTACGCGCCGGCGGAGCTGGTGGCAGCGGCCGACCTGGTGACCGAGATGACGCTGGTGAAGCATCCATACCGGGAACAGGGGATCAAGGCGCAGCCGGGGGTCGAGTTCTGATGGCGGGCCGCATTGTGCTCGTGACCAGCCACGATGCCGACCTGGCAGCCTGGGAGCGGCTGCGGTCGGGATGGCCAGTTGATGCGCCAGCGGTCGAGGTCGTGGGCATGGGACGGTCCGGTGATGCCGGGCTTTGCGACCGCCTGCTGGCCGGCGCCGCGGCCGTGGTCTTGCGGCTCCTGGGCGGGCGCGAGATGGCGCCCGAACTGGTCGACGGGCTTGCGGCCGGGTGCCGGGAACGCGGCATCCCGCTCCTGGCGTGCCGGACCTTTCCCCCCGTCGACGATGACCTGTCACGGATTTCGACGATCGGAGCGGAGGAGCGGGCGGAGGTTTGGGAGTATTTCCGGCAGGGTGGCGCGGAAAATCTCGCCCGGGCGCTGCGCCTGCTGGCGCACCGGTACACCGGGGCCGCCACGCCGGTCGAGCCGCCACTCCCGATGCCGGAACACGGCATCTACGACCCGCTGACGCGGGGCATCAGCAACCGGGCGAGCCTGTCCCTGCGCTGGCACCCGGAACGGCCGCTCGTGGCGGTGGTGTTTTACCGGACGCATCTGCTGGCGGGCGATACCGACGCCATCGATGCGCTCTGCGCTGCGGTCGAGGAAGCGGGGGCCAATGTGCTGCCGGTGTTCACCACAGGGCTGCTCCGGAAAGACGGGGAGGCCGACGCGACGCTGGCGCTCCGGGAGCTGCTGCTGGCCGGGGGTCCCGGACCGGACTGCGTGGTTTCGCTGCTTTCGTTCGCGGCGACGCGCGGCGGACGGTCGGCGGGGCCGGCCGCCGAGGGGCTGGGGTTCTGCGGCGTGACGGTCCTGGAGGGCGTAGTCAGTCTCGAACGGGCCGTGACGTGGGAGGGGAACCCGAGGGGCCTCAATGGGACGGATCTTGCGATTCACGTTGCGCTGCCGGAGGTCGACGGGGTGATGCTGGGCGGGCTCGCGGGGTTTCGCGAACCGGGCGAGGGCGACACCCCGGCGAAGACCGGCGTGCTGCCCGACAGGACCGCGTCAGTGGCGCGGCTTGCGGTGCGCCACGCGCTGCTCCGGCGCAAGCCCAACGCCGAAAAGCGGGTGGCCATTTTCTTGAACAGTCCCAACGGCAGGAATGCCCGACTCGGGTCCGCATTTGGGCTGGATGCGCTTGAATCGACGGTGCGGTTACTGCGGGCACTCCAGCGCGCCGGCTACCGCGTGGACGAGGTGCCCGCCGACGGGCAGGAGCTGCTGGAGCGCATCGTTGGCCGGTGTTCGAACGAGCTCGCCGAGGAGACACCGGAGCGGTGGGCGCAGGCGCCGGGGAAGGTTGCCGTCCCTCGCTACGCCGCGTGGCTGGACGGCGTGGCGGGAGCGGCACGCGAGGCCGTGCTGCGCCAGTGGGGAGAACCCCCGGGCGAACCGCTGACGGGCGCCGACATGCTGCCGGTGCCGGGCGCGTTGTTCGGCAATATTTGGGTTGGGCCGCAGCCGCAGCGGGGATTTGGTTTCGACCCCGGGGCCATCTTTCACTCACCGGACCTCCCGCCGCCGCATCAGCACCTTGGTGTCTACCGCTGGCTCATCGAGGAGTTCCGGGCGGATGCGCTGGTGGACATGGGGAAGCACGGGAACCTGGAGTGGCTGCCGGGGAAGAGCGTCGGTCTTTCGGCGGCGTGCTTCCCGGAGGTGGCCCAGGAGCAGCTGCCGCTGGTGTACCCGTTCATCGTGAACAATCCCGGCGAAGGGACGCAGGCGAAGCGGCGGGCCCATGCGGTGATCGTGGACCACCTGGTGCCACCGATGGCTGCGTCCGGCGTGTATGGCCCGCTTGCGGAGACCCTCGCGGCTGCCCGCGCCGTGCTGGAACGCGGGCCGGGCCCGGGCTTCGAGGCCGCAGCGGTGCGCCTGCGGGAGCTCTGCCTGGCGACCGGGCTGGACCATGACCCTGCAGTTGGTCCACCGCCCAACGACGACGGGCTCGGTGAGTTCGCCGGGCGTGTTGCCCGTTACCTGTCGGAGCTCGAAACTGCCCAGATCCCGGTCGGTCTCCACATCCTGGGGCAGGCACCTGAGGGGCAGGCGCTGGCAGAGCTGGTCGCGTGCATGGGCCGGGTGAGGACAACCGACCGGCCGTCGTTGCACGAGGTGCTGGCGGAGGAGGCGGGCCTGTCCTGGCGGGAGCTGCTGGCCAAACGTGAGCTCGCGGTGGACGGACCGGCAGGACAGCGCCTCATGGCGGGGGAGGCTGCGGCGACCATCGAACGGCTTGCAGTCTGTGCCGTCGCCCGCGCAGCACAGCTGGACGCGGACATCCCGGCTCCGACGGGCTGGGACCACCTGCTCGAACGCGACAGGACCCGGGAGACTGCGGTATCGCTGGCCGCCGAGGTGGTGCCGGCGCTGCGCCGCTGCGTGGGCGAGACAGAGGCCGTGGTTGCGGCGCTGGAGGGCCGCTTCGTACCGCCGGGTCCTGCGGGGTCGCCAACCCGGGGACAGCTGGAGGTCCTGCCGACGGGGCGGAATTTCTACGGGCTTGACCCGCGAGCGATCCCGACGCGGGCGGCCTGGGAGGTCGGGAAAGGGCTCGCGGCGGCGGTAATCGCGAAGCACCTCGCAGAGGAGGGACGCTACCCGGAGTCGGTAACGGTGGTGATGTGGGGTACCCACCTGATTCGGACGGGGGGAGAGGACGTGGCGGAGGCGCTGACACTGCTGGGGGTGGAACCGGTATGGGACGAAGCAAGCGGGCGTGTCACAGGCCTGCGGCCGGTGCCGCTGGAGGAGCTCGGGAGGCCACGGATCGATGTGGTGGCGCGGGTGAGCGGCTTTTTCCGGGACGCGTTTCCGCAGGTGATGGAGCTGCTCGACCGGGCGGTCGCGCTGGCAGCGGCGCAGGACGAACCGCCAGAGGCGAATTTCGTCAGGCGGCACCTGCTGCAGGGCAATGGGGAAGAGGACGGCCTGCGGATATTCGGGCCGGCGCCGGGGACGTACGTCGATGCGGTCGCGCAGCTCATCGAGCATGGGAACTGGCAGACGCGGCGTGACCTCGCGCAGGCCTATGCGACCTGGGTCGGACACGGGTTCCGGGGGGCTCGATACCTGGGTCCGCGGCAGGAGGCGTTCGCGCGGCGTGCGGCAGAGGTCGACGTGGTGGTGAAGAACCGGGACAACGAGGAGCACGACGTGCTGGACACCGACGACTACTTCCAGGACCACGGGGCGATGGTGGCGGTGGTCGAGGAGCTGGGCGGGCGATCGGCGCGCGCATGGATTGGCGAGAGTTACCGGCCTGACGCGCCCGGCGTGCGTGACGCGAAGGACGAAACCAAACGGGCCCTGCGGCGACGGGTGCTCAATCCTCGCTGGCAGGAGGGCATGCGGCAGCACGGCCATGCCGGGGGTTCGGAGATGGTGAAGGCGGTGGATTACCTCTTCGGCTACGACGCCACCGCCGGGGTGGCTGATGACTGGGACTACTCCGCGCTGGCGGAATCGCTGGTGCTGGACGGCGCGAATCGGCGGTTTCTTGAAGAGATGAACCCGTGGGCACTCCGCGATATTGCGCGCCGGCTGCTGGAGGCAGCCTCGCGCGGCATGTGGGAGGCGCCCGACCGGGAAATCCTTGAAGCGCTGGAGCGGACGGCGCTGGAAATGGATGGATGGATCGAGGCCGGCGTGGAAGGAGTTACCGGAGATGGGGACTGAAGGAGCACGAGACACGGGAGCGGTGCGGTTCCCGTTCCCCGCGATTCTCGGCCAGGAACAAATGAAGCTGGCGCTGCTCTTGAACGCTATCGACCCCGAGATCGGCGGGGTCCTCATCCGCGGAGGGAAAGGTACGGCGAAATCGACCGCGGCGAGGGGTCTTGCAGCGTTGCTGCCGCCGCTGGCGGTTGCGGCAGGGTGCCGATTCCAGTGCGAACCGGGGGCACCTACCTGCCCGGGGGGAGTGCACCGTGGTGACGGGGAAGAGCTGCGAGCGACTCCCGTGGTGGACCTGCCGCTTGGGGCTACCGAGGAGCGAGTCGTTGGGACGCTTTCCGTGGAGGCGGCGCTGGGCGAGGGCCGGCTGCGGTTCGAGCCGGGGCTGCTGGCCGCTGCGCATCGCGGGGTCCTGTACATCGACGAAGTGAACCTGCTGCCGGACCACCTCGTCGATGTGCTGCTGGATGCGGCGGCGAGCGGGGTGAACGTGGTGGAGCGCGATGGCCTATCCGTTGCCCATCCCTCCCGGTTCATCCTGGTTGGGACCATGAACCCCGAAGAGGGGGAGCTCCGCCCGCAATTGCTGGACCGTTTCGGACTGATGGCCGAGGCCGAAAACATCGAAGACGCGCGCACCAGGCAGGAGGCACTGCGCCGGCGGCTCGCCTTCGACGCGAACCCGGCCGCCTTCGCTGCCAGCTGGGAAGCCGAGGAGCAGCGTTGGCGTACGCGCCTGCGGTCGGCCCGGGAGCGGCTCGGCGAGATGGAGCTGCCCGAGACGGTTGGGGAAGCTATCGCGGAACTGTGCATCGCCGGGAGGGTCGAAGGTCTGCGGGCCGACCTGGCGCTGTATCGGGCGGTGCGGGCCCTGGCCGCATGGGAGGGCCGTGTGAAGGCGACGCTCGAGGACGTGCGACGGGCCGCCCCGCTGGTGCTGGCGCACCGGCAGCGGCGTCAGCCGTTCGAGGAGCCGCGGCTCGACCCGGCGCTCGTGGAGGAAGTTCTCGAGCGATTCGAGGGTCGCGACGGAAAGAGCGACGGCGACGGGGGAGGAAGCCCCGCCGCCGATGGCCCGGGAGGCGGGAGTCCCGGCGGCGATGCCGAAAGCGGCCCCCGCGACGGGGAGGAGCAGCCGGGTGATGCGTCGCCCGGGAACCAATTGGCTCCACGCGGCGAAAGCCCGGGACCGATTGCGAGGGTTGCGCGATGGCGGCAAGCGTACCGGGGGCGTACGGCAGTCAGCGGGGGCGGACGCCGGACGGAAGGATGGGGACCTCGAGGCCGGGCACAGGGGGAGGCGGACAGGCGACGGGCGGCCGGGGCTGCCCTCGACCTGGCCGCTACGGTTCGTGCGCGCGCGCTGGGACGCTGCCGGGGGGCCGCGGGCGCGGATGTGAACGGGGAGCTGCGCTGGAGGCGGCGACGGTCGACAGGAGCCAGTTTGCTGGTGCTGGCCGTGGATACCAGCGGCTCGATGGGAGCGAGGCGGCGGCTGTGGGCGGCGCGGGGAATTGCTGAGTCATTTCTGCTGGACGCCTACCGGAGAAGGGACCGGGTGGCCGTGGTGACCTTCCGCGGGCACGGGGCGACGCTCAACCTGGCCCCTTCACGGAACATCGAGCGAGCGCGGGCGGTGCTGGGAGCGGTTCGCACCGGGGGCAGAACCCCGCTCGGGGCGGGGCTGGCAGCCGCCGCCCGGGCAGTGGAAGCGCACCTCCGGAGGGAAGCGGCTGCGGGCGCCTACGCCGTGGTGATCACCGACGGCAGGGGAAATACCGGGCATGCAGGGCTGGACGCGCTGGAGGCGATGCGCGAGGGGGCGTTCACGCTCGACCGCACGGGGGCGACGACGGCGGTGGTCGATGCCGGCGGCCCGTCGTGGGGCAATCGGTTCCGGGGACTCGCCGCGGAACTGGGCTGGCGCTGGGTCGATATCGACCAGGCGATGCACCAGGGTATCCCCGGTCTCGTTCGCCGGGGCCGCGGAGTTCGAACTCGCACTGGATGGTGATGCACATGTTGACGGTGAAGCTTCCGTCCTTCGATAACGTCGCCGCTGAGCAGACAGCGCGGCGGCTCGACCAGCTCACGAAGCCGCGGGGCAGCCTTGGGCGGCTCGAGGAACTGGCGATTCAGCTGGCCGGCATCACGGGCGACCCGGGCTGCCGGTTTCGTGAGCGATGTGTGCTTGTCCTGGCTGCCGACCATGGCGTGGCCCGGGAGGCGGTGTCGCTCTACCCGCAGAGTGTGACCGTCCAGATGGTGCGGAATTTCCTGCGGGGCGGGGCAGCCGTGAATGTGCTCGCCCGGCAGGCGCGGGCCCGGGTCGTGGTTGCGGATTTCGGCACCCTCGTCCGGCTGGAGGGGCATGGAGGCCGCCTGGTGGAGCGGCGCTTCGGGGCGGGGACCGGGAACATGGCTGTGGAGCCTGCCATGACGCGCGAGCAGGCTGCTGGTGCGGTGGAGGCGGGCAGAGAGCTGGTTGCGGCCGAACTCGGGCGCGGGCTTGATCTTGCCCTGGTGGGCGAGATGGGCATCGGCAACACGACAGCGGCGAGTGCGGTAACGGCGGCGCTGCTTGGCCTCCCGGCCGAGGAGGTCACCGGACGGGGCACCGGACTGGACGAGGCTGCCCGGCGACACAAGGCGGGAGTCATCGCGCGGGCCCTTGCGCTGCATCGGCCGGATTCAGGCGATGCCCTGGATGTGCTGGCAAAGGTGGGCGGGTTCGAGCTTGCCGGGCTGGCCGGCGTGATGATCGGGGCGGCTGAGCGGCGTGTGCCGGTGCTGCTCGATGGGTTCATCGCGGGTGCGGCTGCGCTGGCAGTTTCGAGGCTGGTGCCGGGACTTGAGCGCTGCCTCATCGCCGGTCATCGCTCGGCGGAGCCGGGGCACCGGCACATCCTGGAAGCGCTGGGACTGCGCCCCCTGCTCGACCTCGACCTTCGCCTGGGGGAGGGGACCGGGGCGGTGCTTGCCCTGCACCTGGTGGACGCCGCCGTGGCGATCCGGGACGAGATGGCGACCTTCGCCGATGCCGGGGTGGACGGAGCAAACCTGTGACTTCGGGCCTGCGCACGGCCGTCGGCTTTCTCACGGTAGTCCCGGCGGGTCGAACGGCGTGGGCGCCGGAGCGCGCGGCGCCCTGGTTTCCGGTGGTGGGCCTCGGCATCGGCCTTGCGGCAGGGCTGCAGGCGGGATTCTGGATGTGGCTGGTGGGCGGGTTGGCCGGAGGCGGATTGTCGATTGCCGGGGCGGCAGTCCTGACGGGTGGTCTACACCTGGATGGCCTGGCGGACTCCGCCGATGCCGCGCTGGCCAGCGCGGACATTGAACGGCGGCGGGGGATCGTGGCGGACGTGTACCACGGCACCTACGGCCTGGCCGCGTCAGTGCTGGCCATCATCGTGAGCGCAGGCTGCCTGAGCTCGCTCGGGACCACCGAGGCAGCGGCCGCGCTCGGTGCCTCGATGTTTGCTGCGCGGTGCGCCGGTGTGGTGGTCATGTGGCGGTGGAAGCCGTGGCGCGACGGGCTGGGCGCCCGGTTCGCCCGTGGAGCGACGCCGGGGGTGGCGGTGGTGGCCGTCGTAGCGGCGCTGGCGGGGTGGGCGCTGCTCTGGGGGCTGGCCGGGGTTGCCGCATGGGCGGCCGGGC
>NZ_DAOUAO010000070.1:0-12444 GCF_034433535.1 Tepidiforma sp.
CCGCGCGATCTCCCCCTCCTCAACCGCCTGCGGGACCAGGTCCTCTTTGCCGCGGGGCCCATCGGCTCCACGCTGCTGTCCCTCAACCTCGGGCCCGAGGCCTACGTGGCCCCCGATGGCGAAGCCCACGAGGGCTGCCCCGAATGGCTCAACATCGCCAACCCCGGCATCCTCGAGGGCATCTACGCCTCCTTCTACGAGGTCGGCGTCGACGCCGTCGATAGCTGCTCCTTCGGCGCCAACCCCGTCGTCCTCGCCGAATTCGGCCTCGCCGACCGCACCCGCGAGCTCAACCGCATCGCCGCGCAGGTCATCGGCCGCGTCCGCGACCGCTTCTCTACCCCCGATTGGCCCCGCTACAGCTTCGGCACCATCGGCCCGGGCACGAAGCTCCCCTCGCTCGGCCACATCACCTACGCCGAGATCCGCGAGGGCTGGCGCGAACAGTGCCTCGGCCTGCTCGAAGGCGGCATCGACGTCCTCAAGATCGAAACCTGCCAGGACCTCCTGCAGACCAGGGCCGCGCTCGCCGCAGCTGCAGAAGCGATGGAGATCACCGGCCGCCGCGTGCCCGTCATCGCCTCCGTCACCATCGAATCAACCGGCACCATGCTGCTCGGCTCCGATATCGCCGCCGCCCTCGCCGCCCTCGAACCGCTCGACGTCGTCGACATCATCGGCATCAACTGCGCCACCGGCCCCGAGCAGATGGTCGAGCACGTCCGCTACCTCGCCCAGAACTCCCGCCGCCCGGTCTTCATCGCGCCCAACGCCGGCCTGCCCGAGGTCATCGACGGCCGCGCCTGCTACAACCTCTCGCCCCAGGAATTCGCCCGCTACCAGCGCATCTTCGTCGAGGAGTTCGGCACCAGCATCGTCGGCGGCTGCTGCGGCACCACCCCGGCCATGTTCGCCGAGGCCATCCGCGCCATCGGCCGGCCGCGCCCGCGGCCCCGCCCCGGGCGCTACCAGCCCGCCGTCGCCTCGCTCTACACCGCTGTCCCCATCGAACAGGACACCTCCTTCCTCGTCATCGGCGAACGCACCAACGCGACCGGCTCCCGCGCCTTCCGCGACCTCCTCCTCGCCGAGGACGTCGACGGCATGGTCGCCCTCGCCCGCGAGCAGGCCGCCGAGGGCGCCCACGTCATCGATGTGATGGTCGATTACGTCGGCCGCGATGGCACCGCCGATATGCACCGGGTCGTCTCCGCCTTCCGCACGCAGGTTGCCGTCCCCCTCGTCTTCGATAGCACCGAGGTGCCCGTCATCAAGACGGCGCTCGAACTCTACGGCGGCCGCGCCATCGTCAACTCGATCAACCTCGAGGACGGCGAACGCAAGATCACCCGCCTCCTGCCGCTGATCAAGGAGCACGGCGCCGCCGCCATCGCCCTCACCATCGACGAGGAGGGCCAGGCCCGCACCGCCGAGTGGAAGCTGCGCGTCGCCCACCGCATCTACGACCTCGCCGTCAACCGCTACGGCATGGAGCCCGGCGACCTCCTCTTCGACTGCCTCACCTTCCCCATGACCTCCGGCCAGGAAGAGCTCCGCCGCGACGCCATCGAAACCCTCGAGGCCATCCGCCGGGTGAAGCAGGAGCTCCCCGGCGTCCACACCGTCCTCGGCGTGTCCAACTGCTCCTTCGGCCTCAAGCCCGCCGCCCGGCGCGTCCTCAACTCCGTCTTCCTTTACGAAGCGATCGACCACGGCCTCGACGCCGCCATCGTCAACGCGAAGCAGATCCTCCCGCTCAACCGTATCCCTGCCGACCAGCTCGAGGCCGCCCGCGACCTCATCTACGACCGCCGCCGCGAAGGCTACGACCCCCTCACCCACTTCATCTCCCTCTTCGAACGCGAAGAAGCTCCCGCCGGCGGTGCCGCCCACTCAGCCGAGGCCGCCCGTCTCCCGGTCGAAGAGCGCCTCCGCCGCCGCATCATCAACGGCGACCGACGCGGCCTCGAGGACGACCTCGAAGAGGCCCTCGCCCGTTTCGACCCGCTCACCATCATCAACGAGCACCTCCTCGCCGGCATGCGCGAGGTCGGCGACCTCTTCGGCGCCGGCAAAATGCAGCTCCCCTTCGTCCTCCAGTCGGCCGAGACCATGAAGGCCGCCGTCGCCTTCCTCGAGCCCTACATGGAGCGCGTCGAAGGCCAGTCCCGCGGCAAAATCGTCCTCGCCACCGTTCGCGGCGATGTGCACGATATCGGCAAGAACCTCGTCGATATCATCCTCAGCAATAACGGCTACACCACCTACAACCTCGGCATCAAACAGCCGATTTCGAACGTCATCGAAAAGGCCCAGGAGGTCGGGGCTGACGTCATCGGCCTCTCCGGGCTGCTCGTCAAAAGCACCGTCGTGATGCGCGAAGACCTCGAGGAGCTCAACGCCCGCGAGCTCTTCCACTACCCCGTCATCCTCGGCGGCGCCGCCCTCACCCGGAAGTACGTCGAAGAAGAACTGCGCAGCGTCTACAAGGGCGTCGTCTACTACGCCCAGGACGCCTTCGAAGGCCTCGCCACCCTCGATAAGGTCATCCCCGCCCTGCGCGAAGGCCGCCAGCCGCCCATCCTCACCCGCACCTCCCCGCGCAAGTCCGGCAGCGACGATTCTGGCTACGACCCCGTCGCAGCACCGGCCCCCGCCTCCGGCCCCTCGCGCTCGGAGTACGCCCCATCCGATGTCACCCGTGGCGTCCCCATCCCCACGCCGCCCTTCTGGGGCAGCCGGGTCGTCAAGGGCATTCCCCTGCGCGAAATCTACCCCTACATCAACGAAGTCGCCCTCTTCCGCGGGCAGTGGCAGTACCAGCGCGGCCAGCGCAGCCCCGAGGAGTACCAGCGCTTCATCGATGAAGAGGTCCGCCCCATCTTCCGCCGCTGGCAGGAACGCGCCATCGCCGAGCAGCTCCTCCTGCCCGCCGTGGTCTACGGCTACTTCCCTGCCCTCGCCGAGAAGAACGACCTCATCGTCTGGCCGACCGTCGAAGATGGCCGCCCCTCCGGCGAGCCGGTCCGCTTCGTCTTCCCCCGCCAACCCTCTGGCCGCCGGCTCTGCATCGCCGACTTCTTCCTCTCCGCCGAAGAGGCCGCCGCCAACCCCGCCGGCCCGCAGTTCGATGTGGTCGCCCTCACCCTCGTGACCATGGGCCCCCGGGCCAGCGAGTTCGCCCACCAGCTCTTCGAAGCCAACGAGTATCGCGACTACCTCCACTGGCACGGCTTCTCGGTCGAAGCCGCCGAGGCCCTCGCCGAACTCTGGCACAAGCGCGTCCGTCACGAGCTCGGCATCGACGGCAAGGACGCGACCGACATGCGAAAGCTCTTCGCCCAGGGCTACCAGGGCTCGCGCTACTCCTTCGGCTACCCCGCCTGCCCCGACCTCGAGGAGCAGACGAAGATCGCGGCGCTCCTCCGCCCCGAGCGCATCGGCGCGGAGCTTTCCGAGACGTTCCAGTGGCACCCCGAGCAGTCCACCAGCGCCGTCATCGTGCACCATCCCGAGGCCCGCTACTTCGTGGTCTGAGCCCGCCCTCGCGCGCCCCGGCGGCCTCCGCTAGGCTTTCCCCCACCAGCATCCCCGCGGAGGCCGCGCTATGCCGACCGTCCACTTCGGCGTCACCATCCCCCAGATCAAGCGCACGTGGGAGGAAGCCAGCACCGCCGCGCGCGAATTCGAGGCCATGGGCTTCGATTCCCTCTGGGTGTGCGACCATCTCTACGGTCCGCAGTCGCCCCAGATCCCGATCCTCGAGGCGTGGTCGCTCGTCTCCGCCGTCGCCGCCATCACCAGTCGCGTCGAAATCGGGACGCTCGTCACCCCCGCCGGCATGCGCAACCCGGCCCACCTCGGCAAGGTCATCGCCACCATCGACAACATTGCCGGCGGGCGCATCATCCCCGGCCTCGGCGCCGGTTGGATGCCCCGCGAGTTCACCGATTTCGGCGTGCCCTTCCCGCCCATCGGCCAGCGGATGCGCCAGCTGCGCGAGACCATCCAGCTCCTGCGCGCCATGTGGTCGGAGCCCGAGGTCACCCTCGAAGGCGAGTTCGTCCACGCCCGCAACCTCGTCTGCGAGCCGAAGCCCGTCCGCCGCCCGCCGCTGCTCATCGGGGGCGCCGGCGAAAAGGTCCTGCTCCGCGTCGCCGCCCGCCACGCCGACATCTGGAACAACCTGGCCGCCCACCACCACGCCCTGCCGCGCAAGATCGAGGTCCTGCGCCAGCACTGCGCCGACATCGGCCGCGCCCCCGCGGAGATCACCATCAGCCAGCAGTGCCTCGTCATCATCGCCCCCGACGATGCCGCCGCGGGGCCGATGATCGAGACCGCGAAGAAGATCTTCGGCGGCCACATGGGCGACCCCACCGGGCCGCTGGCCATCGCCGGGAGCCCGGCCCGCGTGCGCGAGCAGATCCAGCGTCACCTCGAACTGGGCTGCACCATGTTCGTCATCGAGTTCTTCGGCCGCGATACCCGCGAGCCCGCCCGGCTCTTCGCCGAGACGGTCATGCCCCACTTCCGCTGAACTGGCCCCGGGCGCCCCCCTTACTCCGCAACGTAGCCGCGTTCCCGGTAGCGTGCGAAGGCCGCAGCCGTGAGCGCTCGCAGCTCCTCGACCAGCTCGGCTTCCGGGGCCTTCAGGTTGAAGCACGATTTGCCCTGCATCCGCCGGCGCAGCCCCGCCGAGAGCCCATCCAGCAGGTCTGGGTCCGTGTACACCGCGAACAGGTGGTAGCTCACGTACGCCTTTCGCTTCTGCACCGACCCGAAGAACAGCAGCCGACCCCCCGGCAGCCGATGGCGCGTATCGAGCGCCAGCTCGTCATCACTGTCGGCCCGCACCACAAGCTGGCCGGCATACGGGCGCAGCACCTCTCGCAGCGCCGCAAAGGCGCCGTCCAGGTCGGCCGGGGGCATCGGCCCCCTCCCTGGCACCAATCACCACCAGCCCTCCTTGTACCGCCAGCCCTTGTGCTCCCGGCCCTGCTGCCCGGCCTCGCGCAGCCGCGCCAGGTGCTTCCGGCAGAGCTGAATGGTCAGCCGTTCGCGCTCTTCACCCCGCCATTTCAGCACGGCCACCTCCCCGTACGGCGGTTCGATGCACCACAGGCAGCGCGCTCGCGCCATCATGCCCCTCCTTCGAACTCCATCACGAAGCCCCACTCCCGGCTCTGCCAGGGGTCTGGGGCATAGCGAAACCGGTTGCGCCGGAACCCGCACCGCTCGTACAGCCGGTGCGCGTGCTCGAACGCGATATCGCTGAACAGCACCAGCCGCTGTGCACCCGCCTCCCGCGCCAGCCGCACCACCTCGCGGGTCAGCCGTTCGCCGAGCCCCTGCCCCCGCGCCCGCGGCAGCAGGTAGAGGCGGTGCAGCTCAAACTCGCCGCCGCCTTCGTCGGTCAGCCCCGCGCAGCCCACCACCTCGCCGTCCGCATCCTCCGCCACCAGGAACCAGCCCGGCGGATAGTGCCGCTCCGGCTCCAGCACGTCGGCATCGTACCCATCCACGGCAAACGGGAATCCATATTCCGCGAAAACCGCCGCCACCACCCGCCAGGGGCCATCCCCGTGCCGAACCCGGTCGTACGGCACCACCCGGAACCGCCCCGGCTCCACCCGGCTACTCCCGGCTCTCCGCCACGAGCCCCATGATGTTGTAGCCGCTGTCCACGTAGAGGATGTCGCCGGTCGTCCCGCTCGACATGTCGCTCCCCAGGAAGACCGCCGCCTCCCCCACCTGCTCGATCGTCACATTCCGGTGCAGCGGCGCGATATCCGCGAACGCCTTCAGATAGTCACGGAAGCCCGATATCCCGCTCGCAGCCAGCGTTCGAATCGGCCCCGCGCTGATCGCGTTGACCCGGATCTGCTCCGGCCCCAGGTCCCACGCCAGGTAGCGCACCGTCGCCTCGAGCGCAGCCTTCGCCACCCCCATCACGTTGTACTTGGGCGCCACCTTCTGCGACCCGTAGTACGTCAGCGTGATGATGCTGCCGCCGTTCGGCATCAGCGGCCGCGCCGCCCGCGCCAGGGCCACCAGCGAATACACCGAGACGTCGTGCGCGAGCAGGAACCCCGCCCGCGAGGTGTCGACGAACCTCCCCGCCAGGTCCTCCCGGTTGGCGAAGGCAATCGCGTGCACCAGCACGTCGATCGTCCCCAGCCGCTCCTTCGCTGCCGCGAACAGCCGCTCGATGTCCTCGTCCTTCGTCACATCGCACAGCTCGATGAAGTCCGCCCCCACGCTCTCCGCCAGCGGCCGAACCCGTCGCTCCAGGTTCTCCCCTGCATACGAAAACGCCAGCTTCGCGCCTTCGCGGTGGAACGCCTGCGCAATCCCCCAGGCGATCGACCGGTCGTTCGCGACCCCGAAAATCAGCGCCGTCTTTCCTTCGAGCTTGCCCATGGCTCGCTAGAGTACGCCCCTCATCCCGAAGGGAGAAGCCGCCATCACCACTGGCCCCACCAGCGCACCGGCCGCAGCCGCAGGAGCACCATCTCCTCGTGACCGTTGCCGGCCGTCTCCTTCGCTGCCACCTCCGGGCCGCGGTAATGCTCCCAGAGCGCGTAGCGGTCCTCGCGCGTGAGCGGCGCCACGGTCGCGCTGCAGGAGGCCGTCAGGTAGCGCCAGTCATCCAGCCACGTGACCGTCGCCTGACCGGTGCGCTCGATGTTCCGGTGCTTCTGCGAACCCCGGCCCGTTACCACCCGCAGTTCGCCGTCCCGCCACAGGTACCAGACCGCCGCCGCGTGCGCCCGGCCGCCCGGGCCGGCCGTGCTCAGCACCACCGTCCGCGGCTCCCCAACCCGCACCGACCACCAGCCGTCAGGGGGCCCTACGAATTCAGCCACGTCACATCCCCGCAGAGGTCCGGCGCGTGTTCCCGCGAGGCAAACACCGCGTACTCCGCCTTGCTCGCCCCAATGGTGGTGGTTGGCCCGTGCCCGGGGTAGACCACCGTCTCCTCCGGCAGGCTGTACAGCTCCCGCACAATCGAGGCGATCTCCTGCTGCAGCGCGGCATTGTCCTTCGAGCGGCCCGGCCCGCCCGGGAAGAGCGTATCCCCCACGAACACGCTCTTCCCGCAGAGGTACGCGGTGCTCGCCGGTGTGTGCCCCGGCACGCTCAGCACCCGGAACACCAGGTTTCCCACCCGCACCTCGTCCCCGTGCCGTACCGGCACATCCAGCTGCCCCTCGTTCAGCCCCGGCTCATCCGGGTCCGCGTACAGCTTCGCGCCGTAGCGGGCCTTGAGCGCGTCGATCGCCGGGGTGTGGTCGAAGTGCCCGTGCGTCAGCAGGATCTTCGTCGGCCGAACCCCCGCCGCCTCGGCCGCGGCCGCGTTCGCCTCAGGCTCCCCCGGCGCGTCGATGAACGCCGCCTCACCCGTCCCCCGGTCGATCACGACGTAGACATTGTTCCCGTAGCCCGTCGGCCCGCCGATCACGATCTCGAGGTTCCCGTCCCGAATCCGTTCCATCGTCTGCCTCCTTCGCGCGGCCCTTCACCGCAGCTTTCCATCCTACCCCCGCCGGCCCGCCCCATCACCTGCAATACGTCGACAGCCGTCGCCCTTTCGGGGCATGCTCGAAGCAGCAGTCCGCCACGGAGGTGCAAGGTGTCGCCGCGACGCAATTCCCGCCGCCTGCCCGACTGGCGCGAAACGCCGCTGCTCCCGCACGAAGAGCTCGTCCCGCCGACCGACGATGTCGCCGATGCCGCCGCCCGCGAGGGCAGGGAGGAAGCCCTGCCGGAGCTCTTCCCGGCGATGATGGCGCCGCTTCCTCAGCCCGCCCGGCGTTCCTCGAGGCGCGCATTCCGCACCAGATAGCCGACCTGCCCCGGCGTCCGCAGCCGGTAAACCGTTCGGCCCGGCTGCCGCCAGCCCCGCAGCGACTCCGCCACGCTCGCCCGCGACCGTCGAAAGGCGGTCAGCCCCCAGAGCAGCATCGAATCGCGCGAAAGGAACGTCTGCCGCAGCGTCTCGCGGTTGCCGTTCCACAGCTCCTCGCCCCGGAACGACCGCGAAATCGTCCGCCACGCCAGGCGCCAGTAGACGAGCGCGAATGGCAGGTCAAGCCATACCGCCGTCTCGGCCTCCGCCAGCACCAGGTCGCGCACCGGCCGATAGTTGCCCTCGAACACCCAGCCGTCCGCATGCCGCTCCAGCAGGCCGCGCACCGCCTGCCGAAAGTCCTCGAGTTCCAGGTCGTCCCAGCCCGGCCGCGCGTGGTATACCGCGTCGAGCTCCACAACCGGCAGCCCGAGCCGCTCCCCGAGCGCCCGCGCCAGCGTCGATTTCCCGCTCCCCGAGGGCCCGTAGACCGCAACCTTCCGACCGAACAGGACCGGTCGGTCAGCCGCCATCCGCCGCCCGGGCAACTTCGGCCATCGCCCGCACGAACTCCGGGTAGAGCGCCGGAGGCAGGTCGTGCCCCATCCCGGGGAAGGTCAGCAGCCGCGCTCCCGGGATGGCCTCGGCAGTCGCTTTGCCGCCGCTGAGCGTGACCAGCGGGTCCGCCTCGCCGTGGATGACGAGCGCCGGTTTGCGCACCTCGCGCAGGGCCGCCGTCCGGTCACCAGTCGCCAGGATCGCGACCAGCTGCCGCGCGGTGCCCATCGGGTAGAAGCAGCGGTCGTAGTCCGCGGCGATGCGCTCGCGCAGTTCCTCCTCGTCCGGCTGGTAGGCCGGTGAGCCGATAATCTTCCACGTCCGAACGCCCTGCTCGATCGCCGCCTCGCGTGATGCCGGGGGCGGCGCCAGCAGCGCCGCCATCGCCTCCGGCTGCGGCTGCCCCACCTCCGGGTTGCCCGTGGTCGACATGATCGAGGTGACCGAGCGGACCCGTTCCGGGTGGGCGATCACCATGCACTGGACGATCATCCCGCCCATCGAGGCCCCGGCGATGTGCGCCGAGCCGATCCCCAGCGCATCGAGCAGCCCCACCGCGTCATCCGCCATGTCCCACAGCGTGTACGACGCGGTCGAGTGGTCCCCGGCCATCGCCTTGGCAAGGTCCGGCGCCGGGCCGCCCTCGATCTTGGTCGAAAGCCCCACGTCCCGGTTATCGAACCGGATGACGTAGAAGCCCTCCCGCGCCAGCAGCTCGCAGAACTCCGGCCGCCAGAGCGTCATCTGCGCCCCGAGGCCCATCACCAGCAGCAGCGGCCGCCCCGAGGGGTCCCCGTGCGTCTCGTAATACAGCTCAATCCCGTTCGAACGTGCAGTCGGCATGGCGCGGAAGCCTACCACGCCGCTCCTGCGCCGTCAGCAGCCGCGCCTCAGCCGTACACGAGGTTCCGGTCGATCAGCGCCCGGCTGATCACGACCCGCTGAATCTGGCTCGTCCCCTCGACGATCATCAGCTGCCGCGCATCCCGGTAGTGGCGCTCCAGCGGGTGGTCCTTCATGTACCCCTGCGCGCCGAGCACCTGCAGCGCATCGAACGCCACCCGGTTCGCCACCTCCGTCGCGTACGCCTTCGCGATCGACAGGTGGTGGGCGTACTCCCGCGTGTATTTGCCCTGGTCGACCAGCCACGCCGCCTTGTAGACGAGGTTGCGCGCCGCCTCGATCTGGATCGCCATGTCCGCGAACATGAACTGGATCGCCTCGAAGTCGATCACCGAGCTGCCGAACGCCTTCCGCTCCCGCGCCCACTCCAGCGCGTAGGCAGCAGCGCCCTCGGCCAGCCCGACACCCCGCGCGCCCACCGTCGGCCGCATCGAGTTGAGCGTCAGCATCGCCACGTTGAACCCCTGCCCTTCCACCCCGCCGAGCAGGTTCTCCGCCGGCACGCGCACATCCTGGAAGCTGAAGTGCGCCGTCGGCACGCTGCGCACGCCCATCTTGTCGTCGGTCCGGTCGATCCGAACCCCCGGGGCGTGCGCATCGACCACGAAGGCGCTGACCCCCTTCGCGCCCGGGCCGCCGGTGCGGGCAAACACCGTGAGGTAATCCGCCACCGTGCCGCCGGAGATGTAGACCTTGTTGCCGTTGAGGATGTAATCGTCCCCGTCGCGCACGGCCCGCGTCTCCAGGTTGGCCGCATCCGAACCGTGGTCCGGCTCCGTCAGGCAGAAGGCCGCCTTGGCATCCCCTGCGGCGAGTGCGGGCAGCCAGCGCTGCTGCTGCTCGGGCGTCCCCCCGAAGACGATCGGCCGCGTCGGCAGGCCGCTGAGCACCAGCATCAGCCCGGCGCCGCACTCGTACTTGGCCACCTCCTCGATCGCCAGGCAGAGCGGCAGGATGCCGTTGCCCGTGCCGCCCATCGATTCGGGGATGGCCATTCCCAGCAGGCCCGCCTTCTTGAACGCCTCGAAGAAGTCGTGCGGGTACTCGCCGGTCTCATCCACCTCCTTCGCACGCGGCGCAATCACCTCGCGGGCAATCCTCCGCGCCGTGTCCTTGATCAGTCGGTGCTCTTCGGTCAGCTCAAAATCCATCGCGCGACCCCTCCTCGGTGCTCGCGCCCATTGAACCATGCCCACCGCCAAAAGGCATGGCAGCGCGCCCGGCCGGGGCTACCCCTCCGCCGCCGGCGCCGGGAAGGCCACGAACACCGTTGTCCCCCGCCCCGGGCTCGAGGCGATGCCGATGTACCCGCCGTGCCCCCGCACGATCCCGGCCGCCGCCGGCAGCCCCAGCCCCCGCCCCGGGAAGCGCGTCGAAAAGAACGGCTCGAACAGCCGCCCGAGGTGCTCAGGTGCGATCCCCTCGCCGCCGTCTTCGATGATCACCGCCGCGTACTCCCCAGGCGGCGGCGGCCCCGGCTCCCAGCGCGACGGCCGCCCCGGTTCCAGTGGAGCGCGCACCACCCAGCGGGTGACCCGCACCTCCACCGGCCCCGTGGTCGCCTCGAACGCGTTCGCCAGCAGGTGCTGGAGCGCAGCCTCCAGGGCCCGCGGCCGCCCGACCACGCGCGGCACCCCCGCGCCCAGCACCACCGCCGCGCGCTGCCGCTCGGCCTCCGAAAACTGGAACAGCGCCCGCCCGAGGCAGACATCCAGCTCCACCAGCGTCTTCGGCTCATCCCCGCCCAGCGCCGCCGCACGCAGGTCAGCCACCAGCCGCGCGGCGTCCTCCGTCACCGCCTCGATCGCCTGCAGCGCGGTCGCCTGGTCCTCGCTGAGCGGGCCCGCCTGCCGCACCAGCCACGCGTTGCCGCCGATCGCCGTCAGGTCGTTGTTCAGCCGGTGGGCGACCCCCGCCGAGAGGGCCGCGAAGCTCTCCAGGAATCGGGCCTTCGCCACCAGCCCCTCACGCTCGCGGTGCTCGGTGTAGTCAGTGAAGGTGGCGACCACCTCCTGCACCTCCCCCGACGGTCCGCGCCGCAGGACCGCCGCCGAGACCACCAGCCAGCGCAGCCGGCCGTCCCCCAGCGGCACCCCCATGACCGCCCCGCGCACCGCCGCCCCGGTGGTTATGGCCAGGTGCACCGGCATCTCCGACGGCGGGAAGGGGCTCCCGTCCGCCCGCACGGCGCCCCAGCTCCAGTCAACCTGGCGGCCCACAATCTCATCCACGGGCAGGCCAAGCAGCCGCGCGGCCGCCGGGTTCGCCAGCGTGATCATCCCCTGCCGGTTCACCACCACCAGCCCGGTCTCCATCCCGTCCACCATCGCTCGCAGGCGCGCCTCGCTGGCCGCCAGCTCCCGCTCCGCTACCACCTGGGCCGTCACTTCTTCGTAGAAAAACAGCTGCCCGACCACCGCGCCGTCCCTCGCCCGCAGCGGCTGGGTCGTCACCCGGAACCAGGCGCCGTCCTTGCGCTCGAGGACATCCGCGTAGCTCTGGCCCGGAACCGCGCGCCAGCGCTGATTGAACGCCCGGGCCTGCTCCTCATCCTTCGCCAGGGCCTCCAGCCGCGCCGCACGCTCCGCCGGCGGCAGGCCCGCCCACGAGCGGTCCAGGCCCGTCAGCTCGAAGAACCGCTCGCTCGCCAGCAGCAGCCGCCCGTCCATGCTCACCGCCAGGATGCCGTACGGCGCACCCTGGACGATCCCCTCGAGCAGCCGGTTCGCGGCTGCCAGCTCCTCGCGCGCCTCGACCAGCCTCGTCACATCCTGGAAACGCCAGGCGCGCCCCATCCCTCCCCCGAAGAGCGGCAGCGACCAGCTGTGCACCTCGATCACCCGCCCGGTGCGCAGCCGAAGCAGTTCGCCTTCACCGGTCGGCCGCTGCGCAGGCTCGCTCCCCGTCGCCGCAATCCGTTCCGCCGCGCCGTCGTCGGCCGCCCCTGCCACCAGCTGCCGGAGCTCATCCCAGCGGGTCCCTCGCCGCGGTTCAACCCCGGTCACCGCCGGGAACGCGCGGTTCCAGAACAGCACCTCCCCGGCCGGGCCCGTGATCACATACCCCGCCGTCGAGAGGTCCAGCCCGGCCCGCACCAGCCTCAGCGCCAGGTCCTCACTTGCCCTGACCGT
>NZ_DAOUAO010000071.1:0-6927 GCF_034433535.1 Tepidiforma sp.
GTGATCTCCTGGTCATCGGCAGCGGGCAGCACGCCGCCGTTGCAGAGCGGCCAGCCTGAGCACGCCGTGCTCGCGCCGCTCTCGGCCATGTAGCCGCCCACCCAGAAGGTGACCGCCAGCCACGCCAGCCCCGCCAGCGCCCAGCGCCCGGGCACGTGGCTGACCGTGCGCACCCGCTCGAAGTAGGCCCGGTGACGCTCATCCTCCATCCACATCCCCACGGCCACCACAATCTCGCAGCTCAGGACCACCATCGCCGTGACGAGGTGGGTCGCCACGATCTCGGGCGGGAGCTCGCGCACCACGGTAATCGCCCCCAGCAGCCCCTGGAAGCCCACCAGCGGTACCGTCGCCGTGGCGGTCCACGTGATCAGCGGCACGTGCCGGTAGTGCTTCCACGCCAGCACGGCCACCGTGACCACCAGCACGCCCACAATCGAGGCCACAAACCGGTGCGAGAACTCGATCCAGGCCTCCTGGTGGCCCGGCGGCACCGCCTGCCCGTGGCAGAGCGGCCAGTCGGGACACCCGAGCCCGGAGCCTGTGGCGCGCACAAACGCGCCGACGGCGATGAGGAGCAGGGTCATCAGGACGGTGACGATGGCAATGCGTTGGGCGACGATCATCCCTCTGCTCAGCAGCCTTTCCGGCGGAGTCGCCAATGCCATGCTCTGCCGGTGCTGGCGGTCCCCTCGCCCGCACCCTCTGCACCGTCAGCGTGCCACTTCCGAAGCCCCTCGCGCAAGGAGCCGACCGACCCCGGTTTCGCTGACCCTCGGCCCTAAAACCCCTGTGTCCCGTCCAGCCAGCGGAGCCCGTCCACCAGCACCCCGCCGACCGACAGCTCCCAGTGCAGATGCGGCCCGCTCGAAAGCCCGGTCGAACCCACCAGCCCCACGATGTCGCCGCGCCGAACCTGCTCCCCAACCGCCACGCGCCGTTCGGAAAGATGCCCGTAGCACGAAAGCACACCCGCGCCGTGGTCGACCACGACCAGCTCGCCGCGCACCAGCGTAAGCTCGCTTAGCACCACCGTGCCGTAGTTCGTCGACCGAACGGGCGTTCCCATCGGCGCGCCGATATCGGTCCCGCCGTGGTGGCCCGTCCGGGGGCCGCCATTGAACGAGCGCTGCTCGCCAAAGTAGCCGCTGATGAACACCGGTCCGCCGAGTTCGACCGGGATGATGAAGGGGAGCTCCCACTGCCGCGGCGTCACGGTCGCGTAGAGCGCATCGAGCCGCGGCTGCTCCGGCTCGAGCGGCGGTGGCGCATGCGGGTCCGGCGGCGGCAGCCAGATGTCGTCGTACGTCCAGCTCGTCGCCCGGATGGTGATCGGTTCGGAGTAGGTGAAGGCGTGCCCTGCCAGGTCCACCCCGGAGATGCCGATGGCGGCCGGCCCGGGCGGGTCCGCCACCCCGACGCCAACGAATCCTTCGAGCACCCCGGCCCCCGGCGCCAGTGCATACGCCCGGCCGAACAGCCGCGCCTCAGCCGCAAGGGCATGTTGCACGCTCAGGTACACCGCACCGCCCTGGAAGGGGTTCCGAAACGAGAGGGTGACCGCCGCCCGCGGTCCGTCCGTGCCCACCAGCGGCGCAACCGCCCGGAACGGCCGGTCCGGGCCCGGCTGCGCCGATGCAGCGCCGGCACCCGGCAGCAGGCGCAATGCCGCCAGCCCGGGCGCGGTTGCCGCCAGCCCCAGCGCCCCGAGGATCCGCCGCCGCGAAACCATGCGCCAAGCCTAGCGCGCAGCCACGGACCCGGCATCAAGCCGGCGTAAATGCGAAGCTGTCAGGCGGGCGGCCGCCCGAGCGAACGCCGCGCCGCGTCCCGCGCCGCATCGACCACCGCCAGCAGGCGCGACGGCTTCGGCACGCCCGCGAGCACGAAGTTCGGCACGTTGCCGGCTGTCTGGCATTGCACGGCGCCGAAATCGAACAGGGTTGAGAGCACCCCGCTGCGTACGATGCGCAGGTCCTCCACGTCCACGAGGTCGGCCGAGGCCATCTGGTGGTGGAACCAGTGCCGCTTCAGCGAATCCACCAGCCGCTGGTTGGTGACCGTCCACGTGTCGTTCTGGTAGCGGTACCAGGTGAAGTAGCCCCGCACCGCCCAGGCCGTGGCCCACCCCGCGACCACCACCATCGCCACCCGCGATGCTGTGCCTTCGAGGTCGAGCAGCCCCCAGGAAAGCCAGGCCAGCAACGCCGTGCCCCCGACCCCCGCCGCCACGATGCCGGCCATCCGAAGCGAAAAGTAGAGCCAGTGGCGGCGTACGTGCGCCAGCACCGCCTCGTCGGGCTGGAGGTCGAACGGCAGGCGCGGCGTCACGGTGCCGGCCACGGCCATCACCCGGTCGGCCGTTTCGGCACCATCACCTTGCGGCGGAAGTAGCACACTTCCTCGCCGCGCTGGTTGAACCCGCGGGTTTCCACCGTCACGATGCCGCGCGTCCCGTCGGAGGTCTCCTTCTTATCGAGCACCGTCGTCTCGGCCCGGATGGTGTCGCCGTGGAACGTGGGCTTCAGGTGCTTCAGGCTCTCGATCTCCAGGTTGGCGATCGCCTTGCCCGAAACGTCGGGAACGCTCATCCCCAGCACGAGCGAGTACACCAGGTTGCCCACCACCACATTCTGCTTGAAATGCGTCTCTTCCTCCGCGTACCAGCGGTCGCTGTGCAGCGGGTGGTGGTTCATCGTGATGTCGCAGAACAGGTGGTCCATCGCCTCGGTGATGGTCTTGCCCGGCCAGTGCCTGTACACATCACCGACCTCGAAATCCTCGTAGTACCGCCCGAATTTGTCCCGTCCGTCGTACACCGTCATGGTTGGCTCCCTCACTCGTGGTGTCGTTGCGAAGGCTGGCGACCGCTGCCCGTCTGCCTAGACCGGGTAGTCCTTCACGATGTTGCGCGCAATCACGATCTTCTGGATGTCGCTGGTGCCCTCGGCGATGACCATCAGCGGCGCATCGCGGTAGTACCGCTCCAGCGGGAGCTCCTTGCTGTAGCCCACGCCGCCGTGGATGCGCATCGCATCCAGCACGCACTCCTGCGCGATCTCGGTCGCGAACAGCTTCGCCATCCCGGCATCCAGGTCGCTGCGCACCCCCGAGTCTTTCTTGCGCGCCGCATCGAGCGTCAGCAGGCGCGCGGCCCGGATTTTCGTGATCATCTCGGCCAGCCGCAGCTGCTGGGCCTGGTGCTCGAAAATCGGCTTCCCGAACGCCTCGCGCTTCTGCGCGTAGCGGATCGCGTCGTCGAACGCCGCCTGGGCGACCCCGACGCCGCGCGCCGCCACATTGATGCGCCCGACCTCCAGCGCGCTCATGACGTGCTGGAACCCCTGGCCCTCGCGCCCGCCGAGCACCTGCGTGGCTGGCACCCGCGCGTCATCGAACGTCAGCTCCGTCGTCTCCACGCCCTTGTAGCCGAGCTTCTCCAGCTTCCGGCCCGGGGTGAACCCGGGCGTCCCCGCATCGACGAGGAAGGCGGTGATCCCCCGGTGCCGCGGCTGGGCCTCGGGGTCGGTCTTGGTCAGCACCAGGTAGACGCCGGCGCGCTGGCCGTTCGTCACCCACATCTTCTGGCCGTTGATGATGTAGTCGTCCCCGTCCCGGCGGGCCGTTGTCTTGATCGCCTGCGCGTCCGACCCCGCGTCCGGCTCGGTGATGCTCAGGGCGCAGCGGATCTCCGGCTCCACCATGCGGGGCAGATACTTCTGCTTCTGCTCTTCGGTGCCGTACTCCGAAATGGCGTAGCCCACCAGCACGTGGGTGTTGATGATCCCGGCGAGGCTCATCCAGCCCCGCGCCAGCTCCATGCAGACCCCGGCATAGCACTCGAAGGTCAGGTCCAGCCCGCCGTACTTCTCCGGGATTTTGATGCCGAACAGCCCCATCTGCGACATCCCCTTGACTAGCGGGTCAGGGAACTCGTCGGCGTGCTCGTACTGGCTGGCGACCGGCTTCACCTCGCGGTCCACCCACACCCCTACGTTCGTCACAATCTCCCGCGCGACCGGGTCGTTGATATCAGCGGCGTAATCCCGTGCCATGGCGTCATCCCGTTTCAAACAGAGGTGTACGAAGTATGGCCCAGCCGGCCGCTACGGACGATGCGCGCGCCCACCCCCCGGCCCTCGCCGCAGTTGGTTAGAATGCGCCGAATGAATCGGCAGGGGAATGTCGTTCGGGGCCGACGGGGGGTCAGGCGTGGCTGAGTTCCGCCCCCCGCCGCCCGCCCCGCGCGGGGCCTCCCGGCCGTCCTTCCGCGCCGGCCTTGTGGTCTTCCGAAACCGGCACTACCGCTCGCTCTGGCTCTCCTCCCTCTTCTCCTTCACCGGCATGCAGATGCAGATGGTGGCCCGCGCCCTCCTGGCGTGGCACCTCACCGGCTCGTTCGGCGCGGTCGGCCTCATCTCGCTGTCGTTCGGCCTGCCGATGCTTCTCTTCTCGCTCGTGGGCGGCTCGCTCGCCGACCGCTTCGAAAAGCGCAACCTCACCCTCGCCTCTCAGTCCGCCACCGGCCTCCTGGCCCTCATCAACGCCCTCATGCTCGTGACCGACACCATCACGATCGGCTGGCTGTTCGTCCTCGGGCTTGGCGGCGGCACCGCCATGGCCCTCGGGATGCCGGCCCGCATGCCGCTGATGGTCTACGTGGTCGGCCCCCAGCACCTGATGGCCGCCATGGCCATGTCGAACGCGGCCATGAACTTTACCCGCCTCTTCGGCCCCGCGCTGGCCGGCGTGATGGTCGGCGCATGGAACCTCGAGTCGGTCTACTTCTTCCAGGCCGGTCTCTACGGCCTCGCCTGCCTCACCCTGCTGACCGTGCCCACCGGCCTCGGTCGCCAGGCGCCCGGCTTCGGGCAGCCCGCCCGCCAGGGCATGTGGCGCGAAATCGGCGACGGCCTCCGCTACGTCGCCCGCGATGCCCGCCTCCGCACACTCAACCTGATGATGTTCACGGTCGCCTTCCTGGTGATGCCCTACGTCATGCTGCTGGCCGGCTTCGTCCAGGAAGACCTCGGCCAGGGCGAGCGCGAATACGGCTTCCTCCAGTCCGTCTCCGGCGCGGGCGCCCTCCTTGCCTCCCTCGTCATCGCCTCACTGACCGAATTCGACCGCAAAGCGTTGCTCCAGTGGGTCTCGGGGCTCGTCGGCGGCGCGGGCCTGGTCGCGCTTGCGCTCGGCTCCCAGGTTTTCGGCTTCGCCGGCGCCCTCGCCGCGACCCTCGTCCTCGGCCTGTCGCTCACCGCCTACCAGACCATCAACAGCACCCTCACCATGGAAGCTTCCCGCCCGGAGTTCTATGGCCGCGTGATGAGCATCAACATGCTCAGCTTCAGCGCGATGCCGCTCATGGCCTGGCCCCTTGGCCAGCTCGCCGATGTCATCGGCGCCCGCGCCATGTTCACCGCCCAGGGCCTCTTCGTGGCGGCGTTCATGGTGCTGATGGCGCTCTTCCAGCCCGGCCACATCTTCGGCCGGCTCCAGCCGAGGGCCCAGGTCTACGCGTCGCCGGCCCCCGGCCAGGGGGAAGAGCGCCCCGGCCCGGCGATCGGCGCCTAGCAAATCTTCCGCCGTGCAGTCACGCGCACGTCAGCAAACGGCCCGGGCATCACGCCCGGGCCGCCTGTCCAGCGCCTGCGTTCCCCCTCAGGCGGATTCGCGCATCGTCTTGAGGCCCGTCCGGGGCGCGCCCACCAGGATCGCCATGTTCCCGTCCGGGTGGCGGTTCTCATACATCAGCTGATGGCAGAGTCCCGTCTCTTCGAACCGGAACACCTTCGAGAGGCACGGGTCGATCTTTCCGTCCACTACCAGCTGATTGAAAGCGTACGACTGCTCATCGTTCGCGAAGTGCGAGCCCTGCAGCCGCTTCTGCCGCATCCACAGGTAGCGCAGGTCGACGTCCGCGTTGTACCCGGTCGTGCCGGCGCAGACCACGACCATGCCGCCCGTATCGCAGACGAACATCGAGGTCGGGATCGTGTCCTGCCCGGGGTGCTCGAAGACGATCCGGGGGTTCTTCCGCTCGCCGAGGATGTCCCAGATCGCCTTGCCGAAGGCCCGCGCGCCCGCGGTGAACTTCGCCATCGCCTCGTTGTCCGTCCAGTCCGGCAGGCGGCCCCAGTGGTCGAACGCCTTCCGGTTGATGCAGCCCACCGCGCCAAGCTTCATGCAGAACTCGAACTTCGATTCGCTCGAAACCACGGCGATGGGCTTCGCACCGGCCAGGGCGGCCAGCTGAATCGCCATCGAACCCAGCCCGCCGGCGCCGCCCCAGACGAGCACCACATCGCCTTCGCGAATGTCGTGCGGCGGCCACCCGTGGAGCATCCGGTAGGCGGTCGCACCCACCAGCGTTGGCGCCGCCGCCTCCTCCCAGGTCAGGTGCGGAGCCTTCGGCATGCACTGGTGTGCCTGCACTTTCGTGAACTGCGCGAAGGAGCCCCACGTTGTCTCGTAGCCCCAGATGCGGTAGCTCGGGTCATACATCGGGTCGATGCCCGCCAGCACCCCCGGCGCGTGGATGTCCCACGTTCCGCAGTGGATGACGACCTCATCGCCGACCTTCACGTTGGTGACGTTCGCGCCCACCTTCCAGACGATGCCCGAGGCGTCGGAGCCGCCGATGTGGTGGTCCCAGGGCTGGCCTTCCTTCTGCCGCGCGGCGATCACGTCGACCGGCACGCCGAGGCCCGCCCAGACGTTGTTGTAGTTCACGCCGGCCGCCATCACGTACACCAGCACATCATCGGGGCCGATCTCCGGCACATCGATCACTTCGATCTGGAACGCCTGGGTCGGCTGCCCGAAGCGGGACTGCCGGATCACCTGCGCATACATCTTCGCCGGCACATGGCCCAGCGGCGGCATCTCGCCGATTTCGTACAGGTCCTTCAGGGTCTCGGTCGTCAT
>NZ_DAOUAO010000072.1:0-5198 GCF_034433535.1 Tepidiforma sp.
CTCCTCGCCATGGCCCAGGGCCTCGCCCGGGGCATGACCCTCCGCGCCGGCCTCATCGAATCCCTCGCCGCCGACCGCACCCTCGACCTCGCCATTATCCTCTGCAGCGAAACACACATGGCCCGGCACTACCTCGCGCGCCCCGCCGAGATTGCACCCGGCGTCAGCAATCTCGACCTCATCGCACGGGTCCTCCGCCCGCTCGATGCCGCCTGGCCGCGCATCCTCGCCGCTGCCGGCGAGGAGACCACCGTCCTCCTCTTCGCCCTCCACGGCATGCACCACCAGGTCGATTACTCCCCCATCGCCCCCCAGCTCATCGCCCTGGCGCTCGGCCGCGACCCCGCCTCCGCCGTCCCCCGCCCCGACCTCCTCCGCCGCATCCGCGATGCAATCCCCGACCCGGTCCACCGCGCCATCTGGCAGCGGCTCCCCGCGCGCATCCGCGCCGCCCGCCAGGCTGCCATCAACCTCCGCGGCATCAACCCCGCCGGTGAACCGCTCTTCCCCGTCGGCCACGACGGCGACCCCGCCATCCGCGTCAGCCTCCGCGGCCGCGAAGCCGCCGGCGTGGTCGACCCCGCCGAGGCACCCGCCCTCCTCGACCGCCTCGCAGCGGTCGCCGCCCGCTTCCGCACACCCGATGGCCAGCCGGCCTACGCCGACACGCTCCGCATTCCCGAGCGCTTCCCCGGCCCCCGCGCCGACCGCCTCCCCGACCTCCTGCTCCTCGCCAACCGCGAGGTGGTCGCCGTGTCCCACCTCCTCGATGACGGCGGCATCCGCCTCGTCAACCCCTCCCGCGAGGCGCGCAACGGCATCCATACCGGCACCGGCTTCTGCTTCGTTCGTCCCGCTGCCGGGCTCTCCCCGACCGTCTGCCCGGCCGATGCGCGCGACTTCGCCCCGACCTTCCACCAGCTCCTCGGCGTGCCCACCTTCGCCGATCTCGAAGCCTGCCTCGCCACCGTCGAAGCTGATGCCCTCCTGGTGCTCAGCCCGCCGGCCTGCCACGCCGCCCACGTCGATGCCGGGCTCGCCGCCGGCCTCCACGTCCTCGTCGAAAAGCCGCCGGCCCTCCGCCTCGCCGATGCGGCCGGCTGGGAGCGGCCGCCCCGCGGCAGCGTCACGGCCGCCTTCACCCGCCGGCTTTGGCCCGGCTACCGCCAGCCGCCACCGCCCGGCCCCGCCGAATGGCGCCTCCTCCTCGAGACCGACCCCGCCGCCTGGGGAGCACGCCAGCCCTCGCCCGTCGAGCACGACCTGCTCCCCCACGCGATCGACCTCGCCCGCTGGCTCACCGGCGCCGACCTCCGCCGGCCCGCAGCGCTCCAGCTGGGTCACGGCCGCCTCTCCGGCCGCTTCGACCTCCCCGCCGGCGGCACGTTCCAGTGGGAGGTCGGCCACGCCGGCGGCTACCGTGAGCGCCTCACCCGCGATGGCCGCACCCTCGCCAGCTACCCCCGCCGCGGCGTACCCCTCCCCTTCCGCCGCCGCACCCCGCACGATGTCGCCGCCGTCGCCGACTTCCTCGCCGCCTGGGCCGCCACCCTCCGGCCCGGCGCCCCGCCGGACCCCCGCCTGCCGACCTCCGCCGACCTCGCCGCCGTGGTCGGCGTCATCGAAGCCGTGACCGCGCCATGACTGCCCGCGCCGTCTCCGTGGTCATCCCGGTGAAGGATGACCCCCGCATCGAAGCCTGCCTCGACTCCATCCTCGCCGCCTGCCCGCCGGCTCTCGACCTCCGCCTCATCGTCGTCGATAACGGCTCCGCCCCCGACTTCTCGGCGTGGCTTGAAGCGCGTTGCGCCGGCCGCGTCGCCCTCCTCCGGGACCCCGTCCCCGGCGTCTACCGCGCCCGCAACCTCGGCGTCGAGCACGCCCACGGCGAGGCCGTCTTCTTCACCGATGCCGACTGCCTTGTGCGCACCGGCTGGTTCGAAGCCGGCCTCGCCGCCCTCGCTGCCGGCGCCGACCTCGTCCAGGGCTTCTCTGGCTCCCTTCGCAGCGATCGCATCTCCCGGCTCATCCAGCACCGCTACGAGGCCCGCTTCCGGCGCCCTGCCGGCCGGGGCCCCAACCGAAACCGACACCCGCAATCTCGCCGTCCGCCGCGCCGTCTTCGAGCGCCTCCGCTTCGACGAGCGCTTCCGCCGCGTGGGCGATACCGCCTTCGGCCTCCACGCCGAGCGCCTCGGCTGCCGGGTGGCCTACGCCCCCGCCATGCGCGTCGACCACGACCACGACCGCGGCCTCCGCATCTTCGCCGCCCAGCAGGTCTGCCACGGCTGGGGCGCCCAGCGCCTCATGCTCGAATCCCCCGGGCTCCCATGGCACGGCGGACAGCTCCGGCAGGTTGCGCGGCTCGCGCCCCGGATCAGCTCACTTCCCGGTCGGCCTGTCCTCGCTGGCGGCCTCCGGCGGGCAAGCCTTGCGGCCGCCGGGGCGCTCGAGGCAGCCGCCCCCCGCCTGCCCTTCCCTGTTGCAGCCGCGCTGCTGGCGGGTATCGATAAGACTGCCCTCCTCGCCGGCCACCTCAGCTACCGCCCTGGCGACCCCGAGCCCTCCCCGTCCGGCCTGCTCGGCCGCCGGCTGCCGCGCGATTGACCGTTTACGCCCCCGGCTTCGCGATCATCAGCCAGAGGAACACCAGCCAGAGCAGCGTCAGCACAATCCCTGCCAGCTGCGCCCCGCGGTCGTTCAGCTTCGATTTCAGCTCCGCCGTCACCGGACCGTTGCCCAGCGCTACCGCCACATCCCGCGCGGCCTTCACCTTCCGCAGGTAGAACCCGTGGTCGATCGCCAGCGCCACGATAATCAGCGTGTAGGCGGTCGAAATCCACGCATCGCCGAACGAATAGCCGGCTTCATTGACCAGCAGCGAGCCGAACACGATCGCCAGGATCGCCCCGAGCGAGGTCACGAACCGCTCCGAGCGCAGCTGCAGGTCCAGCAGCGTCACCACCGTATTCGCCGCCGTCGCCCGGCTCGCCGCGACCGCCGCGCCCGTCGTCAGGCCCGTGGCGGCCAGCAAAAAGAACACCCCAACCAGGTGCCCGAACAGATACCACTCCTGCGTGTTCATGCGTCCTCCGCTGCCGAAGTCGCCCGCAACGTACCGCGCGCAGCCCTGCCTTGTCATCATCCCGCGTCCTGCTACGCTCACCGCCATGCGGGTCACCTTCCTCGGCACCGGCGCCGGAACCGATACGCCCCACCGCGCCGGCTCCTCCATCCTCCTCACCGCCGCCGGCGAATCCCTCCTCCTCGATTGCGGCCCCCGCGCCTACGACCGCCTCATCATGGCCGGCGTCTCGCCCGCGGTCATCAGCCGCATCCTCCTCAGCCACCTCCACCCCGACCACACCCTCGGCCTCGCCGAGTTCATCCAGGCCATGACCTTCCCCCATGGCGCCCTGCCGCTCGAAATCCACGGCCCGCCGGGCACCGCCGAATTCGCCGCCTCGATGGTGCGCGCCGCCTCGCTCGTCACCGGCATGCCCGGCCGCGGCTGGGGCGAACCGCTCGAGGTCCCGGTGCACGAGATCCCGCCCGGCGATACCCGCGAATCCGGCCCCTTCCGCATCCGCACCGAGCAGGTTCCCCACGCCCCCAACCTCGTCTGCGAGGCGCGCCGCATCGAAGCCGGCGGCAGGGCCGCGGTCTACAGCGGCGACACCACCGCCGCCGAGGAGATCATGGTCCCGCTCGCCGATGGCGCCGACCTCCTCATCCACGAGTGCTACTCCCTCGCCGGCATCGAACGCTGGACCGCGGCCTTCGAACCCCGAAGGTCCGCCGCCATCCGCGCCGCCTTCGAGCGCACCCACGCCGAGATCAGCTACGTCGCCCGCGTGGCCCGCGAGGCTGGCGTTCGCACCCTCGTGCTCACCCATCTCAACCCGGGCGAACGCGCGGAAGAGCTGCTCGATACCGCTGCCGCCGGGTTCCGCGGCACCATCGTCATCGCCAGCGACGGCCTCAGCCTCGCCGTCTAGACCCCCGCCGGGCGGTGGTTCCCCCATTGCTCCCACGAGACCAGCTCATCGAGCGGCAGCCGCTGCCGCCCCTGGCTGAGCGGGTGCTTCAGGTCCGGGTAGCCCAGCGCGATCACCATCGCCACCGTGCACTCCTCCGGGATGCCCAGCGCGGCCCGCGCGCACTCCTGCCGATGCATCGCCACCGGGCAGCTCGCCACCCCCATCGCCCAGGCTGCGACCATCAGGTTCTGCGCCGCCCGACCCGCATCGAAGCCGCTGCCGCCCGGCAGCAGCACCACCGCCACCGCTGCCGGCGCGGCCTCCAGGTGCGCCGCGTAGTCCCCGCACGTCGCCAGCCTCGCCCGCCCCTCGGCCGATTCCACCACCACCATCCGCACCGGCTGGCTGTTCTTCGAACTGCCCGCCATCCGGCCGGCCTGCAGCACCCGTGTCAGCACGTCCCCCGGCAGCGGGTCCGGCAGGAAGTGGCGGGTGTCGCGCTTGCTGATAATCGCCCGGTACGCATCCATGCTCCGTCCTCCGGCGTTCCTCCTCGCAGTGCCGGGATCCTACAGGCCCGGCGCCCGGTTCGCATGAACGCTATTGCCCTTCGCACTCTCGCGGCTGCGAATAGACGGCCCCCGCCCGCTCCGAGCAGGTCCGCTGGCTCACGTTCACCACCAGGTGCCCCGTCACGTCGATCGACGTCGCGTACCGGTCGAGGTTTGGCCCGTCGGCATCGAGCCGCACCCCGGTGAAGTCGTAGACTGCGCCGTTGCACGTCTCCCGGAAGAGCAGCGAGGACCCCCGCGCCGGCGGGCTCATCCGGTCGCCGAACTGCTCCAGCAGCCCCGCCAGCGCCGGGTCCGTCGATGCCACCACCTGCACCCGGCAGCGCCGCGCGGGGTTCGCCCGGTTCGCTGCGTCGAGGTCGGCCAGCGCCAGGAAGCTGCCGTCCATCAGCCGCGCCACGAAGAAATTCCGCACCGGCACGAACTGCACCGTCCCCCGGCCGTACGCCTCCGCCAGCTCCAGCCGCAGCTCGCCCGTATCCGCGCCCGATTCCCAGTACACCACCAGGCACGAGCCCACCCCGAACAGCAGCACCAGCACCGCCAGCGCCGTAAAGCACCCAAAGAAGACCGGCGGCCGCTGATTCGGCAGGTCCTCGTCGTACATGCCCGTCATGCTGCCATTTATTCTGGCGCGGCCGGGCCG
>NZ_DAOUAO010000073.1:0-20326 GCF_034433535.1 Tepidiforma sp.
TCCTCGATGACTACGCCGGCCTCGGACCTGCCCGCGAAGAGGTCACCCGCATCGTCCGAGCGCTCCGCGACGTGCGGCGCCGCCTGAACGCCCTCCGCTCCGATGCCCGCGAGCGCGAACGCCTCGTCGAGCGCCTCTCGTTCGAGGTCGCCGAGATAGACGACACCGCCCCCGTCCCCGGCGAGGATGCCGCGCTGCGTTCAGAGCAGGCGCGCCTCGCCTCCGCCGCCCGCCTTCGCGAGGACGTCGAGCGGGCCCTTGCCGCCCTCGATGAGCCGTCCCTCGCCGAGGCCGTCGCCGCGGTCGCCGACATCACGGGCCGGGACCCCGGCGCGGACGACCTCGCCGACCTTGCCGCAGTCCTCGACACCACTGTGGCCGACCTCCGCCGTGCCCTCCGCCGCTACCGCGAAACCCTCGACGAAGACCCGGAGCGCCTCGCGGCCGTCGCCGACCGGCTCGACCGCATCGCCCGCCTCCTGCGTAAGTACGGCGACACCATCGACGACGTCCTCGCCTACCGGCAGCAGGCAGCCGCCCGCCTTGCCGACCTCACTGGCGCCGATGCCTCGGTCGAAGCCCTCGAAGCACGCGAGCAAGAGCTGCTCGAGCGCCTGGCGGTCGCCGCCGGCGACCTCTCCCGCCGCCGCCGCGCCGCCGCGGGCTCCCTGGTTGCCGCCATTGCCGCCGAGCTCGAGGCCCTCGCCATGGGCGGCGCCTCGCTCGCCGTCGCCTTCGCCTGCGAAGATGAGCCTGCAGGGCCGCTGGTCGCCCTCCCCGACTACGAAATCATCGACGCCTCCGGCCCGCCCCCGGGCGATGCCGAACCGGCCCCTCGCGCCTTCTCCGAAACGGGCGTCGACCGCGTCGAATTCCTCGCGTCCTTCAATCCCGGCGAGACCCCGCGGCCGCTCGCGGCGATCGCCAGCGGGGGCGAAACCTCACGCTTTCTGCTTGCTCTGACTGTCGCCCTTGGCCAGTCCGCCGCGGGCCGTCTCGAGGTCCTCGACGAGGTCGACGAAGGCGTCGGCGGGCGCACCGGCGCCGTCGTCGGCCGCGCGCTCCGGCGCCTCGCCGCCCGGCACCAGGTCGTGTGCATCACCCACCTGCCCCAGGTCGCGGCCTTCGCCGATCGCCATTTCGTGGTCGAAAAGCGCACCGACGGCGCTCGCACCTGGTCGGAGGTCCGCGCCCTGGACGGCGAAGCCCGCCGCAGCGAGCTCGCCGCCATGCTCGGGGGTGTCACCGGGGCGAACCTCGCCGCCGCCGATGAGCTCCTCGCCGCCTCAGCCCCCGCCTGATTCCGGCAGTTCCAGGTGCTGCCGGAGCTGCACCACCCGCCGCACCGCCTCCCGAAGCGCAAACCCCGGTTCGGCGCCGCTCCGTTCCGCCTGCAGGGCGATAATAACGGCCTCCAGCGTCTCCGCCACCTCCAGCAGCAGCCGACGCACCTCCAGCTCGCTCAGCGGCGCACCCGACTCCATGTCGCCAGTCTGGCGGCATCGCTGGCGAACAGCACAGCGCCAGCCCGGGAACAGCCCGGTGAACACTTACCGCGCGCGGTGCAGGTGCTCCGTCGCCAGCGCGTCGGCGTATTCATTCCAGCGCCACCCCGCATGGGACTTCACCCACTCGATGCGCGCCAGCGGGCGCGCCTTCTTCAGCTCCCACGCTCGCTGCACCAGGTCCAGGTTCTGCACCGGGCCATCCTTCCGCCGCCATCCTCGCTCCTCCCACCCCTTTGCCCACGAGTTCAGCGTATCCACCACCAGTCGGCTATCGGAGTACACCGTGATCGGCTGGTCCGCCGGCGCCATCTCGAGCCCCGCGATCATTGCGGTCAGCTCCATCCGATTGTTGGTGGTCTCCGCTTCGAACCCGTGCCGCTCCTCGATAACCTGGTCGTCCCGCACGTAGACCGCCCCCCAGCCGCCCGGCCCCGGGTTCCCCTGGCACGAGCCGTCGGTGAAGATTCCGGTCGTCGGCCCACCGCTGTACCGCGCCAGCGCTTCCTCCCGCGTGTGGCCGCCGCCCCGCCTGCTCCCATGCCCCGGCGCGCTCCCGCCGCCCGCATCCCCTGTCGGCGCCGCGCCCCCCTTGCCGTCGCGGCATGCCAGGCACCGCTGCGGCTTCCAGTTCGGGTACTGCTCCCGCACACGCTGCGGCAGGGTGAAGTCCCGGCCGCACTCCAGGCAGGTGAAAGCTGTCACCACCACAGCGTAGGCCAGTCTCGCCCTCTCGGGCACGCGTGGGCACCCTGCTACAATGCCGCATCCCCCTCGGAGGCGAATCCATGCCGGGTCGGCTCAAAGGGAAAATCGCCGTCGTCACCGGCGCGGGCTCGCAGAACGAGGGCATCGGCAACGGCCGCGCCATCGCCCTCAGCTTCGCCCGCGAGGGCGCCCGCGTGCTGCTCGTCGACCGCCGCCCCGAAGCGGCCCGGCTCACCTCCGACATGATCGACGCCGAGGGCGGCACGGCAGAACCGTTCGCCGCCGACGTCACCCGCGAGGACGACTGCCGCGCCATGGTCGAAGTCGCCGTCTCACGCTGGGGCCGCCTCGACATCCTCGTGAACAATGTCGGCATCGGTATCGCCCGCCGCATTCCCGAGATCACCCTCGAGGAGTGGGAGCTCCAGATGCGGGTGAACGTCACCAGCATGGTGCTGGCGAGCAAATACGCGATCCCCGCCATAGCGGCCGCCGGGGGAGGTGTCATCCTCAACATCTCCTCCATCGCCTCGTTGCGCGGCCGCGGCCTCGCGCCCTACGCCGCTTCCAAGGGCGCCGTCGAAGCGCTTACCCGCGCCATGGCCGCCGACCACGGCCGCGAGGGCATCCGCGTGAACGCCATCGCCCCCGGACCGGCCTACACCCCTATGGTTTCCGCTCGCGGCATGCCGGATTCCGTCCGCGAGGCCCGCCGCAAATCGACCGCCCTCGGTATCGAAGGCACTGCCTGGGATATCGCCGGCGCGGCCGTCTACCTCTGCTCCGATGAGGCGCGCTGGGTCACCGGCGTCGTCCTCCCGGTGGACGGCGGCGTGCTTGTCAACTGACCCCATCTGCGCCCGCCCCTTCGGCAGCCGATTCTTGGAATGTGAACAGTTTCCGCTTCGCGATTACCCTCGCCGCGATACTGGCCGCCGGCGTCCTGCTGCCCGGCCGCGGAGTCGCCCAGCTCCCCGCCCTTGCGTCCGCCTCCGAAACTACCTACCGCCTTGATACCGCCGGCGGCGCCATCCACGCCACGATCGAAGTAGAGTTCCTCAACCAGTCCGGCGGTCCGATCTCCGAGGTGTCGCTCTTCATCCTCCCGGGCGCACTCGACGTCACCGTCTCCGCCCAGGGAGGCGCGCCGCAGGTCGCCATTCAGCCGGGCAGCGAAGCCGAGCGGCGCGCCGGGATCGCCGTCGTCACCCTGCCCGAGCCGCTCAAGCCGAAGGCCCGCACCCGGCTCGAGGCGTCCTACCGCCTTGCCGCCTCGACCGGGCCCCTGATAACCATCGAACCGGGCTTCATCGAGGTGCCCTTCATCGGCCAGGGGCCTGGCTCCTGGGTCTTTGTCGACGTGCCTCGTTCTGGCGATAACACCCTCGACCCCGGCTGTCTTGTCGCGAAAGACCAGCCTGCAGAAGTCAAAGACGCCGGCCTCCAGCGCTGGGTCTGCGGCGACGTCTTCGCCGTCGCCCTCGCGGCTGAGGACCCCGACGTGCTCGACCGCTGCGCCGCCCTTGACGACCGCTGCCGCCAGCGCACGGAACCGGGCGTCTTCTCCGCGTTCGCCCTCTCCGTCACCGACGAATCCCGCCGCGGCGTCCTCTCTGAGCCGGTCACCATGGCCGACGGCCGCCAGGTGACCCTCTCGCTCAAGTACTTCCGCCGCGACCAGGACTGGGCACAGCGCCAGTTCGCCATCGCGCGGCAGGCGTTCCCGCTCCTCGAGACCCTTTTTGGCTTCCCCTACCCCTACGCTGACGTGACCATGCGCCAGTCCTACCACATCGCCTCCTTCGGCATCGCCGGCGTCGCGTTCCCCACCCAGGGGCAGGTCCTGCTCTCCCACGAAACCGGCGGCGTCGATGAGGAAGTCACCATCCACGAACTCGCCCACCAGTGGGCCGGCCACCAGCTCGCCCGCCCCTTCATCTGGGAGGGCCTCGCCGAATGGGCCACGCGCGTCATCGCCCCGCAGCTCGGCGTCACCACCCGCCCGTCTTCCTGGCAGAGCGCCGGGGTCAATTACCCTCTCGCCACCTGGGGCGTCACCATGGGCGGCAACCCCGACTACTGGTACGGCCGGTCTGGCGATTTCTGGTTCGCCTACGAAGCCGCCATCGGCGGGCGCCAGAACATGACGACCGTCCTCTCCCGCATCGACGATGAGCCCGCGCGCTGGCCGCTCAAGGAAGGCTGGTTCATGGACCAGGGCGAATTCCTCGCCGGCCGCAACCTCGACCAGCTCTTCCTCGATTGGGTCTTCGTCTCGGAGACCGCCAAACCGCTCCTCGCCGAGCGCCGCGCCGCCCACCACCTCGTCCGCGGCCTGCGTGACCGCGCCGCCGAGGCCGGCCTTGGCTCGGGCATCCCCTCCGACATCTACAACAACCTCATCGCCTGGGTGTTCGAGCCCGTCGCTGCCCAGGTCGCCGAGGGCGACCGCATCATCGAAAGCTACCGCTCCGTGGCCGCAATGGCCGCCGCGGCCGGGCTCTCCACGACTTCCGCCGTCGCCGACTCCTGGGGCAAAGACCGTCTCTCCGAAACCGCACGCCTGATCGAAGACCAGCGCCAGGCAATCGTCGCAATTACCGCCGCCGAATCCGAGCTCGCCGGCGAACCGGAGGACTCGCCCTACCGGGAAGGCCTCCGCAAGGCCCGCGAACTCTACGCCCAGGGCGACTTCGCCGGCGCCCGCTCCGCCGCCTCCTCCGGCGTCACCTCCCGCCTGAATTCCGAAGCTGCCGCCCGCATGATCGAACTCGCCCGCCAGGAGCAGGCCAGCTTCGACCCCGGCTTCCTCGCCCGCGTGGGCATGCTCTTCACCGACCCGGAGGGCAAACTCGCCGAGGCCGAGGCAGCCCTTGCCGCCGGCGACGGGACCCGCGCCCTCTCCCTTGCCCGCGAGGCCTACGACACCTGGGACGGTGCTTCCGGCCGCGGCCTCCAGCGGCTTGCCATGCTCACCGCCGCCATGTGCGCTCTCAGCTTCGGCGTTTGGACTGTGCTCAACCGCCTCAATCGCGAGCCGCCCCCCAAGAAGCTGGGCCAGGGCCACGTGATCGAGGCGAACGCGCGCCTCGGCACCTGGCGCGACTGGGAAAACTGACCGGCCCCGTCCCGCCCACTTCTGCCCCTGCCGCGCCCGCGGTACAGTCGCAGCGTGACCGACTTCGATGCCATCGTCGTCGGCGCCGGCCCCGCTGGCAGCACCGCTGCCCGCGAGCTTGCAGCCGCCGGCGCCCGTGTCCTCCTGCTCGACCGCGCATCGCTGCCGCGCTACAAGGCCTGCGGCGGCGGCATCCCCCTGCGCACCGCCCGTCTCCTCCCGTTCCCCATCGATGGTGTCGTCGAAGACACGGTTTCCCTGCTCGATATCTCCTGGCGGGGCCGCTACCGCTTCGTCCGCGATTCCGCCGAGCCCTTTGCCGCCATGGTCATGCGCGACCGGTTCGATGCGCTGCTCGCCGAGCAGGCCGCCCGCGCCGGGGCAGAGCTCCGCACCGGTTCGCCGGTCCGCTCCCTTGACCGGTCCGACTCCGGAATTCGCGTCTCCACCGAGGACGGCTTCACCGCCAGCGCCCGGTACCTGGTCGCCGCAGACGGCGCCCATTCGCCCGTGGGGCGTATGGCCGGGCTCGGGACCGGCCTCGCCGAGTGCGCGGCCTGGGAGGTCGAAGTCCGGGCGCCCGAGCACGCCCGCCGCGCGTACCACGGCACCGCACTCATCGACCTCGGCTACCGGCCCTGGGGCTACGCCTGGCTCTTCCCGAAGGCGTCGGTGCTCTCCATCGGCATCGTCCTCCCGCCCGGGCAGGCCCCCGCGATGAAGGGCCGCGTCGATACCTACCTCGACCGCCTGGGCCTCCGTGGCGCCCCGGTCGATATCGCTCGTGGCCACAAGATCCGCTTCCGCCGCGGCGGCGAGCCCATTGCCTCCGACCGTGTTGTGCTTGCGGGCGACGCCGCCGGCCTCGCCGATGAGTTCACCCAGGAAGGCATCTTCTACGCCGTCGAATCCGGCCGCATCGCCGCCCGCGCCGTCCTCCGCGCGCTCGCCGGGGCGGCCCCGCTCACCGCCTACACCCGCGAGATCGACCGCAACCTCCTCCCCGAGCTGCGCGCCGCCCGGGTCATCGCGTACATGTTCTACGGCATGCTCGGGCGCTTCCCCGGCCCCTGGCTGACCGCCACCCGACTCCTGCCGTTCCTCTGGGACGCCTTCTTCGCTGTCCAGCGGGGCGAATCGACCTACGCCCGCGAAGTCGCCCGCGTCCCCATCCTCCCGGCCATCGCCGCGCGCCGGCTCGCGCTCGCCTGATGCTCACCCCGGCCGACATTATCGAACGGCTCGCTCCCGTCTACGGCATGCCGGTGCTGCAGCCGAGTGGCGACCCCATCGCCGAGCTCGTTCTCACCATCCTCAGCCAGAACACCTCCGACACGAACAGCGGCCGGGCCTTCATCCACCTCATGCGCCGCTTCCCCTCCTGGCAGGCCATCGCCGAAGCCCCGGTCGAAGAGGTCGAAGCGGCCATCGCCCCCGGGGGACTCGCCCGCCAGAAGGCCCCGCGCATCCAGGCTGCCCTGCGCGCCATCGTCGACCACGCCGGCAGCTGGAACCTCGACTTCCTGCGCACGCTCCCGCTCGAAGATGCTCGCGCCTGGCTGCGCGCCCTCCCGGGCGTCGGCCCCAAGACCGCCGCCTGCGTCCTGCTCTTTTCGCTCGGGCGCCCCGCGCTCCCGGTCGATACCCACGTCGAGCGCGTTGCCCGGCGGCTCGGCCTGATCCCCCAGAACGCCACGGCCGAGCGCGCCCACACGCTCCTCGAGGCGCTCGTCCCGCCCTGGGACTACTACCCCTTCCACATGCTCCTGATCAAGCACGGCCGGCGAACCTGCTCGGCCCGCCGCCCCGCCTGCGAGCTCTGCCCGCTCATCGAGTGCCCGGCCCGCCAGGTCCCGGCCGCACCCGCACCCGGCCCGGTCCCGTAGCAGCCCTGCTCGCCGCGGCGTACAGTTCAGCCTCGTGGACTACCGCTGGCGCTCCCTCCTCGCCGTCGCCTTCGGAACCTACATGGCGACGATGGATTTCTCCATCGTTAACGTTGCACTCCCGACCCTCGCCCGTGAGTTCGACCGCTCCCCCGATACCGTCGTCTGGGCCACGCTGGTCTCCAGCCTCGTCGTCACCGGCCTGACGCTCACCGCGGGCCGCGCCGGCGACCTCTACGGCCGCAAGCGGGTCTACATCGCCGGCTGGGTCATCTTCACGATTGGCATGGCCCTCGCCGGCGTGGTCCAAACACTCGAGCAGCTCATCGCCGTGCGCCTGCTCCAGTCCATCGGGGTGGCCCTTGCCATCGCCAACGGCAACGCCATCGTGACTGAGGCGTTCCCGCCGGAGCAGCGCGGCCAGGCGCTCGGCATCACCGGCGGCGTCGTGGGCGCCGGCCTCATGTCCGGCCCCATCCTCGGCGGAGTCATCCTCGAAGCGTTCTCCTGGCACGCCATCTTCCTCCTGCGCGTGCCCATCGGCCTCGCCGCCATGACGCTCGCCTTCATCTTCATCCGCCCGTCCGCTCCCCGGCCCGATGGTGCCCCCCGCCGGATGGACCTGCCGGGCGCGCTGACCCTCTTTCTCACCCTCGCCTCCGCCCTCCTGGCCGTGAATCGCGGCCAGTCCTGGGGGTGGACCTCGCCGGTCATCCTGGCGCTCTTCGCCATTTCGGCCATCTCGCTCGCCGCCTTTCTCCGCATCGAAACGCGCACGCCGAGCCCCGTGGTGGCCCTCGGCCTCTTCCGCGTCCGGTCCTACTCGGTCGGGGTCAGCAGCCTGGCGCTCAACTTTGCCGGCCAGTCCGCGGTGACCTTCCTCCTTCCGTTCTACCTCCAGGAGGTCCGCGGGTACTCCACCGGGCAGGTCGGGCTCGTGGTCGCCACGGTCCCCTGCATGATGCTCCTGCTCTCGCCCTTTAGCGGCCGCATCAGCGACCGCTACGGCTTCACCCACCAGGCCACACTGGGCATCGCCCTCGTCTCCATCGGGCTCTTCTCGCTCGCCACGATCGATGCCTCCACCCCCATCGGCCTGGTGATGGCCCGGCTCGCCCTCGTCGGCATCGGCACATCCATCTTCATGCCGACGAACAGCTCCTCCATCATGGGCAGCGTCCCGCCCGACCGCCTCGGCACCGCCTCGGCCAGCGTCGCCACCGCACGCAACATCGGCAACGCGGTCGGGCTCGCCATGGCCAGCGCCGTGCTCGTCGGCGTGGCCACCGCCTCCGCCGGCTTCTCTGCCGAACGCGTTGCCGACCTCCCCGATGGCGCCATCGTCGACGGCGTCCGTGCCGCCTTCCTCGTTGCCGGCCTCGCCGCCTCCACCGCTGTGGCTGCTTCGCTGCTCCGCGGCCGTGCGGCGCCGTCTGCCGAGAGGGCGCTGCCGCCGTCGGCCAGCCCCCTCCCCGAATCCCGCAACTAGCCAGGAGGTATCCCATGGAACGACGCTTTGAAGGCCGGGTGGCCGTCATCACCGGGGCCGCCGGCGGCATCGGCCGGGCCGCTGTCGAACGCTTCGCTGCCGAAGGCGCCAGCATTGTCGCCGTCGACCTGCCCGGTCCCGCGCTCGAAGAGGCCGCCGACCTCGCCCGGGCCGCGGGCGCCGAGGCCATCGCCGTGCCCGCCGATGTCTCACGCGCCGCCGATGTCGAGCGCTACGTCGCCGCCGCCCGCGATCGCTTCGGCCGCATCGACGCGTTCTTCAACAACGCCGGGATCGAAGGCTGGGTCGGCCCCCTCACCATGTACCCGGAGGACCAGTTCGACCGCGTGATCGCGGTGAACGTCAGGGGCGTCTGGCTCGGGATGAAGCACGTCGCTCCGGTCATGGCTGCGGGCGGCGGCGGGGTCATCGTCAACACGGCGTCCGTCGCCGGCCTCAGCGGCACCCCCGGCATCTCCGCCTACGGCGCCAGCAAGCACGCCGTGGTCGGCCTGACGAAAACGGCCGCCCTCGAACTCGCGCCCATGCGCATCCGGGTGTGCGCCGTCTGCCCGGCGCCGATCGAAACCCGGATGATGCGCGCCCTCGAACGCGGCATCAACCCCGATGAGCCGGAGGCGGTGCATCAGCAGCTCGCCGGCACCATTGCGCTGGGCCGGTACGGGGAGCCCGCCGAGGTCGCCGCCGTCGTCGCCTTCCTCTGCAGCAGCGACGCGAGCTACCTCACCGGCACCATCGTCCCGGTCGACGGCGGCCGCATGGCGCGCTGACTGGAGAACCGGCCCCGCGCTGCCGATCCCTACCGGTGTGAAGGCCGCAGGTCCAGCCATCGAGTGCCGCGAACTGTCGCGCTCGTTCGGCCAGCGCCGCGCCCTGGCCTCCCTCACCCTGGACGTCGAACCCGGTGAAATCGTGGGGCTGCTCGGTCCGAACGGCTCCGGCAAAACGACCACGCTTCGCATTCTCGCCACCCTCCTCCGCCCTACGGCCGGCACGGCCCGGGTGCTCGGGTTCGATGTCGCCGAACAGCCGATGGAGATCCGCCGCCGCATCGGCGTGGTGCCTGAACGCCCCGGCCTCTACGAGCGCCAGACCGTCGACGCCAACCTGCGTTTCTGGGCTGAAGCACATGCCCTGCCCGACCCCGATGCCGCCATCGCGGCCGCGCTCGACTACGTCGGCCTCGCCGATCGTCGCGGGGAGCTTGCCGGCGCCCTCTCCAAGGGCCTCAAGCAGCGGGTGGCCCTCGCCCGCGCCATCATCCATCGCCCGCCAGTGCTCCTCCTCGATGAACCTTCCAGCGGCCTCGACCCGTCGGCCGCCGCAGCCATGGAGGGGCTCATCCGCGGCCTCGCCGCCGAAGGCGCAGCCGTCCTCATGAACACCCACCGCCTCGCTGAAGCGGAACGCCTCTGCGACCGCGTCGCGATCCTCCGCGATGGTGTGCTCCTGCAGCACGGGACGCCCCGGCAGGTTCGAGCTGCGCTCCTCGGCAACCTCGTCGAGGTGGAGCTCTCGACCGTCGTCGATGTGCCGGTCCGCCGCGCGGTGGAGTCATTCCCGGCCGTGCTCGAATCCTGGTGGGCGCCGCTCGCGATCCGCTGCCGCCTCATCGATGCCGAGCGCGATACCCCCGAGCTGGTGGCCCGCCTCGTGCGAGCCGGCGCACGCATCGTGGCAGTTCGCCCCGCCGGCGACCTCGAACGCGCCTACCTGGAACTCATGAGTCAGCCTCTCCCCGGGAGCCTCGCCGCATGACCATCCCCGCGAACGCAGCACCCGTCCGCGCCCTCGCCCGCAAGGAACTCCGCGAATTCCGCCGCCACCGGATGATTGTCGCCACGGCCGTCATTCTCCCCGTCGCTTTCCTCGTCCTGCCCGTGCTCAATCTCCTCTTCTACGATGCCGACCGGGCCATCGGCGGCCCCGACTTCGCCGTCGGCCAGGCGATGTTCTGCTTCTTCCTCACCCCGGTCATCATGCCGGCCACCATGGCCGCCTACGCCCTGGTGGGCGAGCGCGACCAGGGCACCCTCGAGCCGCTCCTCACCCTGCCGATGAGCGACCGCCAGCTCCTCCTGGGCAAGGTCGCAGCCATCCTCGCCCCATCGCTGCTCGCGTCATTCGGCATCTTCGCGGCGTACATGCTGGTTGTGCTGGCGGCGGTCCGCGAGCCGGTCCGCACCCCCGCGCTGGACTGGACCTGGCCCTTCGGGCTCCTGCTGACTGCTCCCGCGCTGGCGCTCTTCTCCACGCTCGCTGGCATCTTCTTTTCCTCCCGCGCCCGCGACGTCCGCGTCGCCGAGCACCTCTCCGGCCTCGTCCTCCTCCCCGCGATGCTTCCCGTACTGCTCATCGTTACCCGGACGATCGAGCCAACGCCCCTCGCCTGGCTCGCCTTCCTCGCCGGGGTCGGCGTCATCGATGGCCTCCTCTGGCGCGCCGTTGTCCGTGCCTTCGACCGTGAACGTGCGATCATGGTCGCCTGACCGGCGCGGGCTGGCCAAACTCGCCGGACTCTGGTTTGCTGGCCCAATCGTGCACGTCGCATCGTCCCCCAGGCCCTCGTCGCTGCGCGCCGGCGCCCGTGCAGCACTCCCCATCGCCCTCGTGGTCGCGATTTTCGGCGCCTCCTTCGGTGTGCTCGCCCGCTCGGCCGGTTTCGAACCCCTCGCCGCGGTGGTCATGTCCGCGACCACGTTCGCCGGCTCGGCCCAGTTCGCAGCTGCGAGCGTCCTCGCGGATGGCGGGAGCCTCGCTGCCGCCGTGACTGCCGCGCTGCTCCTCAATGCCCGCTACGGGCCGCTTGGCATCGCGGTCGCGCCGGCCATCTCGGGCTCGCCCCTCCAGCGCCTGCTTGCCGCCCAGCTCGTGGTCGATGAGTCGTGGGCGCTGGCCACCCTCCCCGGCGGGCGAACCGACTTCCGTCGACTGGCGGGTGCCGGGCTCACCCTCTACGCCGGCTGGGTGCTGGGCACGCTCGCTGGCGCCGTGGCCGGTTCGGCCGTCGCCGACCCCGCTGCCCTGGGGCTAGATGCCGCTTTTCCTGCCCTCTTCCTGGGCCTCTTGGTCCCGCGGCTCGCCTCCGCCCCTGCCCGCAGGGCCGCGCTGCTCGGGGCGGTGGTCGCGGTCGCGCTCACGCCGCTGCTGCCGCCGGGACTGCCGATCGTCCTGGCTGCCCTCGCCGCCGTTGCCGGGGTTCGAAGCCGGTGAGTGCGGCGTGGCTCGCCGCCGTGTTCGTTGGGCTGGGCACGACCGCCATCCGCGGCGCGGGCCCCCTGCTCTTCGGGGCCCGGCAGCCGGCGGAACGAACGCAGCGCCTGCTCGACGGGCTGGGTTCGGCGCTGCTCGCTGCCCTCGTGGTCACCGCTACCTTCGCCGATGCCGGCCGACTCGCCCTTGATGCCCGTGCCGCAGGCGTGGCTGCGGCTGCGGCGTTGCTGGCAGCCCGCGTTCCCCTGGTGGCAGCCGTCATCGCGGCGGCCGTGGTGACCGCCGGCATCCGCGCCCTCTGACCTTACTTCGCCCGCACCACCAGCACGGGCCGCCCGCACTCCCGGATGACTGCCTCCGCCACGCTCCCTGCCAGCAGGTGCGAAAGCCCCGACCTCCCATGGGTCGCCATCGCAATCAGGTCCACATCCAGCTCGTTGGCCACCTCGACGATCGCCTTCGCCGTGTGGTGCGACCATTCGACGCAGACGCGCACGTCAGCACCCGGCAGCTCGCGCCTGCCGAGGTCCTCCAGCCGCTCCCGCCACTCGGTCGACTTGCGCGCGACCGCCTCGCCATGGCTCTCTATCAGCCGGGGCGCGGGAATCCTGATGGTCGTCGTCCCGATGGCCGCGCCCAGCGGCTCCGATGGCGGTTGCTCTGCTCTCCCGCGCACCGCCTGCGGGTCGAGCACCGTCAGCAGGTACACTTCAATTCCCGGGGCCATCTCCACCAGCCGGCGCACCGCCGGGAGGATCGCCATCGCCGTGTCGCTCCCATCCAGTGGGACCAGGGCCTTCATCGCCTGCACCTCCGCGATACTTCGCGCGCATCCTCACATGGCCGTCGAACGGCGCCACCGTCCATTCGTCCGTGCCGCGCGGCACCGGACGGACCCCCTCCATCGAAAATTTTCGCGGAATCAGTTGCATGCGGCCTGAGTCCATGCTAAAAACTGAGTGGGCCGCGCTGGATGTCGTGTCCGCTCCACACATCCACCGGCCCTAATTTGTTGCCCCGCGCTGGCCTGCAGCGCTCCCGCTGCTACACTCCACGCTGATGAAGACGCGACTCCTCCGCCTCGCCGTACTGCTCAGCCCGGCTGCGGCCCTTGGGTCGGCTGGCACCGCTTCCGCCGACGACGGCCACGGCACCGCCGAGGGCCTCGTGCAGGCCGCGACCGACGTGCTGCCCGCCGTGACCTGGTCGCTCCTCGCCGCCGGCGTCTTCTGCCTCGTCCTCGGCATCCTCTACCTGCTCAAGCGGCAGGTTGGCGGCTTCCCCGAGAATCCCTCGTGGGTCGCGCCCATCTCCATCATGCGCTCGCGCGACCTCCCCGCCGAGGACGACAGCCACGACGGGCACGGCGGCCGCGACAGCCACCACGCCCCGGCTCACTGACTCGCCCCGGCGTTCTCGATTCGCCACGCCCGAGAAAGCCAACGCCCCGGTCAATTCGACCGGGGCGTTCTTGGTTGTTCGCTGCGCCTTCCGGACCGCAGTTCGCTACGTGAGCTTCAGCGCCAGCGTCTGGGCAAGGTCCAGGTGAATGCCCGGGCCCATCGTGGTGGTCAGCGTCGCGCTGCGGATGTACTGGCCCCTCGCCTCCTTCGGCCGGGCGGCGTTCACCGCCTCGATCAGGGCAGCCATGTTCTCCTTCAGCTTCTGGTCCTCGAAGCTCACCTTGCCGAGCGGCACATGGATGTTCGCCAGGCGGTCCAGCCGGAATTCGACCCGGCCCTGCTTGGCCTCCTGCACGCTCTTCGCCACGTCTTCGGCGCCGACGACCGTCCCGGAGCGCGGGTTCGGCATCAGGCCGCGCGGGCCGAGGATGCGGCCGAGGCGGCCGACCTTCCCCATCATCTCCCGAGTGGCGATGGCCACGTCGAAATCGAGCATTCCGCCCTCGATCTGCTTGATCAGGTCATCCGATCCGACATAATCCGCCCCTGCCTCGCGTGCGGCCGCCGCCGCATCGCCCTCGGCGAAGACCAGCACGCGCAGGACCCGGCCCAGCCCGTGGGGCAGCACCGTCGAGCCGCGAATCTGCTGCTCCGCGTGGCGCGGGTCGAGGCCCGTCTTGATGTGCAGCTCGACGGTCTCGTCGAACTTCGCCGGGTGGATCTCCTTCGCCAGGCGGATCGCTTCATCCACCCCGTAGAACTTCGAACGGTCGACCTTCGCCGCCGCTTCCCGGTAACGCTTTCCTCGCTGCGGCATTATCCAACCACCTCGATACCCATGCTGCGCGCCGTCCCCTCGATGATCTTCATCGCGTCCTCGACGGTGTTCGCGTTGAGGTCCGGCAGCTTCGTCTCCGCAATCTTGCGGATATCGTCCATCGTCACCTTGCCGACCTTGTTCAGGCGGGGGTTGCCGCTCCCCTTTTCGATGCCCGCCGCCCGGCGGAGCATGTCAGCCGCCGGCGGCGTCTTGAGGACGAACGTGAACGAGCGGTCCTCGTAGATGGTCAGCTGGGCCGGGATGATCAGCCCAATCTTGTCCTGCGTCCGGGCGTTGTACTCCTTGCAGAACTCCATGATGTTCACGCCGTGCTGGCCCAGGGCAGGGCCAACCGGCGGGGCCGGGTTCGCTTTCCCGGCTGGCAGTTGCAGTGTCACCACTGCCCGCACTTTCTTTGCCAATGCAATGCTCCTTGTGTGCAAGCGGCGCGCGGGCGCGCGCCTCCACGGGGTCCTGCGCGTGGGCAGGCCAAGACATCATTTTCGCCCGGCAGGTCCATCCGGGCAACGAATCGGCCCCGGCTCCGGGCCGATCCAAAGCCCTGGACGAACCTTTCGCCGCAGGTAAACCGCGATTTACCGGAAAGAAAGCTTCCCCGAACGGCCGCCGCGCGTATACTCCGCGGATCGTCCTGCACTCAATCGAACCCATAGACGCAGGGCGCAGCACAGCAAGGGGGATTCTTCATGTCCGAGAACTACTGGAAAAGGAAACTCGCCCGGCAGGGCATAACGCGCCGCCGCGTCCTGGGAGGCGCCGCGGTTGCCGGCCTCGGCACCGCCGCGCTCGGCCTCGTGGGATGCGGCGACGACGATGACGACAGCGGCCCCGCCAGCGGCAGCACTCCCTCGGGCTCCGCTTCCCCGGCCGCCAGCCCTACCCAGGCCTCCCAGGCGCCGCAAAAGGGCGGCACCGCACGCTTCGTCTCCGCCAACAACACCTGGGACACCTTCGACGTCGACCGCTCCCGCTTCTCGCCGGTCGCGTGGCTCATGGGCATGACGAACCTCGGCGTCACCCAGTGGAAGAGCTTCAGCAAGGCCGAGCTCGAAGGCGGCATCGCCGAAAAATGGGAACAGCCCGATAAGCAAACCCTCGTCTTCACCATCCGCCCTAACGTCTACTGGCACAACAAGCCCCCGGTGAATGGCCGCCAGGCCACCGCCGAAGACGTCGCCTTCTTCATCAACCGCAACAAGAACGCCAAACTCCTGGACGGCACCGAGGACCCCAACTTCTACCGCAAGTCGGCCTACCAGAACGTCGATAGGGTCGAAGTCGTCGATCCCCGCACCGTCCGCGTCACCTTCTCCAAGCCCGACCCCTTCTTCCTGACCACCCTCGCCGGCTCCTACTCCAAGGTCCAGGCGCCTGAAGCGGTCCAGGCCTTCGAGAAGGACTACGCCAACATGAAGGCCGACCTCGTCATCGGTACGGGCGCCTTCGTTCTCACGAAGTGGTCGGCCGAGGGCAACTCCGAGTGGGTCCGCCACGAAAAGTTCCACACCCAGGTCAACTGGGACGGCGTGAAGTGGCTGCCCCTCTTCACCGACCAGTCCGCCCAGCAGGTCGCCTTCGAACAGAAGCAGATTGATGCCTTCATTCCCACCCAGAACCAGGTGATCCAGGACCTCCTCAAGCGGTACGAAGGCAAGATTCACGAGGTCAAGATCTTCAGCGGCAACCCGCAGGCCGGCACGTACTACGGCGGCGCTGCGCCCTGGAACAACCCCAACCTGATCGGCGCCATCTTCCGCGCGCTCGACCGCCGCGCCCTCATCCAGTCCCTGCTCCAGGGCAAGGGCGTGCTCTCCGGCAACGTCCCGCCCACCCAGGCGGCCTTCTCGATCACCGAGCGCGAACTCATCACCTTCCCCGGCTACCTCGAAGATCGCGCCCTCGAAGAGGCCGAGGCGAAGAAGATGTGGGAAGCCGGCGGCGGCCCCGCCCTCGGCGAAATCATCGTCGACATCCCCGACATCTGGGAGGGCCTCTACTCCGGCGGCGCCGCCCTCATCACCAACCAGCTGAGCCGCGTCCTCGGCAACAAGTTCACCGCCAAGATCGAGCCCTACGCCACCATCACCGGCAAGATCGTCAAGCAGGAATACGGCAACGGGAAGAATAACATCTGGTACGGATGGATCACCGAGGTCTCCGACCCCGAGCCGACCCTCCTGAACTTCCTCCAGTACAACTCCACCCAGCCGCAGTTCCAGCAGTTCGGCGTCAAGATCGATAAGGTCGACCAGCTCACCGCCCAGGCCGTGGAGGAGTTCGACATCGCGAAGCGCCAGGAGCTCTCCAAAGAGGTCATGCGCGAGCTGATCAAGAACTACGGCGCCGGCATCCCCTACAACATGGTCGCCGTCAACTCCTCGCTCCGCTGGAACTACCTCAAGTACCCGGAGGCTGTCGCCTTCGTCCAGCAGCACCAGTACGGCACCCAGTGGTGGTTCGACCAGACTGACCCCACCTGGCAGGGCCGCCCCGCCTAACCAGCGTCATTGATCGCTGCGGGCCGAGACGCGCTAGAATTCGCGCTCGGCCCGCAGTGCAGTATTCGGGAGAGAGGGGGACAGCACCCGTGAGGACCTACATCTTGCGCCGGGTAGTGGTGAACATCCCGGTCATCTGGCTCGTGGCCACGCTGGTCTTCTTCGCCACCAGCGTGCTCCCCGGCGACTTCGTCGCGCAGCGCATCGCCGCCCAGGACCCAACGTCGACCGACCCGGCGGCCCGCGAAGCCCAGATCCAGGCCGTCCGCAAGGACCTCGGGCTCGATAAGCCGATCGTTCAGCGCTATTTCGTCTACCTCGCCAACCTCCTCCGGGGCGACTTCGGAATCTCCTATCAAACCCGGGAATCCGCCCTCGAAGGCATGAAGGAAGGGCTGCCTTACTCCATCCAGCTCGCCCTCATGTCGCTCATCATCGGCATCGTCACCTCAGTGCCGATTGGCATCATCTCTGCCATCCGGCAGGACACCATCATCGACTACGTCCTCAGGGTCTTCGCCATCCTCGTGCTGGCGATGCCCAACTTCTGGCTCGCGACGATGGCGGTCCTCTACGTGGTCCGCTGGGGGCTCTGGGAGGTCCCGATCAGCACCTCACCGCTGCTCTGGGAAGACCCGGGCGCCAGCCTTCGTCTCTTCATCATCCCCGCGGTGGTCGGCGGGCTCGCCTCCGGCGCCGGCGTCATGCGCCTCCTCCGCTCGCAGATGCTCGAAGTGCTTCGCCAGGACTACATCCGAACGGCCTGGGCGAAAGGCATGCGCGAACGGGTCATCATCATCCGCCACGCCCTGAAAAACGCACTGGTGCCGGTGGTCACCGTCCTCGGCCTCACCCTCGCCGGGCTCCTCTCCGGCAACGTCGTCTTCGAAAACATCTTCGGCATCCCGGGTGTCGGCCGGCGCATCCTCGCGGCGATCGTCGCCCGCGATGTCCCCGTGGTGCAGGCGTTCGTCCTCGTCATCGCCACCTTCGTCGTTTTCGTCAACCTCGCGATCGACCTGCTCTACGGCGTGCTCGATCCGCGCATTCGCTACTCCTGAGGAGGGGCTCCGATGGCGCAAGACCAGGCAGTCATGGAACGACCCGGGACCTTCGGGATCCCGCGGAGCCTCAGCGACCGCCCCATCTACATCCGGGCGCTCGTGCACACCGGCCGCTTCTTCCGCAATAAGCCTCTCGGCGGCTTCGGCGTGGTCATCATCGCGCTCTGCGTCTTCGCGGCCATCTTCGCCGAGGCGATCGACCGCTACGACCCGGAGCAGATCTTTAAAGCCACGAACCCGGCCTACGACCCCGAGCTGGCAGAAAAGGCCCTCGAGGACCCGTCCATTCGCCTCCTCTACCCGCCCGAGAAGTTCGAGAAGAACGACATCCCGATCAAGTTCGGCGGCCCCACGGCCACCAACTGGCTCGGCACGGATGGCCTCGGCCGCGACCTCTACTCCCGCATCATCCACGGCTCCCGGACCGCCCTCTACGTCGGCCTCGGCGCAGCCCTCATCGCGACCATCAGCGGCACCATCGTCGGCCTCGCCAGCGCCTACTTCGGCGGCTTTATCGATTTCTTCATCCAGCGCATCGTTGATACCCTCCAGGCCTTCCCGCCGCTCGTGCTGCTCCTGCTCTTCGGCCAGGTGGTGGCAAACCCGACCCTCACGGTCAACACCATCGCGCTCGGCATCTTAGGCACCGCCAGCGCGGCCCGCGTCGTGCGGAGCGCCGTCCTGGCCGTGCGCGAAGAGGTCTACGTCCTCGCCGCCCGCACCATCGGCGCCAGCGACCTCCGCATCATGGCCCGCCACATCTTCCCGAATATCACGGCCCCCATCATCGTCACCTTCACCAGCTCCATCGGCATCTACATCCTCGTCGAAGCCACCCTCGCCTTCCTTGGCCTCGGCGACCCGACCCGCGTCTCCTGGGGCAAGATGGTCGAAGAGGGCCGCCGCAACGGCCCCTCCGACCCGTGGATGGCGTTCATCGTTGGCATGGCCCTCACCATGGTCGTCCTCGGCTTCAACCTCGCCGGCGATGCCCTCCGCGACGTCCTCGACCCGCGCCTCCGGGGCCGCGGCGGCCGCGCCGGTTTCTGAAACCCAGCGCGGCCTGGCGCACCCCAACCGGGGCGCACACCCCCGGGCACCACGCAAAAGAAGCGGCCCCGGTCCTCTGAAAGGACCGGGGCCGTATCGCGTTGGTTGTTCCAAGGGGTGCTGCTGGACCAGCCCTGGAGCCCGGCCGGCGGGGTTCGCTAAATCTTCTCCACCTGGAGGAAGTCCAGCTCGACCGGCGTCTCGCGCCCGAACATGTTCACGATCACCTTCACGCGGCCCTTCTCGGTGTTGATCTCGTCCACCGTGCCGACAAAGTCCTCGAACGGGCCATCCACGATCCGAACCGCCTGCCCCGGCACGAAACCGACACGCACCCGCGGCTGCTCCATCCGCATCGCCCGCAGGATGTGGTTGACCTCGTCCTGCGAGAGCGGCACCGGCCGCGTGCCCGAGCTGACGAAGCCCGTCACGCCAGTCGTGTTGCGAATCAGGTGCCACACCTCGTCGGAAACAGGGTCGCCTTCCTTCAGCTCGATAGTCTGGACGAGCACGTAGCCGGGGTAGAGCTTCCGCTTCACTGTCCGCCGCTGGCCGTCGCGAATTTCTATCTCATCCTCAGTCGGAACCACCACATGGAAGATACGGTCGCTCGCGTCCATCCGCGCGACCGTCGCCTTGATGGCGTTCTTCACCTTGTTCTCGTGGCCGCTGTACGTGTGGACGAAATACCACTTCCGCCCGGGCGCATTGATCTCCTCGTCGGTCAGCTGCTCCTGCTCGAGGGCTTCCTCGTCGTTGCGCCGCCGCGATGGCCGCTTCGGCTTTGCAGCCGGCGTGATCCCGGAAAGGGCTGTCGGTGCCTTCGGTTCATTCGACATGGTTAAAAGAACAGCCTCTCGATGATCCACCCGAACACGAGGTCCACGGTGCCGAGGAACAGGCCCATGAGGACCGCCACTATGGCGACCACGATGGTCAGGTAGCGTGTCTCCTGGAACGAGGGCCAGGTCACCTTCTGCAGCTCGGCGATGATATCTGCCACGAACCGCGGTTCGAGCCGCTTCAGGAAGCCAAACGGATTCCGCCGCGGCGCCTCGGGCCGCGCGATCGGACCGCCGGCAGGCGCCGGGCGCGGCAGACCCTGCGAAACCCTGGGGCTCCCCTCTGCAGACTTCGCCGCTGAAGGCGCGATGGTCGCCGCGCGTCGGCGTGGTGTGCGTGCCATGCGCTTACCGCGTCTCCCGGAACAGCACGTGCCGGCGCAGGCCGGGGTGGTACTTCTTCAGCTCCAGGCGGCCCGAGTCGTTGCGGCGATTCTTTTGCGTCGTGTAGCGGTACACCGGCCCCTCCGTGCTCTGGAGGTGGATAACGATCCGGTCACCTTTCTTGCTGGCCATGGATTACTCCCTCCTGCCGGTCTCGAAGGCGACTCAGGCGAGGATTTTGGTGACGACGCCGGCGCCGACGGTGCGGCCGCCTTCGCGGATGGCGAAGCGGAGGCCGTCTTCGATGGCGACGGGCTGGATGAGTTCGACGGTCATGGTGATGTTGTCGCCAGGCATGACCATT
>NZ_DAOUAO010000074.1:0-2677 GCF_034433535.1 Tepidiforma sp.
GCCTCGATCACCAGGTACGCCCCGTAGAGCGCCACCCCAGCCAGCGCGATCGTGCTCCACGAATACCCGAAGAACACCAGCCCCGGCAGCAAAAACGTCCATGCCACCCGCGGGAACGCCAGCGTGTGGTCCACCATCAGCGTCCGCACCGGCGCAAACCCGCGGTAGAGCAGCCCCCGCTTCGCCAGCTTCGGGTGCGCCGCAATCACCTCAATTTCGCCCCGCTGCCAGCGCACCCGCTGCGCATACAGGGCACGCAGCGATGGGATCGGGTCGGTGTAGCAGACCGCGCTCGTCACCACCCCCACCTTCTTCCCCGGGAATCGCTCCTGCATCTCGAACGTCATGAACGTGTCCTCGCCCACCGTGCTCGAGTCGTACAGGTGCGAAGAGAGCAGCGCCTCCCGCCGGAATGCGCTGAACGCCCCCGCCAGCGTGAACAGCCGGTTCGCCATCGTCTCGAACCGCCGCCCCACGTTGAACGCGAAATAGTACTCCTGAAACTCGCACTCGTGCAGCAACCGCATCCAGCCCCGGCTGCCGGCATCCGGTCGGATCTCCACCGCCCCCGTCGCCGCGACCAGGTCCGCGTCGTGCTCAAACGCCGCCACCATGTTCGCGATTGCATCCTCGTGCAGCCACACATCCGAATCGAGGTTGATGATGTACTGCCCCCGCGCATGGTGGATGCCGACATTGAGCGCCCACGGCTTCCCCTGGTGGAAGGTCGAAAGCCAGTGCAGCGCCCCGTCCCATGGCTCCTGCTGCAGCTCCGCGAACACCTCAAACGAGGTGTCCCGGCTGCCGTTATCAATCGCCAGCACCTCGAGCAGCTCCGCCGGGTAGCTCTGCCGCCGGATCGAATCGATGCACTCCCGCAGGCTGCCCGCGCTGTTGTACACCGGCACGATCACCGTCACAAACGGCCAGCGCCCCCGCGGCGCCTCCGAGACCGGCCGGATCGGCAGCCGTTTCGCCCGTCCAACGAGCGTCGCCACCAGGTAGCGGAACGCCTGGTAGCCGTCAACCAGGATCGGAACAAACAGCCACACCCCCCAGAAGCCCAGCGCCGGCAGCCACCAGTCGGTCGTCATCGTTTGTCCTCCCCGTCACTGTGCGCGCAGCCGGGCGTACACCACGCGCAGCGTCGGCCGCGTTATCGCGAACCAGTAGATCCCAATCGCCAGCACGAAGAACACCGCCCGCCCGAAGACCACATGCGCCACATCCAGCGCATCCTGCCCTGCATAGGCCACCGCCCCGACGATGACCAGCATCCGCACCACGTTCGCCGCGAAGGTCATCGCCAGCGCTGCCGCGAGCACCAGCAGTCGTCTCCCCGGCGGCAGGGCGGGGTAGAAGAGCCCCAGGCCCATCAGCGCCGCCGTCTCCAGCAGCCCCGAGCACTCAATCCCGATGGACAGGCGCGTCCACTCCTGGTGGTGCGGCACCCCAATGACCAGCAGCTCCCCCGCCCGGTCGTCGAACAGGGCCGTGCGGATACCCAGCAGCCAGGACAGCCCATGCACGGCGTGGGCCGTCGCCACCCGCACCGCCAGCTCGCCCGGCACGAGTTCCCGCATCCCGACCACCGCCAGCACCGCGAACCCCGCCGCCCCGAGCACGAAATAGAGCAGCCACGCCCCCGCTCGCCAGAAGAACCACACCGCGCCGCCCCACGCGATGAGCGCCGCCACATACCAGGCGAGCATCATCACGGCTGCACCTTCCGGCTCACCCACCAGGCCGAACCAACCCCGACCAGCCCGAGCGCTGTGAACAGCACCCAGCCCAGCGTCGGCGCACCCGAGCACCGGTACGTCACCGTCAGCGACTCCCGCGGCCCGTTCGGGTCGGTCCCCCACTCCACAGTGTTGGAAACCTCGCACTTCTCCGCGGTGCCCTCGAACTTCTGCTCCACCAGGAAGTACTGCCCCGGCGCCGTCGCGTAGAACTTACCGTACCCGCTATTGATAAGGTCGCCGCAGGCCGCGCCGTTGAACTCCGCGCAGCTCGAGGCAGCCGCATCCCACACCAGCAGGTCCGCCGCGGCGGAGGGCTCGATCCGCCATACCACGACGCCGTCCCTCTCCTCCACGAAGCTCTTCGTCACGGTCACCTTCGGCCCCGTCCCCGGCGCCTTGTTGTAGGCGCAGAGGTGCGTCACCGCGCCCGCCTTCGCCGCCGATTCGTCGACGCTCACCTTCGCAGCCAGGTTCCCGCCCTTCGGGTCCCCGGGGCACTCCTTCGCACCCTTAGGCGAGACCACCAGGTCGAACAGCAGCGGGTTCGGTCCGCCCGTCGCCGGGTCCAGCTCGGTCACCAGGTAGTCCCCGGGCGCGACCTCCACCAGCTCGCCGTCCACGAATTTCTGCAGACCCGTGTTGTTCGCGTCCGCCAGCAGGAACACCCACTCCCCGGGAGGCGCTGCGGGCAGCCACTTCCCTTTGTCGTTGGGCACGAACTTGTGCACCTGGATGAACGCCTTGCCGCCGCTTCCGCCGCCGCCCCCGCCAATCGGGGCAGTACCCACCGGTGAGATCGCCGGCGCGCTGGTCGGCGTCGCCGTCGGTGTCGGGGTTGGTGATGCCGGCGACGGCGATGGCGACGCGGGGGCCGGGGTAGTCGCCGTCGGTGTCGGCGTGCTCGTGGGCGTGGGCGTCGCCTTCGGGGTCGC
>NZ_DAOUAO010000075.1:0-4262 GCF_034433535.1 Tepidiforma sp.
CGACGACCTCATGAACTTCGGGGACCTCCAGCACGCCCTCCGCAACCTCATGCAGCGCGGCATGCGCAACCCCATGGGCCAGCGCATGCAGGGCCTCCGCGACCTCCTCCAGCAGCTTCGCCAGCAGCGCCGCCAGCAGCTCGACCGCTTCAACCTCTCCTCCATCTTCGATGACCTCAAGCGGCAGCTCGACGAAATCCTCGACCTCGAACGCTCAACCCTCGACCGGCGCCTCCAGGAGGCCGAAACCGCCGGGCAGGAAGGCCAGCAGGGCCACCAACCACCCCAGGGTCAGCAGCAGCCCGGCGCCCAAGCCCAGCAATCGCCGGCCGGCCAGCAAGGCCAGCAGCAGCCGTCCGGGCAGCAGCAGCAAGGCGGCCAGCAGCAGCCCGGCCAGCCCGGCGAATCCGCTCCCACGCCGCCCCGCGAATTCGCCGAGATGCTCCGCAACATCGCCAGCAAGAAGAAGGAGTTCCTCCAGAACCTCCCCGAGGACGTCGCCGGCCAGGTCCGCCAGCTCCAGAACTACGAGTTCATGGACCCAGAGGCCCAGCAGAAATTCAACGAACTCCTCGAATCCCTGAAGAAGGCCATGCTCGATACCTTCTTCAAGGACCTCTACAACCAGATCGCCAACATGTCCCCCGAAGACCTCCAGCGCATGAAGGACATGGTGCGCGACCTCAACCAGATGCTCCAGGACCGCATGGCCGGCAAGGAGCCCAACTTCGATGAGTTCATGCAGAAATACGGCGACCTCTTCGGCGATAACCCGCCGCAATCGCTCGATGAACTCATCCAGCAGATGCAGCACCAGATGGGACAGATGCAGTCCCTCCTCGATTCCCTCCCCGGCGACCTCCGCCAGCAGCTGCAGGACCTCCTCTCCGACAAGATCGGCGACCCCGAACTCCAGCAGGCCCTCTCCGAGCTCGCCCAGAACCTCGAATACCTCTACCCCATGCGCGACCTGCGCAACCAGTACCCCTTCCGCGGCGACGAAGAGCTCGACCTCCAGTCCGCCATGCGCCTCATGGACCAGATGCAGTCCATCGACGAGCTCGAACGCCAGCTCGAACGCACCCAGTACGGCGGCGATATCGACGACATCGACGCCGAGAAACTCGAAGAGCTCCTCGGCCCCGAAGCCCGCGAAACCCTCGAGCAGCTCAAGCAGTTCCTCGAAATCCTCGAGGAAGCCGGCTACATCCGGAAGAAGGGCAACCAGTGGGAGCTCACCCCCCGCGGCACCCGCAAAATCGGCCAGCGCGCCCTCGTCGAAATCTACCAGCAGCTCAAAGCCGATTCCTTCGGCAAGCACGAAGTCCGCGAAACCGGCACCGGCGGCGAACGCACCGACACCACCAAGCCGTACGAGTTCGGCGACCCGTTCTACCTCGACATCCAAAAGACCATGATGAACTCGATGTACCGCGAGGGCCCCGGCACGCCGCTCCGCCTTCGCCCCGATGACTTCGAGGTCGCCCGCACCGAACTCCTCACGCAGACCGCCACCGTCATCATGCTCGACCTCAGCTGGTCCATGGCCCTGCGCGGCTCATTCCAGGCCGCCAAGAAGGTCGCCATGGCCCTCAACAACCTCATCTCCTCCCAGTACCAGCGCGATAGCCTCTACATCATCGGCTTCAGCGCCTACGCCCGCGAACTCAAGGCCGATGAACTCCCCTACGTCCGCTGGGACGAATCCGTCCTCGGCACGAACATGCACCACGCCCTCATGATCGCCCAGCGGCTCCTCGCCAAGCACACCCAGGGCACCCGCCAGATCATCATGATCTCCGACGGCGAACCCACCGCCCACCTCGAACGCGGGCGCTCCTACTTCGCCTACCCGCCCAGCCCGATCACCATCCGCGAAACCCTCAAGGAGGTGAAGCGCTGCACCCAGAAGCGCATCACCATCAACACCTTCATGCTCGACCGTAACTACTACCTGAAGGAGTTCGTCAACCAGGTCGCCCGGATCAACAAGGGCCGCGTCTTCTACACCACCCCCGATAAGCTCGGCGAGTACATCCTCGTCGATTACGTCGCCCAGAAGCGCAAGCGCCTCGCGGGCATGGGCTGAACCCGACGCCCGGCGGCTCGCGTCAGAGCGAAAACACGAGGGGCCCCATCCCGGGGCCCCTTTCCCCTTGCCTTCCCGAAGCCCACGCCTACCCGGCGGCTGCCTCGCGCTCGTCCAGCATCGCCTGCGCCTCGTCCACGCTCTCCAGGCGCACGATCCCCTTGCGAATCGCATAGCGAATCAGGTCGGTCCGGTTGCGCGCGTGCAGCTTCGCCATGATGTGCGCCTTGTGCGCCTCCACCGTCTTCACGGAGATGTACAGCTCGTTCGCAATGCCCTGGTTCGTGTATCCCTCGGCGATGAGCTGGAGCACTTCGCGCTCCCGGCTCGTCAGCGTCTCCATCCCGTTGCGCTGGTCCGAACGCTTCGCCTGGTACAGCACCTCCGCCAGGTCGAAGCCCTCGCTCAACGCGCTCGAGAAGTAGCTGTTCCCCCGGTGCACCGTCTGGATGGCCAGCACCAGCTCCGAAACATCCGACTTCTTGATGATGTAGCCCGAAGCCCCGGAGCGGATGGCATCGAGCAGCTGGTCCTCATCGACGAAGCCGCTCAGCACCACCACCCGCGTCCCCGGCGATGTCCGCCGAATCTGCCGTGTCGCCTCCAGCCCGTTCAGGCCCGGCATCACCACGTCCATCAGCACCACATCCGGCTGCAGCCGCTCCACCGCCTGCACCGCCTCGCGGCCGTTCTCCACATCCCCCACCACCTCCAGCTCCGGCTGCGCCTCGAGCAGCATCCGCAACGCCTGCCGAATCACCGCGTGGTCATCGACCAGCAGAATGCGAATCGGCGTGTTGCCGCGACCGGCCCCACCGGGCCGGCCCTGGAGACTCCGAGGCTGAGGCCGAAGCTGATTCATCGCAAGCACTCCTCTGGTGAAACTCGACCGTCCCGCCGCCTGGCGGCCCGGCCTCCCGGCGCGGCTCCCCCGCGGGATCAGCGCCGTCAGCACCGAGAAGTCTAGGCCGGCCCTCGCCCCGGCGAATTGGCGAAAACCCTGATCCTCCCCCGGGATTCCCCCGTCATCAGGGAATCGCCCCGCCCAATTTCGCGGCCCGCCGCAGCGGAGCACGGGCATCCGCCCCCTCAGATCGTGAAGAACGCCCGCTCAGCGTGGCCCGGCTCCACCAGCAGGTGCAGCTCCGAGCGCAGCGCCATGATGCGCGTGTCGTTCGCAGCCCGCTCGGCCGCGTCCTCCGAGTCATAAATCGCCAGCCGCGCAATCTCACCGCTTTCATCGTGCGGGCGCATCACATACGTCACCTGGCACCCGGGCTGCTGCGAAACCGCCGCATCAAGCTTCCGAAGCAGCTCCTCAACTCGCGCCTCCTCGCCCCGGCGCGGCTTCATGATCGAAAGACGAATGTACGGCATAGCTCTGCATCACCTCCGAAGCGCGCATTGTAAAGACCCCGCACCCCCCGCGAAAAGCGAAACCCCCGCGCTGCCGCGGGGGTTTCGCCGGGAACCCGTTCCCGTTCGCCTCGAATCAGAGCCGCAGCTTCCCGTGCGACGGCTGCCGGCGCCGCTGACGCTGCGGCAGGGCCGCCTCCTCCGCCGCCAGGTCAACCGGCGGGCTCGTCAGCACCTCGTGCACGTAGCCGCACATGATGCAGCTCCCGTAGGTCCCGTGCCAGTCCCGCTCCACGATCATCGACCCCCGGCACTTCGGGCACGACTTCGGCGGTGCTGCCTGCAATGCTGGCATGAACAAATCCCTCCTCTAACGTTTGCGGTATCGAACTGTTCTCTTCGAGGACAGAAAAAAAGACCTCGAAACGAGCTGCCTGCTCGCCAGGCCTTCCAGACTGCCGACGGGGTTAGCTGACGGGCTCGGGCGGAAGGCGCCCTGGCGGATGACATCGCTGCCAGCCGCGTTCGCCCCGGGAAAGTGGTTCCCCCGCTGCGCCAACCGGCGCACTAGGCAGGTGGTGCATTGTGGACCGAACGCACACGCAAACGGCGCGAACGCCGTTCACCTGCCGGAAGCTACCAGCGCCCGCCCCGCCCTGTCAATACCTCTTTGCGCTTTTCGTCACAAATTTACCGCCGGGTTGACAGAACCCGCTCCCCGCTCCCACCTCCAACCTTCCACCTCCAACCTCGCACCTTCTCCCGGCTCCCATCTCCCATCTCCCACCTCCCACCTCCAACCTCCCACCTTCCCTGC
>NZ_DAOUAO010000076.1:0-30429 GCF_034433535.1 Tepidiforma sp.
TAGAGCCGCCCGCCAATCACCAGACCCCCGCCGATCCCCGTCCCCAGCGTCGCGTGCAGCAGGTGCCGCGTTCCCCTTCCCGCGCCGAACCGGAACTCGCCCAGCGCCGCCGCCGAGGCGTCGTTCTCGATGTACGCGGGAATGCCCAGCCGCTCCGCTACCGGGGTGGTCAGCACCAGGTTCCGGAACCCCGGGATGTTCGGCGCCAGCACCACCTTCCCCTCGCTCGCGTTCACCAGCCCGGCCGTCGCGATGCACGCCGCCGCCGGCCGCGCGCCGGAATCTCGCACCGTCCCCGCCAGCAGCTCCACCACCGCCTGGACGGCCTCCGCCGGCGAGGCAGTCCCCGGCGTCGGGCGTTCCGCCCGGTAGACGACGCTGCCCGCATCGTCCACGATCGCCGCGCGCAGGTGTGTGCCGCCGAAATCCGCTGCCAGCACGTGCCGCACCATACCCGCACTCTACCCGAACCCCCGCTTCCCATCACCGCGCCCGAGCTCCCCTATGTCCCGCACCCGTTTCGAACCCTGGGAGAGCCGCCTCCTCGAGGAACAGCCCATCGCCCGGCTGGCCACCATCGCCCCGTCCGGCCGGCCCCGACTGGTTCCCGTCTGCTTCGCCTTCCTCGAAGACGCGCTGGCAATCGCCGTCGACGAAAAGCCCAAGTCGAGCGTTCGCCTTGCCCGCCTCGCCGACCTCGCCCGCGACCCCCGCGCCACCCTCCTCGTCGACCGCTACGATGCCGACTGGTCTCGCCTCGCCTGGGTGCGGGTCGACGCCCGCGCTGAGGTGCTCGCGGCAGGCGCGGCCTGGCCTGCAGCGCTCGCCGCCCTCCGCGACCGTTACGACCAGTACCGGACTATGGACCTCGAAAGCCGCCCGCTCATTCGGCTTCGCCCGGAGCGCATCGTCTCCTGGCGCGCCGTTGCGCCCTGACCCCCTCCGCGCATCCGCGCCGGGTCCGCTACGATCGAGGCAGCCCCTACGCTACACGGAGGTCCCGATGGTCTTGGAACACACCATGCAGCGCATCGATGGCACCGAGGAGCCCCTCGAGCGCTACCGCGGCAACGTCCTCATGCTCGTCAATGTCGCCAGCAAGTGCGGCCTTACCCCGCAGTACGCCGCCCTCCAGGAGCTGTACGACCGCTACCACGACCGCGGGTTCGAAATCCTCGCCTTCCCCGCCAACGATTTCATGGGCCAGGAGCCCGGCACGAACGAGGAAATCGCCCGGTTCTGCGAGCTGAACTACAACGTCACCTTCCCCCTCTTCGCCAAGATCAGCGTCAAGGGCGAAGCGATGCACCCGCTCTACCGCGAGCTCACCAGCATGCCCGAGCCCATCGGCGGCGAGGTCCAGTGGAACTTCCAGAAGTACCTGGTCGACCGCGAAGGCAACGTCGTCGCGCGCTTCGGCCCCCGCACCACCCCCGACTCCCCCGAGGTGATCGAAGCCATCGAGCAGCTGCTGCAGTCCTGACCGGGAGCCGCTGCTGCTCGCTCGTGCGTCCCCGCCGGCCACGGCGGGACGCACCTACGGCGCCTCCAGCCCGTTCCGCTGGATAATCTCGCGGTACATCAGCGCCGACTTCTTCGGGGTGCGCCGCTGCGTCGCGTAGTCCGTGTAGACGATGCCGAACCGCTTCGAATAGCCGAACGCCCACTCGAAGTTGTCCATCAGCGACCACTGGTAGTACGCGCGCACGTCGCACCCCTCGCTCATCGCCGCGTGCAGCCCAGCCAGGAATCCGCGCAGCAGCTCCTGTCGCACCGCGTCATCCACCACCCCGTCAGCGTTCGGTTCCGTGTTGTCGCACACCCCGTTCTCAGTGACATAAATCTTCGGGCGCCCGTACTCCCCCGAAACCCAGCGGATGAAATCCCCCAGCGCATGCGGCGCCGCCTCGTAGCCCATCGGCAGCAGCGGGAGCCGCGGCGGAGCGTAGGCATAGCCGAGGCTGTTGTTCGCCGCCTGGATGAGCCCCCGGGAGTACAGGTTCACCCCGAGGAAGTCCGTCGGCGTGGCGATCACGTCCATGTCCCCGGGGTGAATCGGGAACGGCACCCCCCGCTCCGCGAAGTGCTTCAGCACCGAAGCCGGGTACCCCCGTCCGAAGACCGGCCCGTGGAACAGCCGCGTGTTGAAATCGCGCGCCCGCTCCACCGCCGCCGCGGTCTCCGGCGAATCGTCGGCGGGCTCGTAGCTCGTGTTGGCGTTGGTGATGCCAATCTCCCCGCGGTAGCCGCCTTCCCGGAACACCTGCACCGCCCGGCCGTGCGCCAGCAGTGCGTGGTGCACGGCCCTGCCGTACGCTTCAAGGTCGCGAATCCCGGGCGCCATCACGCCGGTCCGGTGGCCCATTTCGGTGAACACGATCGGTTCGTTCAGCGTGATCCAGCGCGTCACCCGGTCCGCATAGCGATCGAACACCGTCTTCGCGTAGGCGGCGAACGCCTCGACGATGGCCCGGTTCGTCCACCCGCCGAGGTCCTGCAGCGCCTGCGGGAGGTCCCAGTGGTAGAGCGTCACCGCCGGCTGGATGCCCCGCTCGAGCAGCCCGTCGATCAGCCGGTCGTAGAACGCCAGCCCCTTCTCGTTCACCGCCCCGCGGCCGAAGGGGTAAATCCGCGGCCAGGCGATCGAGAACCGGTAGGTCTGGATCCCCAGCTCGACCATCAGGTCGAGGTCCTGCTGCCAGCGGTGGTAGTGGTCGCAGGCCACATCCCCCGTATCGCCGTCCTGGACCCGCCCCGGCTGCCGGCAGAACGTGTCCCAGATCGAAACGCCCCGGTCATCCTCCTGCACCGCGCCCTCGATCTGGTAGGACGCGGTCGCGACGCCCCATTGAAAACCGTCAGGAAACTGAAGAAACGCCATTGCCGGATTCTAGCCGCGCGGCCGCGACTGCGGAATGCCCGTTTACGCCGTCCGCCCGCTGGCGTATCGTTCCCGGCGCACGAACTACCTCCGGAGTTTCCGCATGGCAGAAGCCCAGGCATCCCTCATCACCGACGAGATGCGCGCCCACATCGGCAAGGAGTCCGAACCCTACACCCTCGAGGTCGATAAAACCTCCATCCGCATGTTCGCCCGCGCCGTCGGCCACACCGACCCTATCTTCTACGACGAGGCCGCCGCAAAGGCCGCCGGCTACCGTAGCCTCGTCGCCCCGCCCGGCTACCTCGGCACGCCCATCTTCAACCCGGCATCCGCCGGTCGCCGCGGCTTCGCCCCCGGCCCACAGCCCAGCCGCCCGCTCAACCGCATCCTCAACGGCGGCACCGAAATCGAGTACTTCGACGATGTCTGCGCCGGCGATGTCCTCACCGCCACCTCCCACGTCGCCAGCTACGAAGAGCGCGAAGGCTCCATCGGCCAGATGCTCATCACCACCACCAAGACCGTCTACCGCAACCAGGATGGCAAGGTCGTCGCCGTCATGACCGGCACCGCCATCCGCTACTAACCCCGCGCGAGGTCCCCGCCATGGCAGTCACCTGGAACGACATCACCGAAGGCATGGCCATCCCCGAGCTCAAGAAGAACTGCAGCACCCAGCAGCTCGTCCTCTGGGCCGCAGCATCCGGCGACTTCTACCAGATCCACTACGACCAGGATTTTGCCCGCGGCACCGGCCTCCCCGGCATCATCGTCCACGGCGCACTCAAGCATGCCTTCCTCGGGCAGCTCCTGCACGATTGGCTCGGCCGAAACGGCAAGATCCGCCGCTTCGGCTGCAGCTACCGCGGCATGGACTTCCCCAACCAGGACATCGTCTGCAAGGGCATCGTCACCCGGAAATACGAGGAGAACGGCGAAAAGCTCGTCGACCTCGAAATCTGGACCGAGAACCCCGAGGGCAAGAAGACCACCCCCGGCACGGCCACCGTCGTCATCACGGCCTGATTTGGCCCCGAACCCGCGCACACGTCCCGGCGCCGAACACCACCCCCTGGAGTCACACGATGGGTAACCTCCTCGAAGGCAAAGTAATCGCCATGACCGGCGCCGGCCGCGGGATCGGCCGCGAATGCGCCCTCCTCGCCGCGTCCGAAGGCGCGCGCGTCGTCGTCAACGACCCTGGCGTCAACCCCGACGGCTCCGGCCACGATGACGGCCCCGCCGCGCAGGTCGTCGAAGAGATTCGCAAGATGGGCGGCGAGGCCGTCGCCAACTTCGCCGATGTCTCCACCATGGAAGGCGGCGAAAGCGTCATCCGCACCGCCCTCGATACCTGGGGCCGCCTCGATGGCCTGATCAACCTCGCCGCCATCCTCCGCGACCGCATGATCTTCAACCTCACCGAGGAGGAGTGGGACGACGTCATCCGCGTCGACCTAAAGGGGCACTTCACCACCATCAAGCCCGCCTCGGTGCTGATGCGCCAGCAGCGCTACGGCCGCATCGTCAACTTCAGCTCGGTCTCGGGCCTCCAGGGCAACTCCGGCCAGGCCAACTATGGCGCGGCCAAGGCCGGCGTCGCCGGCCTCACCCGCGTCGCCGCCCGCGACCTCGGCCGTTACGGCGTCACCGTCAACTGCATCGCTCCCGGCGCCGCCACCCGCCTCACCGCCACCGTCCCCCAGTCGGCCCGCGAGCTCCGCGCCCAGCGCGGCATCGCCGCGGCCGGGGGCCCGCCCCAGGCGGCCGCCAACCGCGCCGCCGAAGAAGCGGCCGCCATGCGCACCCCCGATATGGTCGCCCCCATGACCATCTACCTCCTGCTCGACGAGGCGTGGAATATCAACGGGCGCATCTTCCAGGTCGCCGGCGGCCACATCGGCCTCCTCGCCGACCTCTACCCGCCATTCCGCAATATCTACAAGCATGGCAAGTGGACCCTCGACGAGCTCCGCATGCTGGTCCCCACCCAGCTGATGGCCGGCATCGTCAACCCGGCTCCACCGGCGGAGGACATCAAGATCCCGGGCAGGGATTTCTAGCCCGCCACGTGCCGCCCCTTCATTCTGTCGAGTCCCCGCCGATACTCAGAGCAGGGACCTCGGCATGATCGCCAAACCAACTGCGCCCGCAGCCAGGCGCCGCACCCTTCGCGTCCTCATCGTCGATGACAGCATCGACGACGTCCGCCGCGTCCGCGAACTCCTCGAGCAGAGCGGTCAGTTCGTTGCGCACGCCGCCCGCAGCACCGAAGAAGCAGAGCACCTGCTCGAGGACGGCTCCTTCGATTGTGCCCTGGTCGCGGCCCGCACCTGGGCCGACCCGCAGGCCCCGCTCGCCCGCTACCTGCGCGAAAAGCGCCCCGATGTGGCGGTCGTTCTTCTCGTCGATGCCCCCAGCGAAATCGAGACGCTGCCGGCCATCAAGCTCGGCGCCCACGACTTTCTCGCCAAACGCCAGCTCGATGAAGCCCAGCTCGCCGTCCGCATCATCGCCGCCTGCGAGGAAAACCGCGCCCTACGCCGCCGCGACACTATGGTCCGCTGGCTCGAACGCGAAGCCCGTACCGACCACCTCACCGGACTCCACAACCGCCACGCCTTCGACGAACGTCTTCGGGACGCCTGCTCCTCTCGCCGCGGCCAGCGGCGCCCCGTCACCCTCATCCTTGCCGACCTCTCCGGGACCCGCATCGTCAACGAGGTGCACGGGCACGATGTCGGCGACGACATGATTCGCCGCGCCGCTGCCGTGATCGCGCACTCGGTCCGGGGCGACGATTTCGCTGCCCGCATTGGCGGTGACGATTTCGGCATCATCCTCGCCGATGCCGACCTCTCCCTCGGACGACTCATCGCCCGGCGAATCGCCCAGGAAGCCGAGCGCCGCAACCTCGACGAATGGGCCGATCTCGTGCCGGTAAGCCTCACCTTCGGCGTCGCCACCGGTGTTGATTGCGACGCTGCCGAGCTGTTCGCCGCCGCCGACCAGCAGCTCGCTCGCCGCCACGGGCGCGGGGCCGTCGTCGCCCTGCCGCGTCAGCTCACCGATTCCGACGGCCCTTCCGTCGCCTGACTGCCGTCGCCCGCCAGCATCGCCAGCACATCGGCCAGCGCCTGCGTGCCCTCGCGACCCCTTCCCTGTGCCTGTAGCACCGCGAACAGCTGCGAAACCAGCGCCGAACCCGGCAGCGGCGTCGCCGTCGCCCGGGCAGCATCCAGCACCAGCTGTAGGTCTTTCTGCATCAGGTCCACCATGAACCCGGGGGCGAAATCCCGCTTCGCCGCCCGCGGCCCCAGGTGTTCGAGCATCCACGAGCCCGCCGCACCCGCCGAGACCACCTCCAGCATCTTCGCCGGCTCCACGCCCGAGCGCCGGCAGAGGCTGAGCGCCTCCGCCATGGCCAGCAGGTTGAGACCGCCCGCTACCTGGTTGCAGAGCTTCACCACCTGCCCCGCCCCCGGCGGGCCCACGTGCACGATCCGATTCCCAATCGCCTGCAGCAGCAGCAGCGCCCGGTCGAAGTCCGCCGCCTCGCCCCCGACCATGACCGCCAGGGTGCCCGCCTTCGCGCCCACGTCCCCTCCGGAGACCGGCGCATCCAGCATCCCGATGCCCAGTTCCCGCAGCCGCGCATGCAGCCGCCGGGCCGTCTCCGGCGCGATCGTCGAACAGTCGATCACCAGCGACCCCGGCCGGGCCCCTTCGACAACGCCCCCGGGACCCAGCACCACCGCCTCCACATCCCGCGAGGCGGTCACACAGGTAAACACCACATCCGACGCTGCCGCCACCTCCGCCGGCGACCCCGCTGTCGCCGCACCCAGCTCCGCCAGTCGCTCCATCTTCGCCGCCGTTCGATTCCAGACCGTCAGCCGGAATCCCGCCCTGAGCAGATTGGCCGCCATCGGGCCGCCCATGATTCCGAGTCCGATGAACCCGACCCGTTCGTTCGCCATCACACGTCCCCGGGCGAAAGGCCGCCCGCCGCTTACCCTACCGCAGCGGCGCGTCCCACGGCAGCACCGACCGGCCCGGCTGCAGCAGCAGTTTCACGACCCCGTCCGCAATCACCGCCAGGATGTCGTAACCCGACCAGAGCGCAGGGTCCATCCCCCGCAGCGCCCACGAGAGCTTCTCATCCTCGGCGTACGTCGAGGGTCCAAGGACCACCAGGGCCCGGGCATCCGCCTCGCCTTCGAGCGCTTCGCCGGCCCGCTGCAGCAGGCGCCGCAGATTCCGCCGCAGCGCAGCGCTCCAGGTGTCGTTCTCCGGCGCTGGCGTGCCCAGCACGCACGCCCCGCCGCTCCCGAGGTCGTTCGCCGTCCAGCAATCCTCCGCCGGGACTTCCAGCCCCTCGTCCACGTCCGGCTGCTGCGAAGCCAGCACCAGCCGCTCGTAGAGCGCCTCCCGGGCCTCTTCGCTCGCGGGCAGCCGGAACAGCTCGGTCGAATTCAGCTGGAACGTCCCCGGGACCCGGTTCGTGAACCGCGCCCAGTGGCTCGCCAGCCCGCCCAGCGCGGTCACCACCGAGCCCGTCGTGCCCACCCGCCGCAGGTACAGCGTCACCGGCCGGCAGAACTCCAGCCGGCCATCCTCCAGCTTCCGGGCGCCGTCTAGCGCGGTCACCAGCTGCGAAAGCCCGGGCTCCTCCGTCGGGAGCATCGCGCCCCGCGGCACCCAGACCGCCACCGCCTTCCCGTCCAGGTCCAGCCTTCGCTCGACCGCCGCCCGCATCGCCTCCCAGGCCACCGTGGCGTCCGGTGCGAACGCATTCGCCACCGCCACGCGCAGTGTCCAGCGCCGACCCACCGTCACCCGCGCCGCGAGCAGCGTCCCGTCGGAGCTGGCCTCTTCGACCTGCGTGCTGCGGGCATAGTACGGCCCGAACCAGCTCAGGAAGAGCCGAAGCCCCGCCTCCGCCTGGTCCGCCGGGTAGCTGCGGTCCGTCATGCAGCGGAGAGCGTTAGCCGCCGCGGCCGCCGCGGATGCGCGGCGGGTTCACCGTGGCCACCACGATGGAGGGGTCGGTCAGAATCTCCACCCCCGGCGGCGGGGCGATGTCGCCAACCGTCAGCACCGAGCTGAAATCCTTCAGCGGCGCGAGGTCCACCGGGATCGTGTCCGGGATATCCAGCGGCCGGCAGCGCACCGAGACGATCTCCAGCCCCGGCAGCAGCGTGCCCGCCAGGTCCCGCACCGCCGGCGCCTCGCCCACCAGCCGCAGCGGCACGTTCGCCGTGATGGGCCGTTCGGGGTCCACCTGGAAGAAGTCCACGTGGATCGGGTCGCCCGTGCCGTGCGCGCGCGAAATCCCGCGCAGGATCACGTAGCGCGGGTCGGCCTCGCCCGCCACGCGCAGCTCGATCATCGCCCGCAGGCCAGCCTGCTTCACCGTCCGGGAAAACTCCCGCGCGTCGATGTCGATCGCTCGCGATTCCAGCCCCTTCCCGTACACGTTGGCCGGGAGCCGCCCCTGCCGCCGCAGCTGCTTCACCTTCTTGCCGAGCACCTCGCGCGGTGCCGCCTCAATCGTCACGCGTTCAGCCATGATCACTACCCCTCGGCCACGCTCGATACGTGGCGCAACATTTCCAATCTAAAGCAGACCGTCGCAGGGTCAAGCCGCGCAGCAAACGGGCCGCCCCAGGGCGGGCGGCCCGTCATCGAGTATACCGTGGTTCGTCCAAAACCTCAGGCCGGCTTCAGCTCAGCCACCTTCGCGCGCGCAGCGGCCTTGTCGCTGTACCACAGCGCGTTGATCTCCTTGAAAGCCGCCTTGTCCGACGGGACGTCATCTTCGGCGAAGATGGCCGAAACCGGGCACGCCGGCTCGCAGGCGCCGCAGTCGATGCACTCGTCCGGGTTGATGTACAGCATCCGGTCTTCGCCTTCGTCGAAGTGGATGCAGTCAACCGGGCAGACCTCGACGCACGCCTGGTCCTGGACATCGATGCACGGGTCGGTGATTACATAGGTCATTCGGCTGGGCTCCTCTCCCGTCGGGATGCTGCGTTCGCGCCACGTGGGGCAACCGCATACTACTATCGGCCCCCCGCTCTGTGAAGAACAGCGGTTCAGTCGGCATCCGCGGTATGACGTTCAGCAGAACGCCTGCTAGCGCACCGCGTCGCGGACGGCCACCGGCTTCCCCGAGCGCAGGTCCACCGCGTAGAACCGCCCCGCTTTGATCTCCTCGATGAGCTCCCGCTCGTCCCGGATCTCCCGCTCGAAATACGTCGCGCACTTGCCAATGTCAGAAATCGCGTGCGAATCCGTCCCGCCCGTGCCCGGCAGACTCATCAGCTCGCACAGGCGCCGCGAAAACTCGTTCTCCTTGTCGGAGCCCCGCCCGTTGATCTCTTCGAGCCCCTGCACGTACTGGTAGGCAGGGTTCCGGGCCGCCTTCTCCAGCGCTGCCCGGTACTCGTCGTCGTTCCGCGAAAACCACGGCATCTGCCGCCGGTACGGGTGCGCCGCTACGAGTGCGCCGCCCACCTTCTCGACATAGCTCGCCAGCTCCCGGGAGCGGTGCATCCCGAAGACGTACTTATCGATCCCAAAGGCCAGGATGTGCCCGTCGTCGGTCGAAATCTCAACACCGGCCAGCACCAGGAAGTTGTGCTTCGCCCGCAGCTCCTCGATCGCCTTGTAATCCCAGACCGTGTCGTGCTCGGTAAAGACGATGGCATCGAGCCCGGCCGCCTTGGCGCGGACGATCAGGTCATCCGGGTTCAGAACGCTGTCGTGGGAGCGGGGCCACGTGTGGCTGTGGATGTCAATCAGCATGGGGCTGCCCGGTACTATAGGGCCGCCTTCAGCTGCCGGGCAATCCGGGCACGCCAGCCGGCACCGCCCACCGCACCCTGAAATTGGCGCCCATCGGAAACGTCCTGTTCATCTCGCGGGCGTAGCTTCAAGCCATGGAACATTCGCACATAACCTGCCAGCACGAATGGCGGTACCTGGTCGATGTCCGCGCTCGCGCCATCCGCATCCGCGAATGCGCCCGCTGCGGCCGCCGCGGCATCGTCCCGGTCGAGCTCGCCCCGCTCCCGCCCGGCGCCGAACGCTGGCGCGAAACCGCCTGACCGGTCAGGACCCGCCCGCCTGTCGCCGCGCCACCAGTTCGAGCCGCATCCTGCGCTGGTTTGGCTCCTGGCCAAGGAACTGCGGCCGGTAGTCGCTCTGCCGACCCTGGATCTGCGCCGTGTGCTGCCGGTCGTGCCGGTAAAACGAACGCAGCCACTGCAGCACCGTCAGCGTCCCGAACATCGGGCTGGTCGCCACCCGGTCGAAGTCCTCGAGCCGCATCCCATCGATCAGCCCCAGCGTGTACCGCCGTTCCAGCTCGAGCTGGTGCAGCAGGTCGGCCACGCGGTAGCGGTTCGCATCCTCCACCGGGATCGGAACCGTCTGCCACGGCACCTTCGAAAGGTCCGGGTTCTCCTCGCGCAACGCCGCCCGCACCCAGGCGTCGTACGTGCGCTCCATCTCGCAGAGGTGCGCCAGCTGCTCGAGCGCAGTCCACTGCTCCTCCCCGGTCGCATCCACCGGCACCCGCAGGGCATCCTCCGGGCTCAGCGATTCCGCCACCCGGATGAGCTGCGCGCGCTCCTCCGCCATCTTCGCCAGCAGCTCATCCACCTGCGCTCGCGTTGCCATTTCGCCTGCCTCCAATCGCCCGGGCAAGGCGCCGGATGCCCTGCCAGGCCGCATAGGGAATCGCCGCTGCCAGCACCACAACCGTCACCAGCACGCCATACAGCCCGCCATACGCGAGGTCGAAAACCCACTCCAGCAACGGCATCCCCCGGATTCTACGCGACCGGCCGCCGCAGGTTGGTCCAGCGCCCGTGCCGTGCCACACTCGCCCCATGCCCTTCCGCCGCCGCGAATCCGCGCTCGGGCCCCGCTTCGCTGCCGATTGGCTCATCGTCGGGCTCGGCAATCCCGGGGAAGCCTACGCCCGCACCCGTCATAACGTGGGCTTCTGGGTCGTCAACGCCCTTGCGCGCCGCGCTGGCACGCAGCCGAAGGCCGTGGGCAGCCTGATGCACATCGGCGTCGGGACCCTCCAGGGCCAGCGGGTGGCCCTCGTGAAACCGAAAACCTACATGAACGAGAGCGGCCGGGCCGTCGCCCAGGCCCTCCAGTGGACCGGCTGCGATCTCCCCCACACCATCGTCATCTACGACGAGCTCGACCTCCCCGCGGGCGCCCTCCGCATCCGTGCCGGAGGCGGACACGGCGGCCACAACGGCCTCAAGAGCATCGCCCGGCACGCCGGCCTCGACTTCATCCGCGTCCGCATTGGCATCGGCCGCCCCACCCTCGGCGGCGAGCCCACCTGGGACCCCGACGTCGTCGCCGAGTGGGTGCTGAGCCCGCCCGACCCCGACGACCGCGCTCGGCTCGAAGCGGCGGTGGAGCGCGCCGCCGACGCCATCGAAACCATCCTCTCCGCCGGCGTCGAAGCGGCGGCCGCCGCGTACAACCGCAAGGCCTGACTCCCCCGGAACGCCTTCGCGACAGTTCTCGTCGTCTTTGCTGCGAACCCCTCGCCGTGCCCCTGTCTGGCGGTAGACTCCCGCCCAACGGCTATGTCGAAGGGCTACCAGGAAGACGTCGAGTTTGTCGCAGCCACGTTCCCTGCCCCGCTCTGTCACACCCTCCTTCCCTGCATCCCGCTCGATACCGCCATCTCCCCCGCCGCCACAGGGCCCCGCCCCTGGCGCAACGGACGCGTCCTCGGCGACCTCCTCCCGTCACCGGATTCACCGGATCCCGCCGCCATCGTCGAGGCGGAGGACTTCGCCGCCTCGATCGCCCGCGTCCTCGGCACCCTCGAATCGCGCGCCCGCCGGGTCATCCAACTCCGCTTCGGCTTCACCGGCCGGTCCCACACGCTCGAAGAGATCGGCATCGTCTTCGGCGTCACCCGCGAACGCATCCGACAGATTGAGAACAAAGCGCTGAAGCACATCACTCCCGGGCTCCGCGAGCTCGTCGACGACCAGTTCGGCTCGAGTCGCAACGAGTCGCTTCGCCCCCGCCCCGAGGCCGGATCGTGCCAGTCAACGGCGACTCTGGTGGCCCCTAAGGGTCCCGAGGTGCCCGTCGCCCCGGCACCCGGCATCCGCGCTGACCCGCCGCGGGCCGCGTCCGGGGCACCGTTCGGGCACCCGCCCGCCGGGCCCCGGTCCCCCGCCCCGTCCCGTCCCCGGGTCCAGCCCGAAGCCGGCGCCGATAGCCAGTCGGTCGAGGACCGCCTGATCGAAGCGATCCTCGGACCACTTCATCCCCCGGTCGAATCCGCCCGGCCAACCCTGCCTCCGACCCCGGCACCGTCGCAAGGGGCTGAATCGAGCCCGGCCCCGCCTCCCCGGCCGCCCGCGGCGCCGCTTGAACGCTGGCTCCACGGTTGGCGAGCGCGCCGGTTTGCAATTGTCGACCGCCGGCCGGAGGGCGGACACCTCTGGGTCCGCGACCCGAACATGGGCCTCGCATCCGAAATCGAGGAGCTGCGCGCCGCGGGCATCTGGTTCAGCTACGGCGAAGACCGCGACGCGGATGCCTGGGGCTGGTGGCTCCGCAGCGATGCTACCGTAACGGCCGCGCGCCCGGCTGCCATTCGCTCCGCCTAACCCGCGCCCGCAGCCGCGCCACGCGCACATGGTGTTGTTCCAGCTTTAGACTGATTCCATATGAGCGCCTCCCCCGCCGATATCCAACGCTACCGCCGCAACCTTCGCGATGAAGTCGATGGAGCCGCTCTCTACCGCCTCCTCGCCGAAGCCGAAAAAGACCCCAACCTGCGGCAAGTCTACGAACGTCTCGCCCGCAGCGAAGACCGTCATCGCGCCCTCTGGGAGCAGAAGCTGCGCGAGGCCGGCGTCCCCGTCCCCGAGTACCGCCCGTCCCTCCGCGTCCGCTTCCTTGGCTGGCTCGCCCGCCGCTTCGGCACCGCCTCAGTCAGCCCCATCATCACTCGCATGGAGATGGCGGCCACCACCATGTACGACGACCAGCCCGAGGCCATCGCAGCGAACCTCCCCGCCGATGAGCGCTCCCACGCGCGCCTCTTCCGCGAAATCGCCCGCTCCACGCGCGGCAAGCACGTGGAGGTCGATATCGCCCGCGCCGAGGGCCGCCACCGGGCCGGAACGGGCAACGCCCTCCGCGCTGCTGTGCTCGGCGCCAACGATGGCCTGGTCTCGAACCTCTCCCTCGTCATGGGTGTCGCCGGCGCCGACCCCGGCCGCGACGTCGTCCTCCTCGCCGGTGTCGCCGGGCTCCTCGCTGGCTCCCTCAGCATGGCCCTCGGCGAATGGATCTCCGTACGCAGCTCGGCGGAAGCCTTCCAGCGCCAGCTCGAGGTCGAACAAGAAGAGCTCGCCCTCATGCCCGATGAGGAGCTCGAAGAACTCACCCTGATCTACATGGCCAAGGGCCTCAACGAAGAGGACGCCCGCGCCGCGGCCGAGCGGATTCTCGCCAACCCCCGCACTGCCCTCGATACCCTCGCCCGCGAAGAGCTCGGCATGTCCGATGACGAAGCCGGCAACCCCTGGGTCGCCGCCATCACCTCGTTCCTTACCTTTAGTTTCGGCGCCATCATCCCCGTGCTGCCCTGGCTCATCTTTTCCGGGGCGGTCGGCGTGGCCGCCAGCGCGGTGGCAAGCGCCGCGGGCCTCTTCCTCGTCGGCGCGGCCATCACCCTCTACACGGGCCGGGGTGTCCTCTTCTCGGGCATGCGCATGCTCACCTTCGGCATTGCGGCGTCAGCCATCACCTTCGGCATCGGCCGCCTGATTGGCGTGAGCACAGGCGTCTGACCCGCTACTCTCCCGGCGCCAGCTCCAGCGTCAGCCGCTCATCCCGGGTCGCGATGGCGACCACCCGGTAGGGCGTCCCGCTCATCGCCGCATCCATCGCCGCCACCAGGGCCCCCTCCAGCCGGGCGGCCTCGCCGGCCTCGCCCTCGATGAGCCGCACCACCAGGCGGCCATCCGAAAGGTCGGGGTCGACCACCAGCCGCTGGCCATCGCCGTCACCGTAGCTCCCCAGCGCCACCGCCAGCCTGCCCCGCTGCTCCACCCGGACCACAGCCCGCTGCCCCAGCGCCGCCTCCGCCACCACGCCGAGCGCCCGTTCGTCGTATCGCAGCACCACATTCCCAACGCCAGCCTCGCCGGCGTCACCGCCGGCGTTCCCCCCGAGCGTCACCAGGAGCGCAACGCTGACCCCCCCGGCGAGGAGTCCCACCAGGAATGCGAGCACACCCCGCATGGCACGGCAGCTTGCCCCGTTCGCGGCATCCCGGCAACCGCCCGCGCTTGACACATCCGCGGCTCAGCGACACAATTCCAGCATCTGGTGGCTAGAGCGAGGTGGTCCCACCCGTTCCCATCCCGAACACGGACGTGAAACGCCTCAGCGCTGACGATACTGCCCGGGCAACCGGGTGGGAAAATAGGCCGCCGCCGGGTAACAACGAAAACCGCCGCAAGGGCGGTTTTTTCGTCCCCGCGGTAACCCCCAATCGCTGCGAGACGTTCTCATCCCTGCCGGGTCGCATCCTTACCCGCGCCGGCACGGGCCGTTTCCTCTCTGGATCGGCCGCTGATACAATCGATTTCGAATCCCACACTTCACCCCGGCCGTACCCTCGAGCGAGGGACACGTGCCCCCAGACGGAGCCCAACTTGTCAGCAGATACCGCCCAGCCAACCACTCCCCCGGAAGCCGAAATGGATATGGGGGCCCTCCTCGACCTCGAAGACGCCCAGTCCGGGGGCCAGCTCCGCCGCGGCGAAATCATCGAGGGCATGGTCATGGGCGCCTCCCCAGATGGCCTCATCGTCGATGTCGGCACCAAGACAGAAGCCGTCATCCCCCAGAACGAAATGCTCTCCCTCGGCCTCGACGGCGCCAGCAAGCTCAAGGCCGGCGATACCGTCCGCGTCATGGTCCTCCAGCCCTCCAGCGCCGAGGGGCACGCCATCGTCTCGCTCGACCGCGCCCGCGGCGAAGAAGGCTGGGAGACGCTCCAGAAGCGCTTCGAATCCGGCGAAATCTTCGAGGCCCAGGTCACCGGTCACAACCGCGGCGGCCTCCTCGTCAATGTCGAGGGCGTCAACGCCTTCGTCCCGCTTTCCCAGGTCGAATCCGTCCGCCGCGACGACCCCGATGCCGTCAACCAGCTCGCCGGCCTCGTCGGCCAGGTGCTGAAACTCAAGGTCGTCGAGCTCAACCGCAAGCGGAACCGCGTCATCCTCTCCGAGCGCGCCGCCATGGCCGAAGTCCGCAAGGAGATGAAGGACCGCGTGCTCGAAGAGCTCCAGGAAGGACAGATCCGCACCGGCCGCGTCTCCTCCATCACCGACTTCGGCGTCTTTGTCGACCTCGGCGGCGCCGACGGCCTCGCCCACATGACCGAGCTCACCTGGGAGCGCGGCAAGAAGGCAAAGGACCTCTTCCAGGTCGGCGATGAAGTTCAGGCCTACATCCTCAAGATCGACCGCGAGAACAAGAAAATCTCGCTTTCGCTCAAGCGCGCCCAGCCCGAGCGCTGGGATTCGACAGTCGACCGCCTTGTCATCGGCCAGATCCTCATCGGGCGCGTCACGAAGCTCATGCCCTTTGGCGCCTTCGTCCGCCTCGAGGGTCCGGTGGAAGGGCTCATCCACATCTCCGAGCTTTCCAACCGCCGCATCCAGCACCCGAAGGATGTGGTGAAGGAAGGCGACGTCGTCCCGGTGAAGCTCGTCCGCATCGAGAAGGACCGCCATCGGCTCGGGCTCAGCCTGCGCCAGGCCCGCAACGATGCTGAGGCCATGGGCTTCGTGTTCGATGCCAACGGCTCCGTCATCGATTACCCCGATGACGTTCGCGAGCAGTTCGGCCTGCCGCCGCGCGACACCTCGGCCCAGCCGGCTCGCCGCGAGCCACGCACCGCGCAGGAGGCGATCGAGCGCGCCGTCGCCCGTGACCCCGAACCGATGTCGGCCTTCGCCGCCGCCTTCGCCCAGGCGCTCGAGAACGCCGAGGCGGGCAACGGCCTCGCCGAAACCGTCGCCCAGGTTGCCGGCGTCGCGCCGGCCCACCAGCCTGGCGACGACACTACGGCACCGGCCGCAGAGGCCGAAGCTGAATCGCCCGAAGCGACGGCCGCTGCCGAGGCGGCGCCAGCCGAAGAAGCTGCCCCCGCGGCCCAGGCTGAGTCGCCGGCTGAGGCAGTCGCCGAACCTTCCGGGAACGCCGAGGACGAAATCCGGGTTTCCACGGGCGCGACGAACGCACCCGAAATGCCCGACAATACGAATGAGGGGTCCGCAGCCCCCGAATCCACCACAGCCGCACCAGAGGAGGAAACTGCTGACGGCTCCTAGTCGCGCTCCGGGCGCACCCAGGGGAAGGGAGTACCACCATGGCCGATAGGTTCGATAAGTTCACAGAACGGGCGCGAAGGGTTCTCACCCTCGCCCAGGAAGAAGCGCACCGCTTCAACCACAACTACATCGGCACCGAGCACATCCTCCTGGGACTCGTGCGCGAAGGCGATGGCGTCGCAGCCAAGGTCCTCGCCAACCTCGGCGTTGAACTCAACAAGGTCCGCTCCGCCGTCGAATTCATCATCGGCCGCGGCGACCGCACCGTCATCGGCGAAATCGGGCTCACCCCGCGCGCCAAGAAGGTGATCGAACTCGCCGTCGATGAAGCCCGCCGCCTCAACCACTCCTACATCGGCACCGAGCACCTCCTCCTCGGTCTCGTCCGCGAAGGCGAAGGCATCGCCGCCGGCGTCCTCGAAAGCCTCGGCGTCAACCTCGAGCGCGTCCGCGCCGAGACCACCCGCATCCTCAGCCAGAGCGCGCCCCAGGCCGCGACCTCCGGCGCCGGCGCCCGCCAGGCCAGCCGCACCCCCACCGTCGACCAGCTCGGTATCGACCTCACCGCCGCCGCCCGCAACGGTCAGCTCGACCCGGTCATCGGCCGCTCCAACGAGCTCGAGCGCGTCGTCCAGATCCTCTCGCGGCGTACGAAGAACAACCCCGTCCTCATCGGCGAACCCGGCGTCGGCAAGACCGCCATCGCCGAGCTCCTCGCCCAGCGCATCGTCTCCGGCGATGTCCCGGAGACCCTCCAGAACAAGCGCCTCCTGACCCTCGATATCGGCTCGCTTGTCGCCGGCACGAAGTACCGCGGCGAGTTCGAAGAGCGCCTGAAGAAGGTCATCGAAGAGATCAAGGCCGCCGGCAACTGCATCCTCTTCATCGATGAGCTCCACATGCTCGTCGGCGCCGGCGCCGCCGAGGGCGCGGTCGATGCCGCCAACATCCTCAAGCCCTCCCTCGCCCGCGGCGAGCTCCAGTGCATCGGCGCCACCACCCTCGACGAGTACCGCAAGCACATCGAGCGCGACGCTGCTCTGGAGCGCCGCTTCCAGCCCGTCATGGTCGAAGAGCCCACCGTCGAGGAGACCATCGAGATCCTCAAGGGCATCCGGCCGCGCTACGAAGAGCACCACAAGCTCAAGATCAGCGACGCCGCCCTCACCGCGGCCGCCGAACTCTCGGCCCGCTACGTCAGCGACCGCTTCCTGCCCGATAAGGCGATCGACCTCATCGATGAGGCCGCCAGCCGCGTGCGCATCCGCCGCGCCGCCACCCCGCCGTCGCTGAAGGAGGCCATGAAGGGCCTCGAAAGCCTGCGCCGCGAAAAAGAGCAGGCCATCAGCGCCCAGCAGTACGAATACGCCGCCGAGCTCCGCGACCGCGAGGTAAAGCTGCAGGAAAAGATTCGCGAAATGGGCGAGTGGGAAGAGGGCGAAGCCGGCATCGCCACCCCCGTCGTCACCGACGAGGATGTCGCCGAGGTCATCTCCATGTGGACCGGCATCCCCGTCGCCCGCATCGCCAGCGAAGAGTCGGCCCGCCTCCTCCGCATGGAGGAAGCCCTGCGCAGCCGCATCATCGGCCAGGACGAAGCGATCGAAACCATCGCCCGCGCCGTCCGCCGCGCGCGCGCCGGCCTCAAGGACCCGCGCCGCCCGATCGGTGTCTTCCTCTTCTGCGGCCCGACCGGCGTCGGCAAGACGGAGCTCGCCCGTGCCCTCGCCGAGTTCATGTTCGGCTCGCAGGACAACATGATTAAGCTCGATATGAGCGAATTCAGCGAGAAGCACACCGTCTCGCGCCTGGTCGGTGCGCCTCCCGGCTACGTCGGCTACGACGATGGCGGCCAGCTCACCGATACGGTCCGCCGCAAGAGCTACTGCCTCATCCTCCTCGATGAAATCGAGAAGGCCCACCCCGAGGTCTTCAACCTCCTGCTGCAGATCTTCGATGAGGGCCGCCTCGCGGACGCCAAGGGGCGGAAGGTCGACTTCCGCAACACCATCATCATCATGACTTCCAACGTCGGGTCCGACCTCATCAAGAAGGACTCGGCCCTCGGCTTCCAGACCACCGCCGACGAGGTGAAGACTCACGAAGACCGCTACCAGCGGATGAAGGAGAAGGTCCTCACCGAGCTGAAGAACGTCTTCAAGCCCGAGTTCCTCAACCGCATCGACAGCACGGTCGTCTTCCGCTCCCTCACGAAGGAGGACATCCGGCGCATCGTCGACAACGAGCTCCGCAAGGTCGAACGCACCCTCAACCAGAAGGGTGTCCGCATGGAGGTCACGGAGGCGGGCAAGGACTGGCTCGGCGAAAAGGGCTACGACCCCGTCTTCGGTGCCCGGCCGCTCCGCCGCGTCATCCAGGACAACATCGAAGACCGCCTCAGCGAGATGCTCCTCGCCGGCGAATTCGCCGCTGGGGATACCGTCCGCATCGATGCCGAGGACGGTCAGCTCAAGATCGAACCGATTCGCGAGCCGCAGCCGGTCGGCTGACCCCCGGCGGTCAACACACCCAACGTGAGGGGCCGGTGCCAACCGGCCCCTCATTCGTATGCCTGTTTTTCCGCAACGTAAAGGAAGCCTCTTGACAGTTGGTCTTCCGGTGAGCGAGGTTGGCAGAAAGTCCCTCCAAGACTTCGCGTTGTGCGGATAAAACGATTTCTTGCTGCCGTGACATTTGCCATCGCGTTCTCGGTCATGCTTACCGCGCTGGCTGCGGGGGCCGGCTCCCGCGGCTGGTCTGATGAGGTTCCGGGACCGGAGCGCGGGCCGTCGGGACAGACCGGACAGCTTACCTGGCTGGAAAATCCGGCGAGGCCGTACGCGGGAGGGGCAAAACAGGTTGGGCCGTATCGGCTGCTGCCTCCCGGCACCCTCTACATTGAGCGGACCTATCCTGGTGACACCGGTGCGCGAGACTTTACGGAGACTTCGTCGCCGGACGTCCTTCGTGGCTCTGCACTCTACATTGAACCGCTCCCAGGGTTTTCGGTTGCAAGCGAAGGAGGAACCGTCCGCGACGGGCAGGTCATCGGAATAGATTCCTACTGGAAGAATGATGCCGGTGATGCGCTCATCGTCTCTTCCGCTGCCGTCCCGGACTGGATGTTGCCCCTCGATGTCTACCTCTATCCCGCGGACAGCCCCCTGGAAGTTTTGGTCACCACCATCGCTGGCCGACCGGCTATCGTTGAACAACCCTCGGCTGGCCCTGCCCCCAACGTTGGTTACGTTCGCGTATGGCTGGAAGGCCAGGAGATCGTTCTACGGTCGCCTTCCATGGGTCAAGACAGGCTCATTGACCTGGCTGCCAGGCTTGTCGGAGGTGAGTAGCATGCCCACCAGTCTTTATCCCCGGCTGGCAACGGGCATTGCCCTCATGCTGCTGGCCGTGGCATCGGCAGTCGCGTTCCCCAGCCCTGCTAACGCGGCAAGCGGAGACATTCGAGTGATCGTGGGAATGGCCACAACCCAGGCCACCCTCACCTACCATCCGCACGCTTGCGGAACCGCCTACTGGCACTGTGATGAAGGAAATCACCCGAACAATACGGCGTTAGACCTGACGAACACCGTGGGCGTGACCGGGGGCGCGGCAGTCTACTTCCAGTCCTATACCCGGTCAGGCTACGCCTATGGCGTCATTACCAATCACCAATACGGGACTAGTGCCTGTCCCGGGGCGGACGTGGCGCTGTGGGTCCCGTATCCCGATTCCTCTGTCGGGGCTTGGATTGACTACGTGAATTTCGTTCAAGTGAATGTTTAGCCAAACTTTCGGCACTGGCTTCTACGTAAGCGGCGGAGGTTGGACTATCCAATTAATCGGTTCAGTCGTGTCGGGCCCGGGGACTGGCAATTGCAACTCCACTGGAAGCCATTTGCACCAGAGCGGCACGCACAATACGCCCTTCTTGTGGACCAATTGGGCGGTTGATGCCGACGATGATCCCTCGGTGCCGGGCGTGCAGATAAACCCGACGGGTGACTCGTCCCAAAACTGGCTGCACTGGATCACCTACTAATGGCTCCTGCCCCCATTCTCGTCCTGATCGCCATCCTGACCGTCGCCGTTCCGATCGTCGCCGCCTGCGGCGGTGGTGGGAACCGGGAGACCGCGCCAGCACCGCCGTCCGAAATCACCGCCAGGGTCACCCCCGCCGCCTCGCCTTCCTCGAACGGCAGCACCACCACGCTCCCGCCCGGCGTGCAGAGCGGAATCGAAGCCTTCGTTCATGACCAGGGCGGCGTCTACATCGGCGAGTGCCCCGGGGAATGGAAGCCGCGCGGCGACACCCCTGAGTGGTGCCACACCCGCGAGTCGGACCAGGGCCAGCGCTTCGAGGTGAATGTCGGCGTGGCCGGGAGCGACTACATCTTCCACCTCGTGTTCGAGAAGGACACGAACGGAAACTGGCAGCTCATCTCGTCGGAGCAGGCCAGGAACATCTAGCTGGAGTTTCCACGAGGGTTGTTTACAGGCGGGAGGCCGGTGGCTGGTTGCCGAGAGCAGTGTGAGGCCGGGCGAAGTTGTAGTCATCCAGGAAGGGCTGGAGGGCAGCGAGCCGTTCCCCATTGGTGGTGTAAGGGCGGCGGTAGGCCCACTCGCGCTGGAGCGTCTTGTTGAAGGCCTCGGCTTTGCCATAGGTCTGCGGCCGGTAGGGTCGCGTGTGGCGCAGGGCGATGCCATGGGCCGCCGCGGCATCGAGGAACGCACGCGCGCTGCGGTAGTTCTTGGCGTTGTCCGTGAGGACGCGCTCGATGGTGATGCCAACCGCTGCGAAGGCCTGGACCGCCCGCAGGAGAAAGCCAGCCGTGGTTGCCCCGGTCTCATCGGGGAGCGCCTCGGCGTAGGCAAAGCGGCTGTGGTCATCGACAGCGATGTGCACATAGTCCTGGCCACATCGTCTTGACGCCCGCCGCAGCCAGCCCTACCCTGCCCCCGACAGACGCTGCGAACGCCCCCGCAGAACCGACTCCCTGTGGGTGGGGTCCCTGTTTGCATCGACCTCCGCCGTTGACGCCATCCCGCCGAGCGACGTACGATGGTAAACGGCCCGCTATGCCCATCGTCCTGCCCACCCCCGCTGTTCCCCAGCACCCTGTCGTACTGCACCCAACGCCCCATCAGTCCTGAAGGAGTTGCCACAGGATGACCACAGCTCGTGACGTCGTCCCGGGGGGCATCATTGCCCCGACCGCAGTCAAGGCCTACGGCCGCATCCCCGACGTCCTCGACCTCCCCAACCTCATCCGCATCCAGCTCGATTCCTTCGAGTGGTTCAAGCGTGAAGGCCTCCGCGAGCTCTTTGATGAGCTCTCCCCCATCCAGGACTTCACCGGCAAAAAGATGGACCTCATCTTCGGGGAGTACGAGTTCCGCGAGCCCAAGGCCTCCATGGACGAATGCCGCGAGCGCGACATGACCTACGCCGCGCCCCTCTTCGTCGATGTCGAGCTCCGCGTCAAGGAATCGGGCGAAATCAAGGAGCAGCGGCTCTTCTTCGGCGACTTCCCCCTCATGACCGACCGCGGCACCTTCATCATCAACGGTGCCGAGCGCGTTGTTGTCTCTCAGCTGGTCCGCTCCCCTGGCGTCTACTACACCATCGAAACCGATCAGACCACCGGCAAGCGCCTTTGCCACGCCAAGCTCATCCCCAACCGCGGCGCATGGCTCGAATTCGAAACCTCGAACCGCGACGTCCTCTACGTCAAGGTCGACCGCAAGCGCAAGGTTCCCGTCACCACCTTCCTCCGCGCCATCGACGTCCCCGGGCTTGTCCCCGGTGACCGCGACAACCCGCGCTTCGAGAAGTACTGGAAGGCCGTCGACGCCGGCGACGACGCTGCCCGCGAGGCCGCCCTCAAGGAGCTCGAGGCCGAGCTCGGCACCGATGAGCGCATCCTGGCCCTCTTCGAAGCCGTCGACACCAGCGACCTCCGCACCTTTACCATCAACACCATTAATAAAGAAACGCGCGACCCGGGCGTCACCAACAAGCACGAGGCTCTCCTCGACTTCTACCGCAAGATCCGCCCCGGCGACCCGCCGACCGCCGATAACGCCCGCAACCTGCTCAAGACCCTCTTCTTCGACCCCCGCCGCTACGACCTCGGCCGCGTCGGCCGCCACAAGGTCAACAAGCGGCTCGAGCTCGAAGATCCCACCGACCAGCGCTGGCTGCGCCCCTACGACCTCGTCGCCATCGTCCGCGAGCAGATCAACATCAACAACGGCCGCGGCCACCACGACGACATCGACCACCTCGGCAACCGCCGCGTCCGCGCCGTCGGCGAACTGATTCAGCAGCAATTCCGCGTCGGCCTCCTCCGCATGGAACGCGTCGTCCGCGAACGCATGACCATCACCGACCCGGAAGAGGCCACGCCCAGCGCCCTCATTAACATCCGCCCCGTCGTCGCGTCCATGAAGGAGTTCTTCGGCGGCAGCCAGCTCTCCCAGTTTATGGACCAGACCAACCCCCTCTCCGAACTCAACCACAAGCGCCGCCTCTCCGCCCTCGGTCCCGGCGGCCTCTCCCGCGACCGCGCCGGCTTCGACGTCCGCGACGTCCACCACTCCCACTACGGCCGCATTTGCCCCATCGAAACGCCCGAAGGCCCCAACATCGGCCTTATCGGCTCCCTCGCTACCTACGCCCGCCTCAACAACTTCGGCTTCATCGAAACCCCCTACCGCCGCGTCTACCGCGAGATGCTCTCCGATAACCCCAACCTCATCGGCCGCATCCTCCGCGAAGACGCCCTCGATGCCGACGGCAACGTCATCGCCCCCGCCGGCACCACCATCGATGAGGCCATCGCCCGCCGCATCGGCGAGTCCGGACGCTCCGTCGCCATCGAGCCCTGGGTCTCCTCCGAAATCGTCTATCTCACCGCCGATGAGGAGGACCGCTACAAGGTCGGCCAGGCCAATACCCGCATCGATGAAAACGGCCACTTCATTGATGAGCGCGTCGAGGTGCGCCTCTTCGAAAAGTTCATGACCGTCCCGCCGGTCGAGGTCGACTGCATCGACGTCTCGCCCAAGCAGATGGTCTCCGTTGCCTCGGCGCTCATCCCCTTCCTCGAGCACGACGACGCCAACCGCGCCCTCATGGGCGCCAACATGCAGCGCCAGGCCGTCCCCCTCGTGCGGCCCGAAGTGCCCCTCGTCGGCACCGGCATGGAGCGCCGCGCCGCCGTCGATAGCGGCCACGTGATCACCGCCGAGGGCCCCGGCGAAGTCCTCGAAGCCACCGGCACCCACATCACCATCCGCTACGACGACCCCGTCTACAACCTCGACCCCGGCGGACAAACCCGCACCTACCGGCTTGTCAAATTCACCCGCTCAAACCAGGGCACCTGCCTCAACCAGCGCCCCATCGTCTTCCGCGGTCAGCGCGTCCAGGCCGGGCAGCCCATCATCGATAGCTCCAGCACCCAGGGCGGCGACCTCGCCCTCGGCCAGAACATCCTCTGCGCCTTCATGAGCTGGGAGGGCTACAACTTCGAGGACGCCATCATCCTCTCCGAAAACCTCGTCCGCGAAGACAAGTTCACCTCCATCCACATCGAAAAGCACGAAATTGAAGCCCGCCAGACCAAGCTCGGCGACGAAGAGATCACGCGCGACATCCCCAACGTCGGCGAAGAAGCCCTCAGCCAGCTGGATGAAGACGGCATCATCCGCATCGGTGCCGAGGTCCGCGAGGGCGATATCCTCGTCGGCAAAATCACCCCCAAGGGCGAAACCGAACTGACCGCCGAGGAGAAGCTCCTTCGCGCCATCTTTGGCGAGAAGGCCCGCGAGGTGAAAGACACCTCGCTCCGCGTCCCCCACGGCGAACGCGGCAAGGTCATCGACGTCAAAGTCTTCGACCGCTCCAACCACGACGGCCTGCCCGCCGGCGTCAACAAGCTCGTCCGCGTCTCCATCGCCCAGCGGCGCAAGATCTCCGAGGGCGACAAGATGGCCGGCCGCCACGGCAACAAGGGCGTCATCAGCCGCATCCTCCCCCGCGAGGACATGCCCTACCTCGAAGACGGCACCCCCGTCGATATCATCCTCAATCCCATCGGCGTCCCCAGCCGCATGAACATCGGCCAGGTGCTCGAAACCCACCTCGGCTGGGCCGCCAACACCCTCGGCTTCCGCGCGATCAGCCCCGTCTTCGACGGCGCCCGCGACTACGAAATCGACGACGCCCTCGCCCTCGCCTGGATGGCCCACGAATCCGGCGCCGTCCACTACGTCGACCCCCGCGACCGCCGCTTCGATGAGGAGCGCCTCAAGGTCTGGATCGCTGAACAGGGCTACGACCCCGACGCGATCTATACCAACCCCGAAGACGGCGCCCCGGCCCGCGCCTGCCTTGAAATCTGGCTCAACCAGCATCGCAGCGAAACCGGCCAGCCCCCGATCGAGCGCGGCCGCCACACCCGCGAAGAGCTCGAAGAACTCGCCCGCGAAGTCTACAAACAGACCAACGTCCCGCCGCCCATCTACGGCAAGATGAAGCTTATCGATGGCCGCACCGGCGAGCCGTTCGACCAGCCGGTCACCGTCGGCTACATCTACATGCTCAAGCTCATCCACCTCGTGGAAGACAAGATCCACGCCCGCAGCACCGGCCCGTACAGCCTCATCACCCAGCAGCCGCTCGGCGGCAAGGCCCAGTTCGGCGGCCAGCGCTTCGGCGAAATGGAAGTCTGGGCCCTCGAAGCCTACGGCGCGGCCCACATCCTCCAGGAGCTCCTGACCGTCAAATCCGACGACGTCGTCGGCCGCGTCAAGACCTACGAGGCCATCGTCAAGGGCGAGGACGTCCTCGAACCCGGTGTGCCCGAATCCTTCAAGGTTCTCGTCAAAGAACTCCAGAGCCTCGGCCTCGCCGTCGAGGTCTCCAACGACGAAGGCAGCTCCGTTTCCTTCATCGACGACTCCGCCAACGACCTGCCGGAACTCGGCCTCAACCTCACCGGGTTCGAACGCGAGGAGGAACTCTTCAATGCTCGAGGTCAATGACTTCAACCAGGTCCGGATCGCCCTCGCCAGCCCCGAGCAGATCCGCTCCTGGAGCTACGGCGAAGTCACAAAACCGGAAACCATCAACTACCGCACCCTCAAGCCCGAAAAAGACGGCCTCTTCTGCGAAAAGATCTTCGGCCCCACCAAGGACTTCGAGTGCTACTGCGGCAAGTACAAGCGCGTCCGCTATAAAGGCATCATCTGCGACAAGTGCGGCGTCGAAGTCGCCCGCGCCAAGGTCCGCCGCGAGCGCATGGGCCACATCGAACTCGCCAGCCCGGTGAGCCACATCTGGTTCGTCAAGGGCACTCCCTCCAAGCTCGGCCTGCTCCTCGATATCTCGCCCCGTAACCTCGAGCGCGTGCTCTACTTCGCCCAGTACATGATCACCGAGGTCGACGAAGACGCGAAGCAGCGCGAGATCGAGCACCTCAAGCGCGAAATGGAGCAGGCCCTCGCCGATCGCCTCGGGGATATCCGCCCGCGCCGCGAAGCCCTCGAGGCCCGGCTCGAAGAAGCCCATCGCGAGCTCATGGCGAAGGTCGCCGAGCGCCAGGCCCAGGTCGAAGCCGAGCGCAGCGTCTCCCGCGAAGCCCTCGAGGCCGCTGTTCAGCGCGCTATCGAAACCGTGACCGCCGCGAAGGGAGAGACCCTCGAGGCTGATATCAACATCCTCGGCGATACCATCCTCTCGGCCGGCACGAAGGTCACCCAGGCCTCCATCAGCAAGGTCGAACGCGAGGGCAAGAAGAAGCTGGAAGCCTTCGATAAGGAGACCGAAAAGCTCAAGGAGGCCGAAGCCCTCCTCGCCGACACCGCCCTCGACGACGCGAAGGCCGCCCTCTACGACGAGCTCCACCCGCTCCAGCAGAAAGAAGCCCAGGTTCGCGCCGAGGTCGACGAGCTCTACCGCGAGCGCCTGCGCGACCTCGAAAGCCTCAAGGACCCCATCCGCGACGACGAAATCGTCCTGCTCAGCGAGAGCCGCTACCGCGAGCTCTCCGACATGTTCGGCCACGTCTTCAAGGCCGCCATGGGCGCCGAAGCCGTCCTCCAGGTGCTCCAGCGCATCGACCTCGATGCCATGCGCGCCCGCCTCAAGCAGGAGATCCTCGTTGCCTCCGGCATGCGCCGCAAAAAGGCAACCAAGCGCCTCAACGTGGTCGAAGCCCTGCGCAACTCCGGCAACAAGCCGGAGTGGATGATCTTCCAGGTTCTCCCCGTCCTCCCGCCCGACCTCCGCCCCATGGTCCAGCTCGACGGCGGCCGCTTCGCCACCAGCGACCTCAACGACCTCTACCGGCGCGTCATCAACCGCAACAACCGCCTCAAGCGCCTCCTCGAACTCGGCGCCCCCGAAATCATCATCCGCAACGAAAAGCGCATGCTTCAGGAAGCCGTCGACTCCCTCATCGACAACGGCCGCCGCGGGCGGGCAGTCACCGGCAGCGGCAACCACAAGCTCAAGAGCCTCTCCGATATGCTCAAGGGCAAGCAGGGCCGCTTCCGCCAGAACCTCCTCGGCAAGCGCGTCGACTACTCCGGCCGCTCCGTCATCGTCGTCGGCCCCGAACTCAAGCTCCACCAGTGCGGCCTCCCCAAGCGCATGGCGCTCGAGCTCTTCAAGCCGTTCGTAATGCACTCACTCGTCGCTAAGGGGCTCGCCCATAACATCAAGAGCGCCAAGCGCATCGTCGAGCGCGCCCGTCCCGAGGTCTGGGACGTCCTCGATGAAGTCATCAGGGACCGGCCCGTCCTCCTCAACCGCGCGCCGACCCTCCACCGCCTCGGCATCCAGGCGTTCCAGCCGGTGCTCATCGAAGGCTCGGCCATCCAGCTGCACCCGCTCGTCTGCGCCGCCTTCAACGCCGACTTCGACGGCGACCAGATGGCCGTCCACGTCCCGCTCAGCCGCGAGGCGGTCGCCGAGGCGAAGCAGGTTCTCATGTCCACCAAGAACCTGCTCTCACCCGCCAGCGGGGACCCGATTGTCGCGCCTTCGCTCGATATGGTCCTCGGCTGCTACTACATGACCGACATCGACCGCAACGGCCGCGGCGCCTACCGCGAAGAGAACGGCCGCCCGGTCCAGGGCCTCTACGGCTCCTTCCAGGAAGCCCGCCTCGCCCATGACCTCGGCATCCTCGACCTGCGCGCGCCCATCCGCGTGCGCACCGACCGCCCGGTGATGGACGACTCCGGCAACGTCACCGAGCCGCCGGCCCGCCCCGATGGCCGCCACGGTTCCCACATCATCGAAACCACCGTCGGCCGCATCATCTTCAACGAGGTCCTGCCCGAGGAGCTCCCCTTCCTCAACCAGAGCATGGACCGCCCCAATCTGCGCAAGGTGGTCGCCCTCTGCTACCGCACCCTCGGGGGCGAACGCACCGGCGAAATCGTCGACCGCATCAAGGCTGTCGGCTTCCACTACGCCACCATCAGCGGCATCACCATCGCCGTCCACGAGATCCAGGTGCCCAAGAACAAGGCCGAACTCCTCGCCGAGGCCGACCGCAAGGTCGATGCCCTCAACGAGCAGTACCAGATGGGCCTCATCACCGAGGAGGAGCGCTACGAAGGCGCCGTCGCCATCTGGGACGAAACCACCAAGGCCATCGAGCGCACCATCAAAGAGCGCATGCCCGAATACGGCTCGCTCAACTACATGGCCAGCTCCGGCACCAAGGGCAACATCACCCAGATCCGCCAGATGGCCGGCATGCGCGGCCTCATGGCCGACCCCAACGGCAAGGTCATCGAGCTCCCCATCCGCGGCTCCTTCCGCGAAGGGCTCTCCGTCCTCGAGTACTTTATCTCCACCCACGGCGCCCGCAAGGGTCTCGCCGATACCGCGCTCCGCACGGCAGACTCGGGCTACCTCACCCGCCGCCTCATCGACGTCGCCCAGGACGTCATCATCCTCGAAGAAGACTGCGGCACCACCGCCGGCCTCTGGATCGAAAAGGACGAGCGCGATGAGCTCGAGGCCCTCCGCCCGCGCATCCTCGGCCGCTACGCCGCCATCGACATCGTCGATGAATCAACCGGCGAGGTGCTCTGCCGCCGCAACGAAGAGATCAACGAAGCCGTCGCCGACGAAATCGACCGCCGCGGCATCACCCGCGTCTTCGTGCGAACCCCGATGTCGTGCGAAGCCGAGCGCGGTCTCTGCCAGCTCTGCTACGGCCGCGACCTCGCCCGCGGGGAGCTGGTAAAGCTCCGCACCGCCACCGGCATTATCGCCGCCCAGTCCATTGGCGAGCCCGGCACCCAGCTCACCATGCGCACCTTCCACACCGGCGGCGTCGCCTCCCAGACCGACATCACCAGCGGTCTGCCCCGCGTCGAAGAGCTCTTCGAAGCCCGCGCGCCCCGCGGCGAAGCGATCATCAGCGAGACCGACGGCGTCGTCGAAATCGTCGTCGAAAACGACCGCCGCATCGTCCGCGTCACCAACGTCGATACCCTCGTCGAGGAATACGACGTCCCCGCGAAGAGCGAACTCCTCGTCAAGGACGGCGAACGCATCACCGCCGGCGCCGCCATCGCCCAGCCCCCGGCCGCGAAGGACGCCGAACTGCCCGCCCAGCCGATCGTCTCGCGCATCGGCGGCACCGTCCGCCTCATCGGCAAGACGAAGGTCCAGGTCGTCTACGAAGACCGCGAAGAGCGCGAGTACCAGATCCCGGCCGCCGCGCGGCTCCTCGTCGAGGACGGCCAGATGGTCTACGCCGGCCAGCAGCTCACGGAAGGCGCCCGCAACCCGCAGCACATCCTCCACATCCAGGGCCGCGACGCCGTCCGCAAGTACATGGTCGAAGAGGTCCAGAAGGTCTACAAGTCGCAGGGCGTCAACATCAACGACAAGCACATCGAGGTCATCACCCGCCAGATGCTGCGCCGCGTGAAGGTTGACCACCCCGGCGACACCGGCCTCCTCCCCGGCGACCTCATCGACCGCCGCAAGTTCGACGAGATCAACAACGAAATCATCGCCGAGGGCGGCGAACCGGCGACCGCCACGCCCATCCTCCTCGGCGTCACCAAGGCGTCCCTCAACACCGACTCCTGGCTCGCGGCGGCCTCCTTCCAGGAGACCACCCGCGTGCTTACCAACGCCGCCATCGAAGGCGCCGTCGATAAGCTCCTCGGCCTCAAGGAGAACGTCATCATCGGCAAGCTCATCCCGGCCCGCGCCGAGATCGAGGTGCCGCGCCGCGAGCACTACGCCGACCTCGACGTGCCCGAATCCCTCCTCCTCGAGGAAGAGCACGAACTCGAGCGCATGCTCGCCGAGCGCGAAGCCGGCAGCCAGCAGCGCCGCTCGTCCGTCGGCCTCCTCGATGAGGATGATGACTTCGACGAGGACGACCCCATCATCGGCGCCCCTGCCGATGACAACGACGAGGACTGACCCGCAACCCGGCGCACATCGCCCACCAAACCAACGGGGGCGGGGCCACACTGCCCCGCCCCCGTTGTATCACCAGAGTGAGCCGGCCGGTCAGACCAGCTCCAGCATCTCGCCTTCGTACTTGCGCGCGCCGCGGCGCAGCTCCGCCAGCTTCCCCACCTTCACCACGCAGTCGGCCACGCCCTTCTCCCCGCGCAGCGCATCGAAGTTTTGCATCCCGCACACATTGCAGGCGCCGTGGTGGCAATCCGCCACGGTCTTCGTCGAATGCACCGCCAGCCACTGGCCGCGCAGGTACGCCTTCGTCACCCCGCAATCGATGTGGTCCCACGGCAGCGGCTCGCGCGTGTCCCATTCGCGGTGCGCGAACCACGCCGGGTCCACACCCACCTCGGCGAACGCCTCCTGCCACGTCTCGAAGCGGAAGTGCTCGCTCCAGGCGTCGAACTTCGCGCCCCGGCGCCAGGCCGCGTACACCGCCTCTGCCACCCGCCGGTCCCCGCGTGAAAGCACCGCCTCGATGAAGCTGTCGCGCGGGTCGTTCCAGCTGAACTCCACCCCCGCTGCCCGGCAGCCATCCTTCAGCAGGAAGTGCTTCGGCTCCAGCTCTTCGGCCGTGTCCTGCCGCGCCCACTGGAACGGCGTGTGCGGTTTCGGCA
>NZ_DAOUAO010000077.1:0-4527 GCF_034433535.1 Tepidiforma sp.
CCGCCCTGCTCGCCGATCATCCGCAGCGCGGCTTCCTTCTGCTCGCCGCAGTCGCAGCGCATCGAACCGAAGACGTCGCCGGTCACGCACTGGTCGTGCACCCGCACCAGCGTCGGCACATCGGGGTCGATGGGCCCCTTCACCAGCGCAACGTGCTCATCCGGCTGACCCTCCGCCCGGTAGCCGAGGATCATCATCTCCCCGTACGGCGTCGGCAGGCGCGTCTCAGCCACCCGCGTCACCAGCCGCTCCGTCCGCAGCCGGTACCGGATGATGTCGTTGACGGTCACGATCCGCAGCCCGTGCCGCCGCGCGAACCGCCTCAGGTCCGGCATGCGGGCCATTTCGCCGTCCATCTTCATGATTTCGCAGATCACAGCTGCCGGGTACAGGCCCGCCAGCTTCGCCAGGTCGACGCTCGCCTCCGTCTGCCCTGCGCGCACGAGCACCCCGCCCTTGCGCGCCCGCAGCGGAAACATATGCCCCGGGCGGGCAAGGTCCTCCGGCCGCGTCTGCGGGTCGATCAGCACCTGCACCGTCCGCGCCCGGTCGGCCGCGCTGATCCCGGTGGTCACCCCCGTCCGCGCTTCCACCGAAACCGTGAACGGCGTCCCGAACCCGGAGGTGTTCGATTTCGGGTCCACCATCAGCGGGAGCTGGAGCTGGTCGCACCGTTCCTCCGTGAGCGAACAGCAGATCAGCCCGCGCCCGTACTTCGCCATGAAGTTGATGTGGTCCGGCGTCACGAACTGCGCCGCGATGCAGAGGTCGCCCTCGTTCTCACGGTCCTCGTCGTCCGTGATGATCACGAACTTCCCGCGCCGGTACTCCTCGATCGCCTCCGGGACCGTTGCCATCACCGGGTCTCGCTCGCTCACTTCGCACCCTCCCCCGCACGCGCAGCCAGCACGCTTTCGACGTACCGCGCCAGGATATCGGTCTCCAGGTTCACACGGTCGCCCGGCTTCCGCCCGACGAGGTTGGTGTGCTCCTGCGTGTACTGCACCAGCGAAACCGCGAAGCTCTCGGAGTCCTTCGCGATGATGGTCAGGCTGATCCCGTCGATGCACACCGGCCCCTTGACCACCATGTAACGCAGCAGCTCTGGGGGCGCCGCGATGCGCACGATGATCGCCTCGCCTTCCGGCGTCATCGAAACGATCCGGCCCGTCCCCTCGACAACCCCGCGCACGATGTGCCCGCTCAGGCGGTCCGTCGGCCGCACCGAACGCTCGAGGTTGACCCGGTCGCCCGGCTTCAGCTCCCCGAGGTTGCTCCGGCGGTACGTCTCAGGCATCAGGTTGGCGAAGAACGTATCGCCGTCGATCGAGGCAACCGTCAGGTCGACCCCGTTGATCGCGATCGAATCCCCCAGCTTGCTGTCCTGCAGCACGAGGGGCGCCCGGATGCGCAGCGTCCCTTCGCCTGCCTCCACCACTTCGCCGACTTCTTCGATGATCCCGGTAAACATCAGGCGCGCCCCCCGCTCCAGGCGCTCATCCTGCCAGCCGGTCCCCTCATGGCATCAGCCCCGGTGCAAAGTTTCGATCCTCCCGGGGCGGCGGGAAATGCAGCAGCGCACAGCACGCAGGGCAGGCCGGGCCTGCCGCGCAATCCCCTGTTCTCTCCCATCCGGACTGTTACCGTCGGCCCCGGGATTCCACCGGGTCAGCCCCTGCATCGAGCGAGCGGTGCAGGGGGTCGCGGGCTTTCACCGCCGGTGGGGAATTGCACCCCGCCCCGAGAACATCACCATCATCGTTCGCGTTACGCAAAGGATTGTCAAGGGGCCAGCGCCCGCTGCCGGCGCCCCTCGCTCACCGTTGCCGAGCCCTTGACCCCCCCCCAATTTGTGGCTAGCATGACGAAAATTATGCACCGGAGGTCGCCCATGAAGCGAGTGGCTGTCATCGTTGCTTGTGCGACAGTCACGCTCGCGTCGTTCACGGCAGAACGGAGCGCTGGGGCACTTGCGACGCAGGTCTGGGTAATGCCAGCCCATCAGAACGGCGGTGCTTCCGTTGCTGATTATGGACTGCATTTCGACGACTACGCGGGCCTCGGAGCCTATGACTACTCTGGGTCGCTCTCGCTTTCAACACCGGTCTACGTCCGGGCGATGGCACCCGTCACGCAGGCGTATCCCGTCCGGTACTGGTACTTCCTTGCCGAGGACTGCCGCGTGCGGGCCCGCATGCAGCGCCTGGTCGCAGGGACCTGGGTCACCGATTACGACCACGACATTGACATCCTTCACGTTTCCACGGCCTCTGTGAGCTCCGGGTACACATCAGCCGTCAGCTCCGCAGGGCAGTGGCTTGCTTCCGTCGTTGCCAATCCGGGGTATTGTGGGACGAGCGCGCTCCACCTTCATATGGCCATGCGGCCCTCAGCGTACGTGGCCGTCGTGGATAAGACGGACGACACGTGCTGGGCGAACGGTTCAGAATGTTCGGTAATGGGCGGCAAATCAGTGGGGCTGCATGGACCTTCGGCTACGTCGTGCCCCGGATATCGTGTCGGCTCGACCATCAACCGGTCGGGCGGGGTTGGCTATTCCCCGTCATGGATTCCCTACTCCTGTCAGAACTGGTCCTTACGCTGGCGCTCGCCCGACACGCCAGCGTTCGAAGCACATTGAGCGGCCGGGCAGTGGCGCCCGGCGAAAGGAACCGCGCCATGGCTTCATCGAACATCTCGTGGAGGCACCCCCGGCAGCTTGCGCTGACGGCAGCCGCACTCGCCGCGGTCATCATCGCCGCCGGCGCGCTCCTCTGGAACGCGAGGAGCGGCAGCAGCGAGCAGCCGCCGGTGTCTGCAGCCCCGACGCCTACGCCCGGCCTTCTCTCCGGAGTCCCCGCTGACCCCGTTGGGGCGCTTTCCCGGCTGCAGCAGGAAGCTCCTGCGGCGGCTTCTGCCCTCGATGGGCTCCTCCGCGGCGACCCGGCAGCGACGCTCTCCCGCCTTCGCACCCTGTCGGTCGCCTGCGAAACGATCATGGTGCGCGGCGAAACAGACTGCACGCGCCTCGGCGTGGCCCCCGGCACCGTCATCCGAAAGGTGACGCTCGACCGGCGGCCGAACGGCTTCTGGGCTGATGAAGCCGATGCTCGCAGGGCGGTCGAGTACCTCCTGGCAGGCCCGGTGCCGCGGCTCGACCTCCTCGCCACTATGGCGGATGGCACCACGCTGGCGATCCTCGGGATCGAACCGCGCGACCCGTTCGACGTCCCCGGCGGGCCTGTGCAGGCCTCCCGCCCCGAGAACCGGGTTGCACGCCTCCAGGTTCACATCGCTCCGGACGGGACCATCCTCGGGATCGCTCAGGCCACGTTCTCGACGCCCCCGCTCGAGGTGATCCGCTACGACGAGCACAACGGCATCGGCAGATACACCATCCGCTACGCCTCGCCCGAGCTCCGGCAGCAGGAGGCGGACTTCGCGGCAGGGCTCGCGGACGCCAGCAGGCCTTAGCGTTCCCTCTCGGCCGTCAGCCGGGCGACCCGTTCCACCAGCTTCACGAGCACGTCGTACGTCGCGTAGGCGTCCGCGAGTGCGCCGTGCTCCCCCATCCGCCCGATCCCGAGCCGGTCCGCCACGTGCCCGAGGTTGAACCGGTCCACCTCGCCGTTCCCCTTCAGCAGCGCCCGCGCTATCGCCTGTACGTCGATCGCCGCCAGTGCGAACGGCCACGGCTCCCCCAGCTGCCGGAACGCCTCGCTCAGGAAGGCAAGGTCCTGCGCCATCCCCCAGCCGGTGAGCACGGCGTCGCGCCCCGTCCCGGCGAACCGGTCCATCGCCGCCTCGAGGTCCAGCGCCGTCCTCCACTCCTTCGGCGAATAGCCGACCACTTTCAGCGCCGCCGGCACCGCGTTTCCGATCCGCTTCGGCCGCACCCGCGCGCTCCACGACTCCTCCTCCGGCAATCCCGGCGCCAGCGCCGCCCGCACCCCGGCGATGTCGAGAATCTCGTGCACCTGCGGGTTCGGCCCCGACATCTCCAGGTCCACCACGTACAGCGCTGCTGCGGCGGCGAGGTCAGCGAGTTCCGCCGGTTCGCCCGTCGGCCGTCCCTCCGCATCCAGCCGCCGGAGCCCCATCGACAGGACCGACTGCAGCGCCTCCATCCCCTATACCCTCCGCAGCTCCCGGCTCCCCACGGCCAGCGCCAGCGTCAGCCCCGCCGCAGCCAGCATCCACGCCAGCACCGTATGCGGCGCACCCCACCGGTCAATCATTGCCCCCATCAGCAGTCCTGCGAACGGCGTGAGCCCCCACGTCACCGTCTGCAGCGCCACCACCCGAGACCGGAATTCCGGTGCCGCCTTCATTTGCATCAGCGACGCGTTGAACGCCGCATAGATGCTGTGGAACACCCCCGCCACCACCAGCGCCCCCACCGCGAACCACAGCTCCCGCATGAACGTGAAGCCAGCCACCGACAGGCAGTAGAACAGGCATGCCCACGTCATCGCAGGCCCCAGCCGCTGGCGGTTCGATGTCGCCGCCACAATCGCGCCCCCCGCC
>NZ_DAOUAO010000078.1:0-11975 GCF_034433535.1 Tepidiforma sp.
CAGCGCCGAGAACTCCTCCTCGAACGCCTCGGGCCGAACCCATACCTCGTGCGCCTCCGCACCCACCCGCTCCACCACCAGCCGGATGAACCGGCCCTCATCGTGCGCCGGCGAATCGAACCGCGCACTGAACGTCCGCTGCGGCCCCAGCCGCTGCGCCTCCCTCTGCGCGTGGATGGTCGCCACAATGCTCGACGAGTCGAGGCCGCCGCTCAGCGAGCTCCCCAGCGGCACATCGCTCCGCAGCCGCAGCCGCACCGCATCGAAGAACAGCGCGCGGAACGCCTCGGTCGCCTCCTCCCGGCGCCGCGGCGCATCCGCCGCCCGCGGCCGCCAGTACCGCACCGGCGTCCCCCGCCCCTCCGCATCGAGCACGAGGTAGTGCCCCGCCGGAAGGCTCTCGATGCCCGCGAAGAAGCTCTCCGTGTCCTGGTCCAGGTCCCCCCGGGCCAGGTACCGGTACACCGCCCGCAGGTTCGGCTCCCGCAGCGCCGGCCGCACCGCCAGGATCGCCTTCATCTCGCTCGCGAACAGCGTTTCCCTATCGCCCCGCGCCAGGTACAGCGGCTTCTCCCCGAAGCGGTCCCGCGCCAGCACCAGCTCCCGCCGCCGCGCGTCCCAGACCGCGCAGGCGAACATCCCGTTCAGCTGCTCGAAGGCCCCGGTTCGCCACTCCGCGAACGCGCGCAGCAGCACCTCGGTATCGCCGCTCGTGCGAAACGCGTGTCCCCGCTGCCGCAGCTCCTCCCGCAGCTCCACGTAGTTGTAGATCTCGCCGTTGAACACCAGCACCAGCCCCGCCGCCTCATCCACGAACGGCTGGTCGGAGGCGTGGCTCAAATCGATGATCGCGAGGCGCGTATGCCCCAGCCCAATCCCCGGCCCGAAATACGAGCCCTCGCCGTCCGGGCCGCGGTGCCGGAGCCGACCGGCCATCGCCTGGACCTCCTCCCGCGCCACCTCCCGCCCGCCCCGGGCGAGGATCCCCGCAATCCCGGACATGCTTGCAACGCCTCCAGCCGGCTGCTCCGCTCTAGCCCCAATTCGCCCGCATGGTAGCAGCGGGGTGCCTTACAGGAACTTCACGTCGCCTGGAGAGAATCCGGCGGCCAGCTGCAGCGCGTTATACTCCCGGTATGCCCGGCAATATGTGGGACGACCTCGACGAACCCGAAGACCTCGACCTCCGCATCCTCCGCGTCGCTGCAGCCCCTCTCGATGACGCCCTCACCGCCATCCGCATCCGCCTCGAAACCACCCGCGGCCCCATCGACGGTATCCTCCACCCGGTCGAAGGCGGCACCGCCGCCGTCGTCGCTGTTGGCGGCGCCATGGGCGGCGTCGACGGCCCCGCCGACCGCCTCTACGAGCGCCTCCCCGGCCTCCTCGCCCCCGGGCGGGTGACCGTCCTCCGCCTCGATTACCGCCAGCCGAACGTTTTCGAGGAATGCGTCCTCGATGTCCTTGCCGGCTGCTCCTTCCTCCGCGGCATCGGCGCCGATGAGCTCGCCCTGGTCGGGCATTCCTTCGGGGGCGCCGTGGTCATCAAAGCCGCCGGCCTCCAGCCCGCCGTTCGCGGCGTCGTCGCCATGTCGCCCCAGCTCTACGGCACGCAGGACGTCGACACCCTCGGCCGCCCGCTCCTCCTCATCCACGGCATGTCCGATGCCGTCCTCTCCCACGAAGCCAGCGAAGACATCTACCGGCGCGCCGCCGAACCCAAGCGCATCGCCCTCTTCGCCGAGGCCGGGCACTCCCTTATCCAGGCGAAGGACCGCATCGATGCCCTGCTCGCCGATTGGCTTCCCGCCGCCCTCGCCGGCACCCCCGGCCCCGGCGGCCGCGAAGAACACGACATTCCCTGAAACGGAGCCCCTGCATGTCGTCCCCGGAAGAAGTCGTTAACGCGTTCATCGCCGAATGGCAGAACCCTCGCCCCGACCCCGCAGCCCTCGCCGCCTACTTCACCGATGACGCCGTCTACCACAACATCCCGGCAGCGCCCGTCGTCGGTCCCCAGGCCATCGCCGCCGTTTTCCAGGGATTCCTCGCCCAGGTCGAGTCCCGCGGCTGGGAGGTCCTGCGGCAGGTCTCGAACGGCAACCTCGTCATGAACGAACGGGTCGACCGCTTCGCCGCCAGCGACCGCGTCATCGAACTGCCCGTCGCCGGCGCCTTCGAAGTTCGCAACGGCAAAATCGCCGCCTGGCGCGACTACTTCGACATGAACACCTGGCTCAAGGCCCTCTCCGGCGCCTGACCCTCACCCTGCCCTGCATTCCCCCATCCTCTCTCACCCCGGACACGGACCTCGGCCCGCTCTTGCCGTCCTTCATCCGAACCTCCCACCTCCAACCTCCAACCTCCCACCTTCACCCTTCCACCTTCACCCGCATCGGGCTCCACCGCCCGATGACGCCCTGCCCGTGGCAGCTCACCGAGCGCCCATCCTGAATGTCGATCTCGGTCATCAGCCCCAGCGCCGCCGTGAGCCCGCCGATCCGGTCCGGTATCCGCGTGTAGCGGTCCACCACCTGGCCATCCGCCGCAAACTCCACTGTCCCCCCGCCCTGGTCGTACGTGATGCGGTAGGCATGGACCTGCCCCTGGCGCGTGGGCAGCTCGTCCAGCTCGTGGAACATACAGAACGCGCGCGCCTCCCCGGTCTCCGGCAGCACCGCCCCGGGGAACGGCAGCCGCCCGAACACCGTCGCCACCCGGTCGCCGCCGGTGAAGAAGTCGAACGCCCAGCCCGTCTCGAGGTCCAGCAGGTTCCACGACACGTAGCCGTCGTACAGGTTCCCGGGCTCCGTCCCAAAGGTCTGCGCGGCCACCTCGATTTCGAACGTAATCCGCCCGCCCTCCGGCACCTGGAACCGCTCCTTCGAAAAGTACATGTGCTTCGCGTTGTCCAGGATCTGCACCCGGTCGTGACGCCGCGTGAAGGGCACCGCCGCCACCTGCAGCCACCCGTTCCGCACCAGGATGACCGCGTTCGGCTCCCGGTACTCCCAGCGCGTCCCGTCCGGAAGCGTGAATCCCCCGGTCTCCCACGGCGAATCGCCCTCCAGCAGCCGGTGGAACCCGCCGATGACCCGCTCCTCCATCACCGGCTCCCGGCACCCTGCCCGCGCAGCTCCGCCCCGAACTCGCGGCCGAGGCGGGCCAGCAGGCCCTGCCGCACCTTCATCGCCTCCTCGTCGGTCAGCGTCCGGTCGTCCGCCCGCAGCCAGAGCCGCAGGGCCAGCGACTTCTTCCCCTCCCCGACGCCTGGCCCGCGGTACTCATCGAACAGCTCGGCCGCCACCCGCACCCCGTTGCTCCGGTGCGAACGCGCCAGCTCGAGCACGGCGCCGGCCGGAACCGCCGCATCGACCACGATCGCAAGGTCGAGCCGCACCGCCGGGAAGCGCGAGAGCGGCTGGTAGGCCGGGCGCTCCGGCAGGTGCCGCACCAGGTCGTGCACCCAGATTTCGAACAGGAACACCGGCTCCTCGATGTCGAACGCCGCCGCCGTTTCCGGGTGCACCTGCCCCACCACGCCAACCATCTCAGGCCCCACCCCGAATTTCGCCGTGTGCCCCGGCAGCAGGCCGAACTCCTCCGCCGCCACGAAACTGCCGCGTACCCCCACCGCCCGCAGCATCGCCTCGACCACCCCCTTCGCATCGAAGAAATCCAGCGCATCCCCGCCGCCCACCGCCCAGCGGCCCTCCCGGGCGCCGCCCAGCACCCCGCAAAGCACCGGCCGCTCGTATGGCAAATCCCCTTCCACCGGCAGGTACTCGTACCCCACCTCAAACAGCCGCAGCGGCCCCTCCGCCTGTCGCCGGTTGGCGGCATACACCTCCAGCACCGAGCTTCGCATGCTCGTCCGCAGGAAGGCGTGCTGCGACGAGACCGGGTTCACCACCCCGAGCGGGTTCCGCCGCACCGTATCCGCCGGGTCGGTGACCAGCGCCAGCTTCTCCCGCGTGGTCAGCGTGTACGTAATGACTTCCTGGAAGCCCAGCGCCGCCGCGAGGTCCCGCAGTTGCTCCCGCAGAGCCATCGCCGGGTTCTCCTCCATGGGCGGAAGCGTGCCCCGCAGGGTTGTCGCGGGCAGCTTGTCGTAGCCGTAGATGCGGCCCACCTCCTCCACCACGTCGTCCGGGATCTCCACATCCGGCCGCCATGGCGGCACCTGCACGCTGAAGCGCGCCGGCGGCACATGGTGCACCGCGAACCCGAGGTCCGTCAGGATGCGACGCACCTCATCCGGCGGCACCGCGATGCCGAGCACCCGCTCGAGCCGTTCGCCGTCGAGGACCACCGTGCGCGGCGGCTCCTTGCCCGGGTAGACATCCACCACGCCCTTCGCGATGCGCCCGCCGCAAACCGTCTCGAAGAGGTGCAGCGCCCGCCGCTGCGCGTAGAGCGCCATCTCCGGCCCGATGCCCTTCTCGAAGCGCAGCGAGGCTTCCGTCCGCAGCTTGAGCAGCGTCGATGTGCGCCGGATCGAACCGGCCCGGAAGTTCGCCACCTCCAGCAGCACCCGCGTCGTCCCCTCGTGCACCTCGCTGTTGCCGCCGCCCATTACCCCGGCGATACCGACCGGCCCTTCGCCATCGCAAATCACCAGCATCTCCCCGTCGAGCACCCGCTCCACCCCGTCCAGCGTCACCAGGCGCTCGCCCTCCTTCGCCCGGCGGGCCACGATCTGCCGCCCCCGCACGAGGTCGAAGTCGAACGCGTGCAGCGGCTGGCCGGTCTCCAGCATCACGTAGTTCGTGATATCCACCACGTTGTTGATGGGCCGCATCCCCGCCTTGCGCAGCCGCTCCTGTATCCACTCCGGCGAAGGGCCGATGGTCAGCCCCTCGATCACCGAAGCCGTGAACCGCCGGCAGAGATCAGGCGCCTCCACCCGCACCGAGACCAGCTCCTCCACTGCCGGCCCGCTCTCCGTGTAGGTCAGCGGCGGCTCGCGCAGCACCTCCCCGGTCAGCGCCGCCACCTCCCGCGCGAACCCCACCATCCCCAGCAGGTCGGCCCGGTTCGCCCACGTCGATACCTCGAGGATCACATCGCCGAGCACATCCGCCAGCGCCACCCCGACCGGCGCATCGGCCGGCAGCACGAGGATCCCCTCGTGGTCATCGCTCAGCCCCAGCTCCTTCTCGCTCAGCACCATCCCGGCCGATTCGACGCCGCGGATCGGCCGAAGCTTGAGCACCGTCGGCTCGCCGGTATGCCCGTCGATCAGCCGCGCCCCTTCGCTCGCAAACGCGACCTTCTGCCCCACCGCGAGGTTCGGCGCCCCGCAGACCACCTGCACCCGGCCCTGCCCCGTCTCCACCGTCGCGAGCCGCAGCCGGTCGGCGTTCGGGTGCGGGTCCACCCCCACCACCAGCGCCACCCGCACGCGCTCCGGGTCCCACCCCTCGCCGATGACCCGCCAGCCCTCCACCTCCGCCGTCGCATCGGTGATCCGCCGCGTCAGCTCCTCGACCGGCAGCCGCACGTTCACGTACTCCCGCAGCCAGTTCAGCGATACCTTCATCGTCGTCCCCCTTCGCTCAGAACTGGCCCAGGAAGCGGAGGTCGTTCGCATAGAAGTGGCGAATGTCCTCGATCCCCCACCGCAGCAGCGCCACCCGCTCCACGCCGATCCCGAAGGCGAACCCCGTCACCCGCTCGGCGTCGTACCCCGCGTTCGCGATAATCTCCGGGTGCACCATTCCCGCCCCGAGGATCTCGATCCAGCCAGTCCCGTGGCAGGTGTGGCAGGCCCGCCCGTCCCCCCGGCAGATGAAGCAGTCGATCGCCATCTCCACGCCCGGCTCCACGAACGGGAAGTACGAGTGGTGGAAGATGATCCGCCGGTCCGAACCGAACATCGCCCGCGCCCATTCGTAGAGCACGCCCTTCAGGTCGGTCATCCGCACGCCCTCGTCCACCGCCAGCCCCTCGATTTGCGTCAGCATCCACTCGTGCGTTGCGTCGGTCGCCTCCTGTCGGTAGCACTTCCCCGGCACCACCACCCGCACCGGCGGCTGCGGCGTTCGCTCCATCACCCGAATCTGGTTTGGCGTCGTGTGGGTCCGCAGCAGCATTCGCCGCTTGCCATCGATGAGCGTGTTTACCCAAATGGTGTCCCACATATCCCGCGCCGGGTGGTCCTCCGGGATGCGCGCCGCATCGAAGTTGTACCGGTCCCACTCCACCTCGGGCCCTTCAGCCACCCGGAAGCCCATCGCCCTGAACGCCTCCAGGCAGTCCCGCAGTGTCTGCGTCACCGGGTGCAGCCGGCCCAGCGGCTGGGGTCGCCCCGGCAGGGTCACATCCACCGCCGCCTCGCGCGCCAGCCGCTCCAGCTGCGCCCTGCGGAGGGCCTGCCGCCGTTCTTCCAGCGCCTCCTCCAGCCGCGCCTTGAGCCCGTTGACCGCCGCGCCGTAGGCCGCCCGCTCCTCCTGCGGCACCTCGCGGATGCCGCGCAACAGCAACGTCAGCCGGCCATCCTGCCGCCCGAGCCACGAGGCCCGCCATGCATCGAGCGCAGCCTCGTCCGCGGCCTCCGCAAGGCCGGCCAGCGCCTCCTCCGCGAGGCGGTCGAGCGTTCCCGCGTCCGTTGCCATCGGCGTCAGCAGTATAGCCGCGCCCCGCCTTACCGTCCGTTGCCCCGGCCCGGCTCCCCGGCGGCGTACCATGCCCCTATGGCCCCGCGGCGCTCCCGTATCATGGCCCTATGCCTCGCCTTCCTGCTCCTCGCAGTCGCAGGAGCCGCCTGCAACCGCGGCCGCAGCGACCCGCCGCTCTCCGGGACCACCAGCGTGGCTGAACAGGCCCCGCGCAAGTCCTGGGCAGGCAGTCACCCCGCGCCGCCCTTCCCGGCCGGGCTCACCTGGTTCAACGTCCAGCGCCCGCTCACCCTCGAACAGCTCCGGGGCCGCATCGTCCTCCTCGACTTCTGGACTGCCGGCTGCATCAACTGCCAGCACATCATCCCCGACCTCCACCGCCTCGAGGGCGAATTCGGCGATACCCTCGTCGTCATCGGCGTCCACTCCGGCAAGTACGCCGCCGAGCACGAGGACGACACCATCCGCCAGGCCATCGCCCGCTTCGGCATCACCCACCCGGTGATCAACGACGCCGACTTCCAGGTCTGGCGGACCTTCGGCGCCCGCGCCTGGCCCACCCTCGTCCTCATCGACCCCGCCGGCAACCTGGTCGGCTACCACGAGGGCGAAGGCGTCTACCCCCTCTTCCAGCCCATCCTCGCGTCGCTCCGCGACGAGTTCGGCGCCCGCGGCCTCCTCCGCAGCGAGCCGCTGCCCCTCGCCCCCGGCGCGCCGCCCGCCACCGCCGCCCTCAGCTACCCCGCCGATGTCGCGGCCAGCGAAGCGCTCGACCGCCTGTACATCGCCGATGCCGGCAACCACCGGGTCATCGAAGCCTCCCGCGATGGCCACATCCTGCGCGTCTTCGGCACCGGCGAGCCCGGCTTCGCCGACGGCGAGGCCGCCGAAGCCGCCTTCCGCCAGCCCCAGGGTCTCGCCCTCTCCCCCGATTCCGCCACCCTCTATGTCGCCGATACCCGCAACCACGCCGTCCGCGCCATCGACCTCGCCACCGGCGCCGTGACCACCATCGCCGGCACCGGCCGCCAGCTCCAGCAGCTTCCCACAGGACCGGCGCCCGCCCGCCAGGTCGACCTCGCCTCCCCCTGGGACCTCGTCCAGGTCGGCCAGCGCCTCTACATCACCATGGCCGGCGTCCACCAGGTCTGGCTGCTCGACCTCGCCTCCGGCATCATGGAGGTCTTCGCAGGCACCAGCCGCGAGGGCATCGACGACGGCCCCCGCCGCGCCTTCGCCACCCTCGCCCAGCCGTCCGGCATCACCGCCGATTCAGCTAATCTCTACTGGGTCGACCCCGAAAGCTCTTCCGTCCGCACCGTCCCGCTGGATGGCGACGGTGAGGTCACCACCCTCGTCGGCACCGGCCTGTTCGATTACGGCGATACCGACGGCCCCGCCCGCCAGGCCAGCCTCCAGCACCCCCAGGGCATCACCATCGCCCCGGGCGGCGCTCTCTACATCGGCGATACCTACAACCACCGCATCCGCATCCTCGATGCCGCAGCTGGCGTGCTCGGCACCGCCGCCGGCTCCGACCGCGGCTGGGCCGATGGTCCCGCCGGGCAGGCCCGCTTCAACGAACCTTCAGGTCTCGCCTTCGCCGGCGGGCTCCTCTACATCGCCGACTCCGCCAACCACCTCGTCCGCATATTCGAGCCCGCCACCGGCCAGGTCGGCACCCTCGCGCTCAGCGGCCTCGAACTCCTTCGCCCGGCCGCACCAGGCATCCTCTCCGTCGTCGAACTCCCCGCGCAGGAGGTCGCTCCCGGTGCCGCCAACCTGCGCGTCGCCATCGAGGCGCCGCCCGGCTACCACCTGAACGCGTCCGGCCCCTCGGTCATCGAATTCGCTACCACTAATCCCGCCGTCCTCGAACCCGGCGAGCGCCGCCTCCAGTGGCAGACCGACGACCCCACTGTCAGCTTCCCGGTGCCCGTTCTCCTTGCCCCGGGCGAGGCCGCGCTCACGGCCACCCTCTCCGCCTACTACTGCCGCGAGGGCCAGGAGGCCCTCTGCTTCATCGAACGCATCGAACTCCGCCTGCCCGTCACTGTCCGCGAGGGGGTTTCCGCCGCCGAACCCGCGCTCGCCTACACCCTCCCCACGCGCTGAACATCGCGTATCATCCGCCCAAGGCTCACCAGGAGGGGACCATCCATGGCCGTCCGCGGCTACATCCTCATCGAAACCGAAGTCGGCAAGGCGAAGGCCGTCTCGGCCGCCATCCAGAACTTCAGCTACCCCGGCGCCCGCCTCGTCTCCGTCGATACCGTTACCGGCCCATTCGATGTCATCGCCCAGGTCGAAGCCGACGACCTCGATTCCCTCGGCAACGCCATCACCGAATCGATCCAGAAAGTGAGCGGAGTCCAGCGCACCACCACCTGCCTCGCCGTCCGCCTCGCCTGAACGCGCCGCGCGCCTTCGCTACACTCCCACCATGACCACCCCGGGAATGATCTCCGTCGAAGAAGCGCGCGACCGCATCCTCAGCTACTTCGCCCCGCTCCCCCAGGAGCGCAAGCCCCTCCTCGATGCCCTCGGCCAGGTCCTCGCCGAAGACATCACCGCGCCCTTCGCTATCCCCCCGCTCGATAACACCGCCATGGACGGGTACGCCGTCCGCGCCGCCGATACCGCCGGCGCCTCGGAGTCGTCGCCGGTCGAACTCCGCGTCATCGCCGACCTCGCCGCCGGCTACGTCCTCGAAACTCCCGTCGGTCCCGGCGAAGCCGTCCGCATCATGACCGGCGCCCCCATGCCGCCCGGCGCCGATGCCATCGTCCCCTTCGAAGAAACCGACGAGGCGCTCCGCGGCATCAACCAGGCCGCCCGCCGCACCGGAACCGTCCGCATCCTGAAAGCCGCCAACCCCGGCGCCAACATTCGCTACCGTGGCGAAGACGTCCGCGAGGGCTCGGTGGTCATCCCCCGCGGCCGCGTCCTTCGGCCCTCCGAGGTGGGCGTGCTCGCCTCCATCGGCCTCACCGAGGTCCCGGTCATCCGCAGGCCGGTGGTCGCCATCCTTTCCACCGGCGACGAAATCACCCCGCCCGGCGAACCGCTCCTCCCCGGCCGCATCTACGATGCCAACGCCTACAGCGTCGCCGCGCTCGTCCGAAAGTACGGCGGCATCCCGCACACCCTCGGCATCGCCCGCGACACGGTCGAAGACCTCACCAGCAAGATCCGCGAAGGCCTCCGCGCCGATATGCTCGTCACCAGCGCCGGCGTCTCCCGTGGCGACTTCGACGTCGTCAAGGACGTCCTCGCCCGCGAGGGCCAGGTCGACTTCTGGACCGTCCGCATGCGCCCCGGCAAGCCCCTCGCCTTCGGCGCCTTCACCGCCCCCGATGGCCGCCGCGTCCCCCACCTCGGCCTCCCCGTCAACCCCGTCTCCTCCATTGTCTCCTTCGAACTCTTCGGCCGCCCCGCCATCTTCACCATGCTCGGCCGCTCCGACTGGGAGCGCCCCACGCTCCGGGTCATCTCCCGCGACTACGTCCGCAACCCCGACGGCCGCCGCTTCTACGCCCGCTGCATCGTCACCCGCGGCGAGGATGGCCGCTACTACGCCGACCTCACCGGTCCCCAGGGCTCCGGCATCCTCACCTCAATGAGCGCCGCCAACGCCCTCGCCGTCATCCCCGAGCACGTGCCCGCCGCCAACCCCGGCGACGAAATCGAGGCCATCATGCTCGATTGGGAGCACGCTCCGTAGGCTGGCCTCGCGCGCGATTGAGGGCACGCTCCCCGGCACCGCCCCGCCGCCCTACCCCTCCCGGGTGCCCAGCCGCTCCCCGTACTGCCGCGCGAAATACGCCGAGAAATCACCATTCGCCGTCCGCGCCCACGCTTCGCCGTGGTCCCGGTACCACGCCACCGTCAGCGCCAGTCCTTCGGCGAACCGCCGCCGCGGCGCCCACCCCATTGCCCGCAGGCGCGAGCTATCCAGCGCGTAACGCCGGTCGTGGCCCGGGCGGTCGGCTACCGGCCGGATCAGCTCCCGGGGCCGCTCCAGCAGCTCGCAGATGAGCTCCGCCACCTCCCGGTTGCGCAGCCGTTCGCCGCTGCCCACGTGCACCGCGCGCACCCCGGGCTCAGCCGAGGCTCCTCGCAGCACCAGCCGCAGCGCCTCCACCAGGTCTTCGACATAGAGCCACTCCCGCTCCTGCAGCCCGTCGCCGTAGAGCGGCATCGGCTCGCCCGCCAGCGCCCGCAGCGTGAACAGCGGGATGAACTTCTCCATGTGCTGGTTCGGCCCGTACACATTGCACGAACGCACCACCGTGGCACCCAGCCCGTACGTCTCCGCGTACGCCCGGATCATCAGCTCCGCCGCCGCCTTGCTGGCCGCGTACGGCGAACTCGGTGCGAACGGCGCATCCTCCCGCATCTCCAGCGGCGCCGGCACGCTCCCGAACACCTCATCCGTCGACATGTGCACGAACACCGTCCCGGGCCGCTCCCGAAGAGCTTCCAGCAGCGACACCACGCCCTCCACGTCTGCCCGCACGAAGGCTCCCGGCTCCAGCAGCGAACGGTCCACGTGCGTCTCGGCCGCAAAGTTCAGCACGGCGTCCGCCCCCTCCAGCAGCTCCCGCACCAGCCCCCCGTCGCAGATATCGCCCTGCACGAAGCGGTAGTTCGGGTGGTCCGCTACCGCCGCCACGTTCGCCGGGTTCGCCGCGTAGGTCATTCGGTCGAGGTTCACCACCTCCCAGCCGTCCCGCACCAGCGCCCGCACCATGTGACTGCCGATGAACCCGCAGCCGCCGGTGACCAGCGCCCTCACCCGCCGGCCTCCACCCGCGCGTGGTCGCCGAGCGTCAACCGCGACCCCGCCGGCACGCCGCGCACGTGCACGAAACGCCCCAGCATCGAATGGGCCACCCTGGCGCACTCCACCACCTCGCTCTGCTCCATCACGATGCAATCCTCCAGCCGGCTCCGCACCACCGCACAGCCCGGCCCCAGCGAGACGTTCGGCCCCACCTCGCTGCCGCGCACCCGGGCCCCCGCCCCGATGACCGCCGGTCCGCGGACCACGCTGTCCTCCACCTCCGCCCCATCCTCGATGACCACCATCCCCTCCAGCCGGCTGCTGTGGACCCGCGCCCCCGGCGCTACCCTCCCCTCCAGCGTCGCCAGCAGAAGCCGGTTCGCCTCGAGGATATCCTCCATCTTCCCCGTGTCGATCCACGCCTGCGGCGTCACCTCCACCTCCACCCGCCGCCCTGCCGCCAGCAGCCCGTTGATCGTGTCGGCGATTTCGAGCTCTCCCCTGCCGCTCGGCCGCTGCCGCTCGATCACCTCGAACACCCCCGGCCCGAACCCGTACACCCCGATCAC
>NZ_DAOUAO010000079.1:0-2684 GCF_034433535.1 Tepidiforma sp.
CGCCCTTGAACGTATCCTCGCCGAGGAGCGCCCCGCGCTGCCCGCCTTCGAACCCGAGGCCTGGGCCGCCCGCCCCGCGCCCGCGGCCCGCAAGGAGCGCCTGCTCGCCGATTTCGCCCTCCAGCGGCAGGCCAGCCTCGCCATCCTCCGCGGGCTCGGGCCGGGCGAACGAGAGCGCACCGGGCTGCTGGGCGGCGAAGCGGTCGCCGTCAGCGGGCTTGTCGCGCGCTGGGCCGAACACGACCGCGCCGGGCTCGCCCGGCTGGAGCGCGCGCTCGGCGAAACGCTCGCCGAGGTGCTCGAGCGGCGCCGCCGCTTCGCCGAGGAGTTCGCCCGCCACCCGCCCGGTACGGACTGAAGCGCCCCGGCGCGCTACCCTGCACACCATGGCCGACCAGCCGCGCACCCGCATCTACCTTGCCCGCCACGGCCAGTCGCAGGCGAACGTGCTGGGCCGCTTCTGCGGCCATGCCGATGCCCCGCTGACCCCGCGCGGCGTCGAACAGGCCCGCGCCCTCGGGCGGCGGCTGGCAGGGATTCGCCTCGACGCCTGCTACGCCTCCGACCTCACCCGCGCGCTCGAAACCGCCCGCCTCGCCCTCGGCGAACGCGGGCTCGCGCCCGCACCGGACCCCGCCCTGCGCGAAATCCACTACGGCGAATGGGAGCTGGTGCCCGAGCCGGACGCCCGACGCACCCACCCCGACTGCTTCGCCGCGATGGAAGCCGAAGACCCGGCGTGGCAGCCGCCCGGCGGCGAAACCCTCCCGGCCGTCGTCGAACGGACCGGCCGCGCCCTCGATCGCATCATCGCGCGCCACCGGGGGCAGTCGGTGCTCGTGGTCAGCCACGGGACGGCGATCAACTGCCTGCTCGCGGGCGTACTTGGGCTGCCGCTCAGCCACGTCTTCCGCATCGATGTGGCCAACTGCGCCCTGTTCGAACTGGAGGAGCGGAACGGCCGCCTCTACGCCGTTCGCCTGAACGATACCGCCCACCTGGAACCGCCCCGGTGATCCCGGTCGGCGATAGCACGCGCCGCTACTCCACCCCGTGGGTGACCTACGGCATCATCCTCGCCAACGCCCTCGTCTTCATCGCCATGCTCGGCATGGATGCCAGCTCGCCGCGGGTCACCGTCGAATCCAGCCGGCGCTTCATCGAACAGACCGAGACCGTGTGTTACGGCTACCGCACCGCTCCCAACGACCTGAACGAGTTCGTTTGCCGCTGGGGCTTCCAGCCGAAGGAGTTCTTCGACGCCGTGCGCGGCGAATCCGGGCTGAGCGGCGCGCCGCTGCGCTGGGCGCTGCTCGCCATCCTCACCAGCCTGTTCATCCACGGCGGCTGGCTGCACATCCTCGGCAACATGCTCTTCCTCTGGGTCTTCGGCGATAACATCGAAGACCGCCTGGGGCGGCTCGGTTTCCTTCTTTTCTACCTCTCCGCAGGCGTCGTCGCGTCGCTCATCCAGGGCCTGATGGACCCCTCCAGCGTCATCCCGGTGGTCGGCGCGAGCGGCGCCGTGGCGGGCGTGCTGGGGGCCTACTTCATCTGGTTCCCGCGCGCCACCGTGCACGTGGTCATCCCCTTCTTCATCCTGATCTTCATCCCGCTGCCGGTGCCGGCCTTCCTCATGATCGGCCTCTGGTTCCTGCAGAACCTGTTCGCCGGCTACGCCAGCCTGGTCGAAACCGCTGCCACCGGCGGCGGGGTCGCATGGTTTGCCCACATCGGCGGCTTCATCTTCGGCGCGCTCATCGCCGCCATGACCCCGCCCCGGCGGCAGCGCCCGCCAGCCTTCCCGTAAATTGTTGGTAAACCGTTAGAGCATGGGCCCCGCCGGGGGTTCCCGCTTAGTCGAACGCTGCCTACGGTGAAAGCGACAACCGATGTCGCCGCGCACCCCGCGCGCCGGAGGACTATGGTTCGCCTCACCGCCGTTGCGATTGCTGCCCTCGCTCTTGGCCTCGCCGCCCTGGCCGGGGGGCTCGAACGCAGCACGCCCGCCCGCGCGCTGACCAACTGCAGCACCTCTACCCAGGCGCTTGATTCGGCCGAGCAGGAGCTCATCCGCCTCATCAACGAATTCCGCGCAGCCAACGGCCGCCAGCCGCTCAAGCCCTCGCCCAACCTTTCTCGCGCCGCCGCCTGGATGTCCGAAGACATGGTGGCGAACGGCTACTTCAGCCACACCGACAGCCTCGGCCGCTCGCCCTTCCAGCGGGTCCGCGATTGCGGCTACGCTTCGTCCGGCGCGGGCGAAAACCTCGCCATGGCAGGCAGCGCATCCACCGCCTTCAACCTCTGGCTGAACTCCAGCGGGCACCGGGCCAACATGCTGAACTCCATGTGGGTGGTGATTGGCGTCGGCCGCGCCGGCCCGTACTGGACCGTCGATTTCGGCAACGTCGATGACTCCGGCCAGTCGTGGGACAGCCTCCCGCCGCCCGCGCCGACCGCCACCCCCACCCCGACCCCAACCCCTCCGCCCACCTCCGCCGCGACACCCCCGCCCACCGCGACCTCCCCCGCGCCGCCGCAAACCACCCCTCCGCCGGGCCCGCCGCCCGGAAGCGGCAGCGCCAACCTCCAGCCCCCGCCCGGCGGCGCCCCCACCGGCTCCACCGGCCTCCCCCGCCGCATCACCCTCCCCAACCTCGGCTCCGACCGCTAACTCCCCC
>NZ_DAOUAO010000080.1:0-29993 GCF_034433535.1 Tepidiforma sp.
GAGGCGCTCGACGAGGCGTTCGCGCTCGCGGGCATCGGAGCGGAGGGCGTTCAGGCGGCGCCGCACGTCGCGGAGCGCTCGGACGATGCGGGTGACCTCTTCGCGGGCAGGTCCGAGGCCGGCGTAGTCATCGAGGACAGCGAGCTGGACGCCCGGGCGCAGGATGGCGAGCTGTTCGGACTGGCCGTGGAGGTCGAGGTAGCCCTCGGCGAGGGCGCGGAGGGCATCGAGCGAAGCGGGTTCGCCGTCGATTCGGGCGGTCGACCGGCCGGCAAGGGTGACGGTGCGTTCCAGCACCCGGCGCCGGCCGGAGAGCGTGAGTTCGGCCCTCACGGCGGCGCGGTCGGCCCCGGAGGCGATGACCTCGCGGCCGCGGCGGGCGCCGAAGACGAAGGCGAGAGCATCGACGACGAGCGATTTGCCTGCGCCGGTTTCGCCGGTGAAGACGGTCAGGCCCGGGCCGAATTCGAGGGAAACGGAGCGAGCGACGGCGAAGTTCGTGATTTCGAGGCGTTCAAGCACGGGGCGCCATGGTGCTGGAGAGCTGCATTTCGAGCTTCTCCGCCAGCTCGGCGTAGAAGCTGGAGGGCTCGCGGAAGCGGACGAAGCGGGTGATGTGCTCGCTCTGGCGGACGCAGACGCGGACGCCGGGGTCGATCGGCTCGTCTTCCTGTCCATCGACGCTGACGATGGCGCCCTGCTCGCTGGCGACTTCCATTTCGATAACGGAATCGGGCTGGAGGACGAGCGAGCGGCCGAGGGCGAGGTGGGCGGAGACGGGCGTGACGACGAGGTGGTGCTCGGTGGGGGCGAGGATGGGGCCGCCGGCGCTGAGGGAGTAGCCGGTGCTGCCGGTCGGCGTGGCGACGATGATGCCGTCGCAGCGGAAGATGGCGAGGCGTGCGCCATCGATGTGCACATCGACGTAGACGGGGCGCCCGGGTGATTTGCGCGAGACGACGATGTCGTTGAGGGCGTGGTAGGTGTGGAGCGGCGCGCCGTTCGCCATCACGTCGGCGCGGACCATGATGCGCTCTTCGAGGCGCCAGTCAGCGGCGATGATGCGCTCGATAGCGTTGAAGAAATCGCGCGGGCTCATATCGGTGAGGAAGCCGAGGCGGCCCATGTTGACGCCGAGGATGGGCGCGCGGTGGGGGATGGCGATGCGGGCGGTGCGGAGGACGGTGCCGTCGCCGCCGACGCAGACGATGAGGTCGGCGGCGGCGATGGCGGCGCGAGGCGGTTCGCCCCAGGCGTCGGCGACGGTCGCAGCGATGCCGCGGCGCGCGAACTCCTGGGCCACCTGGGCCGCGAAGGCGAGGGCGCCTTCACTGCGCGGTGCGTGGAAAATGACCGTGCGGTTGAGCACGTTCTGACTCCGGGCCGGGGGTGCGAAGGAAGACGAGGAACTCGGTGTTGCCATCGCCCCCGCGGATGGGTGAGGGAATGATGCCACAGGCGGCCCAGCCATGGCGCGCCAGCCATGCGAAGAAGCGTTCCCGGACCGCCTCGAGCACGGCCGGGTCGCGGATGACCCCGCCGGGCGGAACGTCGGCGGGGCCGGCTTCGAATTGCGGTTTGAGCAGGGCGATCACGGGCGTGCCCGGCGGCACGCGGGCTGCGACCGAGGGAAGCACCTTTTCGAGCGAGATGAAGGAGAGGTCGGCGACGACGAGGTCGACCGGGGGGAGTTCGGGGAGGTCGCGGGCGTTGACGCCTTCGAGGAGGGAGACCCGCGGGTCGGCGCGGAGCTTCTGGTGGAGCTGGCCGCGCCCGACATCGACAGCGATGACGCGGGCGGCGCCTCGCTGGAGGAGGCAATCGGTGAAGCCGCCGGTCGAGGCGCCGAGGTCGAGGCAGGTGAGCCCCGCCGGGTCGACTGCGAAGGCGTCGAGGGCGGCTTCGAGCTTGAGGCCGCCGCGCGAAACGTAGCGCGGGGGCTCGAGCACCTCGAGGGGGGCGTCGGGCGGGAGGAGTTCGGCCGGCTTGACGAGCGCGCGGGTCCCGGAGCGGACCTGGCCGGCCATGATCAGCTGGCGGGCACGCTCACGGGATTCAGCGAGGCCGCGCTGGACGAGGAGCTGGTCGGCGCGGATGCGGGCCATGGGGAGAGGCTACACCGGGGGCGTGCATGCTGGGCGGGGGTTCCGTAGAGTTGCCGGCACAACGACGCAGTTACTGCGGGAGGACTGGCATGGCCGAAGTAACCGGCGCGCAGATCGTGGCGAAAGCGCTGAAGCAGCAGGGCGTGGAGTACATGTTCGGGGTGGTCGGCATCCCGGTGGTTCCGATCGCGGTCTATGCCCAGCGCGAGGGGATCAAGTTCTTCGGGTTCCGCAACGAGCAGGCCGCGAGCTACGCGGCGGCGGCGGTCGGCTACCTGACGGGGCGGCCGGGCGTCTGCCTGGCGGTCTCGGGGCCGGGGATGGTGCACGGGATCGCCGGGATGGCGAATGCCTGGGCGAACTGCTGGCCGATGATCCTGATTGGCGGGGCGAACGATTCGTACCAGAACGGGCAGGGGGCGTTCCAGGAGGCGCCGCAGCTGGAGACCGCGCGGCCCTACGCGAAGTACCTCGCGCGGCCCGATAGCGTGAAGCGGATCCCGTTCTTCGTGGAGCAGGCGGTGCGCTACAGCATCTCGGGGCGGCCGGGGGCGGCCTACCTCGACCTGCCGGGCGACATTATCACGGCCACGATCGACGAAGCAGAGGTCCACTATCCGCCGCGCTGCCCGGACCCGCCGCGGACGCTGGCGCCGGAGGAGAACATCGAGCGCGCGCTGGACGTGCTCCGCTCGGCCGAGCGGCCGCTGGTGATCATCGGGAAGGGAGCGGCCTATGCGAGGGCGGAAGATGAGGTGCGGAAGTTCATCGATGCCACGCAGCTCCCCTTCCTGCCAACTCCGATGGGCAAGGGTGTCGTGCCGGATGACCACCCGCTTTCGATCGCCCCGGCGCGCTCGTATGCGCTGCAGAACGCCGACGTCATTCTCCTGATGGGCGCGCGGCTGAACTGGATCCTGCACTTCGGGCAGCCGCCGCGATTCGACCCGAAGGTGCGCGTCATCCAAATGGACATCGCCGCGGAGGAGATCGGGAACAACGTGCCCGCCGAGGTCGGGCTGGTGGGCGATGCGAAGGCGATTACGGCGCAGCTGAACGCCGCGCTGGAAGCGCGCCCGTGGCAGTACCCCGCCGAGACGACCTGGTGGACCGGCCTGCGCAAGAAGATCGAGGAGAACGCTGCGCAGGTGGCGGAAATGATGGCCGACGAATCGGTGCCGATGAGCTACTACCGGGTGTACCGCGACATCCGCGAGATTATCCCGCGCGATGCCATCATCCAGAACGAAGGCGCGTCGACGATGGATATCGGGCGAACGCTGATGCCGAACTTCTTCCCGCGGCACCGGCTCGATGCCGGCTCGTTTGGGACGATGGGCGTCGGCGTGGGGCAGGCGATCGCCGCTGCGGCGGTGCACCCGGACACGCGGGTGTTCTGCATCGAGGGCGACTCCGCCTTCGGCTTCAGCGGGATGGAGGTGGAGACGGCCGCCCGCTACGGGCTGAACAACATCACCTTCATCATCATCAACAACAACGGGATCGGCGGTGGGCCGGATGAGCTCGACCCAACCCGGGTGCCGCCGAGCGCCTACACCCCGAACGCGCGCTACGAGAAGATGGCGGAGATCTACGGCGGGAAGGGCTTTTTCGTGACTCAGCCCTCGGAGCTGCGCCCCGCCCTGGAGGCTGCGCTGGCGTGCGACAGGCCGGCGATCGTCAACATCATGATCAGTGCGCGCAGCCAGCGGAAGCCGCAGCAGTTCGCCTGGCTGACGCGGTAGGGCGGGCATGAGCGACCTCGACCTCGCGCCGTGGGAATCGCTGACGCCAGATGAGCTGGCGGCGGCCTGCCAGCGGGCGATCGACGCCTGCGAGGCGGGCATCGCCGAGATTGTGGGGCTCGCTGACGGCGTTCGAACGTACGAGAACACGCTGCTCGCACTGGAGGAGGCCACCGAGCCGGTCGCGCTGGCCTCCGGGGCCTACGCCTTCCTCGCCTACGTCTCGGCTGATGATGCCCTGCGCGAGACAGCGCGGGAGTGGGACGAGCGGCTCGACCGCTACCTGGTCGGGCTCGCGTTCCGGGAGGACCTCTACGAGGCGGTGCGGGCGTTTTCGGAGCAGCCGGGAGCGCAGGCGCTGACCGGCGAGGATGCGCGCTACCTCGCGTTCGAGCTGCGGGACTACCGGCGGAACGGCTTCGGCCTGCCGAAGGAGACGCGGGAGAGGGTGCGGGCGCTGATGGACGAGCTGGTGGCGCTGGGCGTCACCTTCCGGAACGCGATCGACGACTATGAGGACGGGCTTGAGCTCACGCGCGAGCAGCTGGCGGGCATGCCGGAGGCGTGGATCGAACGGCTGCGGACGGTCGAGCGGGACGGCGTGACCTACTACCGCGTGACGCTGGATTACCCCGAGCTGCACCCGTTCCTCGCCAACGGCCCGGACCGGGAGCTCCGGCGGCAGCTGTTCGAAAAGGACCAGCGGAAGGGCGGGCGGGAGAACGTGGCGGTGCTGGAGCGGGCGCTGGCCATTCGGCAGGAGATCGCGCAGCTGCTGGGGTACGAGTCGTGGGCCGATTACCGCACCGAGACCCGGATGGCCGGCAGCCGGGAGGCGGTCGAGCGGTTCCTCGCGGACCTGCGGGAGAAGGTGGCGGTGAAGGCGGAGCGGGACCTCGCGGCGATGCGGGCCTTCGCGCGCGAGCGGACCGGGAGCGACGAGGTCGCGATCTGGGACTGGCGGTACTGGCACAACGAGCAGCTGAAGGCGCAGTACGCCGTCGACGACTTCGCGGTGGCCCAGTACTTCCCGCTTGACGCGGTCATCGAGGGGCTGTTTTCGGTGTACCAGCAGGTGCTGGGGGTGAAGTTCACGGAATCGGCGGAGGCAACGCGCTGGCACCCGGAGGTGCGGGCGTTCGACATCAGCGAGGCCGAGGGCGGGCCGCCCTTTGCCCGGTTCTACATGGACCTTTTCCCGCGGCCGAACAAGTACGGGCACGCGGCGGCCTTTACGCTGCGGCGGGGCCGGCGGCTGCGGGACGGCAGCTATCAGAAGCCGGTGAGCGCCATCGTCGCGAACTTCACCCGGCCTTCGGCGAGCCAGCCCTCGCTGCTGCGGCACAGCGAGGTGGTGACCTTCTTCCACGAGTTCGGGCACATCATGCACCAGACGCTGACGCGGGCCGAGCGGGCGCGCTTCAGCGGGACGCAGACCGAGCGGGACTTTGTCGAGGCGCCCAGCCAGATGCTCGAGCACTGGTGCTGGGAGCCGGAGGTGCTGGCCTCGTTCTCGCGGCACTGGCAGACCGGGGAGCCGCTCCCGCGCGAGCTGGTCGAGGCGATGGTGGCGGCGAAGAACCTGAACAGCGGGATCATGACGCTGCGGCAGATCTTTTTCGCGACGCTCGACCTGCGCTACCACTCGCCCGGGTTCGATGGGGACTCGACGAAGCTGGTGGAGGAGCTGCACTGGATTACCGGATTCCCCTACACGCCGGGGACGCACTTCCAATCGGGTTTCGGGCACCTGTTCGGGTACGACGCCGGCTACTACGGCTACCTGTGGTCGCACGTCTTCGGCGACGACATGTACACGAAGTTCGAAGAGGCGGGGCCGCTCGACGCCGCGATGGGACGTCGCTACCGGCAGACGGTGCTGGAGCGAGGCGGGACGGTCGATGGCGGCCAGCTGGTGCGCGACTTCCTCGGGCGGGAGCCGAACAGCGACGCCTTCCTGCGGGGGCTCGGGCTCAGCTGAGCGGACGCCCCGGGGGCCTGCCGGGCGGAAGGGTGAGCAGGACCACGAGACCGATAATGAGGCCCGCCCAGCCGAGCAGCGCGAAGCCGGCGAACCCGAGGGAACGGCGGCGCGACCGGGCGACGAGCGCGAGGATCGCGGCCGGCGGGAGGAAGTAGGCCGCTGCGCCGAGGTAGAAGAGGAGCTCTTCGGCGCTCATCGGGCGGGCGATTGCGACCCCGCCCGGCCGCGGGCGGCGGCGACCCAGTCGCGGGCGACAGAGCGAAGGAAGGCGGCGCCGAGGATGGCGCCGGCCGTCAGGCTGTAGATGACGTGCGTGGGCCAGTGCTCGGTATCGCTGCCGGCGAGGAGGCCGTGGAGGAGCGCGAGGACGTAGGCGGGGTAGGCGAGCAGGTGGATGGAGCGCCAGGCTGTGCGGGGGATGCGGGCGGAGACCCAGGTCGAGACCAGGATGGCTGCGGTGAGCCACAGGGCAACGACGCCGAGCGCGACCGGGACCGGCCGGTAGTCGCTGGTGAGGGGAACGACGATGTCCCAGGGGTCGAAGGCGACGTAGCGGTCGAGCGTGAGGGCAAGGCCGTGGGCGAGCACGAACGCGATGCCGAGGGTGCCGGACATGCGATGGAGCTCAAGGACGACCTGCTGGCGACCAACCCCGGGGTGAAAGCGGAGGTCGACGCCGACGCCGCTGAAGACGGCCGCCCAGAGCAGGAGGTAGGCGACCCAGCCGGCGGCGCGGGTGCTGTCCCAGGTGGCGGTCTCGGGTCCGAGTTCGCGCCCGATGACGACCGAGGCGCCGAGCATGAGAGCAACGAGGACGGTGACCTTCCAGCTCATGTCAGCTTGCCCGGGAGCGCCGCGTGGGGGTGGGTGTGGGCTGATTTTCCGTCGTCGCGGTCGCGGCGGGAGTCGCGGCAGTTGCCGCCAATGCCGGCGGTGTGGATGTCCCGGCCGGCACGGTGGGCGGCGGCCCCTGCCCCTGGTCGTGGCCGAGGTCGTTGGTGGCGTACAGCAGCGACCAGCCGGCGGCATAGGCGGCCAGGGCAGCCGCAACGAGCGCGAGCTTCGGGGCGGTCAGCCGTTCGTGGGCGAACCGGTTGAACGGTCGGGCCATGCCGCGATCCTAGCGACCGGGAGCGGCGTAGCGAGGGCCGGTGGGGGACGAATTTGCGGGCTGTCGGGGAATCTGCGGCTGGTCGGTGCCGAAGAGGCGAAGGGTTGCCATGCCGCCGACCGCGCCAGCGGTAAGGCCGGCAAACGCAAGTACCCACGGGTTGGCGGCATCGGTGCCGGCGAGGAGCAGGTGGAGGAAGGCGAGGACGTACGCCGGGAAGGCGAGGCGGTGGAGGTTGCGCCAGGTTCGGTAGGAGAAGCGGGACGAGAGCGCGGTGGTGGCCAGGACGGCCGCCACCAGCCAGGCCGCGGCGGAGCCCAGCCCGAGCGCCAACGGCCGGTAGGGGGCGGTGAAGCCGAGGAGGACATCGATGGGGGTGAACGAGATCCAGGGGTCGAGCAGCACGGCGTACAGGTGCCCGCCGAGGAAGGCGAGCGCGAGCACGCCGGTGACACGGTGAAGCTCGAAGATGACAGACTGGCGGGTTCGCAAGGGGCGGAAGCGGAGCGGCAGGGCCATGCCAGCCATGGCCGACACCCACAGCAGGCCGTAGCTGACGAACCCGGCAGCCCGGTTGAGATGCCAGATCTGAGGGGAGTCGGACAGCCGTGCGGCCACGGCGGCGACGGCCAGCGCTGCGAAGGAGAGGCCAGCAAGGCGCCAGCTGTTCATGAGCCGCGCGACCTCTGCTGGCGGCCGGGCGAGACCGACTGCGACCCGGAGGAGGAGCTGCCGGCGGCTGATGGAGTCACGGTTGGAGTTGCCGCAGTCGGGGTGGGCAGGGCAGGGCTCGAACCGGCCGCCGGCGCGGTGCTGAGCGGGGTCGGAGTAGTCGGCACGGCGACGAAGGGGGCCGGGTCGACGGCTTCGGTCTCTGTGGCCGCCGCGAAGAGGCCCCATACGCCGAGCAGTGCGGCGAATGCGGCGACCGCGGCGGCGATGCGAAGACCGGGGTGGCGTTCGCGGGCGAAGCGGCTTGCGGACTGTGACATGGCTAGCGTCTCCCTCCATCGCGAGAATGGCGCGAGGGCTCTCGCGGGTGGCGGCCGGGGGTGAGGCAGAGTCGCTGCCGGGTAAAGAAATCGCAACACGACCAGCAGACCGTTACCTCCGACGTCGCATCAACCATGGAACCAGCAACAGGGCGTTGAGCCCGGACTGCGGAGGGTGCCATGCACAGCCCGGATCAAACTGGCGGAACAGCGCGAAGGTTCGGGCGGAGGGCGTTCCTTGCGGCGGCCGGCGGCGCCGCGGCTGGTGCGGCAGCGGTCGGCATCGGGATGGTCCGTACCGGGGATAGCGCCGGCCCGGGCCAAACCGGGGCTTCCGATAGTTCAACGCCTGCCATGTCCGCGAACCCTGCGCCCATCTCCGACCCCATTCGGCGGGCCAGGCACCTGCTCCGGCGGGCCGGTTTCGGCTCGACCCCTTCGGAAGCAGCCGAGTTTGCCGCGCTGTCTCCGTCTGAGGCGGCCGACCGGCTCGTTGACTTTGATGCCATTTCCAATGTTGCGCTCGAGGAACGCCTGGCACGGGCAAGGTTCAACCTCACCAAATTGCGGGGGGAGCGGCGGACGGGGCAGCTGCCGATGCAGGAGGATATGCGTGCCTGGTGGCTGACACGGATGGCCTACACCGCCCGGCCGCTCGAAGAGCGCATGACCTTCATCTGGCACGGGCTGCTGACGTCGGAGCTTTCGAAGGTTGGGCCGCAGCGAACGAAGTTCTTGCTCATCCAGAACGAACTCTTCCGGCGGATGGCGCTGCCCCGCTACGACGACCTGCTGAAGGCAGTCAGCCGAGACCCGGCGATGATGGTGTACCTGGACACGATCGAGTCAACCGCAGCACACCCGAACGAGAACTACGCCCGGGAGCTGATGGAACTCTTCTCCATGGGCGTTGGGCACTACACCGAATCGGACGTCCGCGAGGCGGCTCGGGCGTTCACTGGCTGGCGGCTGACACCGCCGCCGCGGGTGAATATTCCGCGGGACGCAACGACGCGGGAGCGCCAGGCAGCACTGGACGCTGCCGCCGAGGCGTACCACCCGGAATTCGTGATTGACCCCAGGGTGCAGGACCGCGGGGTCAAGACCTTCCTGGGACAGACGGGTGCGTTCGGCGGGGACGAGATTATCGACATCATCATGCAGCAGGCGGCACCATCGCGATTTGTCCCGGTGCGGCTGTTCCGTGAGCTGGTCTATGACGACCCCGATGCATCGACGGTGGCGTGGCTGGCCGAGGCCTGGAACGACAGTGGTCACGACGTCCGTGAGGTTGTGCGGGCGATCCTGCGCAGCGACGAGTTCAATTCGGAGCGTGCCTATCGCGCCCGGGTCAAGAGCCCGGTCGAATTCGTGGTGGGTGCGGTAGGCGGGCTGGAGCTTGAGACCGACTTTCGCGAGACGCTCGAGTACTGGGGCCGGATGGGCCAGCAGCTGTTCCAGCCCCCGAGTGTGGCCGGCTGGCCGGGTGGGGAGGTGTGGATGGCCTCGGCCACGTTCTTCGCCCGCCTGAACTTTCTCGACGCGTTCCTGTTCCCGGGAGGGCGACCAAGAAGAGTGGAGAGCCTTCTCGAGAAAGGAGACGCGGAGGCGATGGTCGATGAAGCGGTCGACCGGATGATCGACGGCGTAATTGGGACGGCGGCCAGAGGCGTGCTCGTTGCGCATGCGGCGACGATTCGTGACCCGGTGGAGCGGGCGGCGACAGTGTCGTACCTGGTGCTGGCGAGCCCGGAATACCAGCTGGCCTGAGCCAGCTCCAGGAGGAGGTTGACCATGACGATAAGTCGCAGAGATGTGATCAAGGGCGGCATTGCGCTTGTGAGCATTGGGACCACGGCGCAATCGCTCCTCAAAGGTGCTGTAGCCTTTGCTGCGGCGCAGGAGAACGCGGTCAACCCCGCGGGCGCCGGGAAGATCCTCATCCTGGTCCAGCTCGCCGGGGGAAACGACGGGCTGAACACCGTGGTCCCGGCCGCTTCGGGAACTTATCGCTCGGCCCGCAGAACGCTGGCGCTTGCCGAGGATGAGGTGTTGCCGCTGGGGGAAGGATTTGGCCTGCACCCGGGGCTGAAAGGCCTCAAGCAGGCCTGGGACGCGGGGCGGCTGGCGATTGTTCAGGGGGTAGGCTACCCGAACCAGGATTACAGCCATTTCAAGTCGATGGCGATCTGGCAGGCTGGCGACCCGGAGCTGAAGCTCCGTGATGGGTGGCTGGGGCGTGCTCTGGAGAAACTGGAAAGCAGCGAGCACGACCCCTTCCTCGGGTTCAATATCGGGAACTCGACGCCGCCCGAGCTGCAAACGCCGGCGGTCAGCGTCCCGTCGGTGACGGACCCGTCGGATTATGCGTTCAAGGTGCGCGGCACGGCTGCTGACATGCGCGAACCCAGGACGGCGACGCTGCTGCGGCTGTACGAGGAGTACCCGGCGCAGTCGCCCTACGGGGTTCTCCTCGAAACCACCGCCGAAACTGCGGTTGCGAGCAGTGCGGCGCTGGCCGAGGCTGGCAAGCGGTATCAGCCGGCGGTGCCTTACCCGGAGACCTCGTTTGGTGCAGGGCTGTCGCTGATGGCGGAAGCGATCGTGGGCGGGCTGGGCGTTCGGGTAGGGCACGTCACCCTGGGCGGATTCGACACGCACACGAACCAGGCCGAAGACCATGCGGAACTGATGGCTGCCCTCGATGCAGGGCTCTCTGCCTTCCTTGCCGACCTGGAGGCTCACGGGCGGGCGGACGATGTGCTGGTGCTGACCTGGAGCGAGTTCGGGCGGCGAGTAGCGGAGAACGCAAACGGCGGGACGGACCACGGGGCCGGCAGCGTGATGTTCGCGCTCGGGACACAGGTGCGCGGCGGGCTCTACGGGGAAACTCCCAGCCTCGAGCGGCTCGTTGACAACGGGAACCTCGGGTACACCACCGACTTTCGGCGTGTGTACGCCACGGTGCTCGATGGGTGGCTTGGCGTCCCCCACGAGGAACTGCTGGGAAGCCGCTGGGACTCGCTGGGGTTCGTCACCCTCTAGAGTTCGCGGCGTTTTGCTGGCGGTAGAATGCAGCGGATGGAGCTGCAGGCATTCATCCGCACGATCCCGGATTTTCCGAAGCCGGGGATCCTGTTCCGCGATATCACCCCGCTGCTGGCGAACCCGGAGGCCTTCCGGTCGGTGCTGGAGGCCATGTCGGGGTGGGCGACGGAGGCCGGCGCCGGGGCGGTCGTGGGGATCGAGTCGCGCGGGTTCCTCTTCGGGGCGCCGCTGGCCGACCGCCTGGGCGTGCCGTTCGTACCGGTCAGGAAGGAGGGCAAGCTGCCTGCTGCCCGGCTGACCGTAGAATATGCGCTCGAATACGGGGAAGCGCGCCTGGACATTCACCGGGATGCCCTGCCGGCCGGGGCGAGGGCCTACATCGTGGATGACGTGCTGGCGACGGGCGGGACAGCCCTGGCGGCGGCAAAACTGGTTGAGCTGCTGGGGGCGGAGGTGGTTGGCATGGGGTTCCTGATCGAGTTGGAAGGACTTGGCGGGCGCGAACGGCTCGCCGATTACGCGGTGCGCAGCCTGCTCCGGCTCGAGGAGTCGTGACGATGGAGCCGATCCCGGTCGTTCGGTTCGAACCGCCGGCCGTGCGGGTGGTCGACCAGTCGCTGCTGCCGGCTGAGGAGCGCTGGATCGAGCTACGCACGCTGGAGCAGCTGGAGGAGGCGATCCGGTCGCTGCGGGTGCGGGGCGCGCCGCTGCTGGGGGTGTGTGGGGCCACCGGGGTGGCGATCGCTGCGGGCGTGGACGCCTCCGATGCGGGTATCCGGTCAGCAGCGGAACGGGTCGGTCGGGTGCGGCCCACCGCGGTGGAGCTGGAGAGTGGGGCGCGAGCCTGCGCAGAGGCGATCCTCGGGCTGCCGGAGGGCGAGCGCGCGGGCGCGGCCTGGCGCTTCTGCGGCGAGTACCTCGCCCGCCGCCAGGAGGAGGACCGCAGGCTGGCCGAACAGGGGGTTCCGGTGCTGCGGCCCGGTGCCGTGCTCACGCACTGCAACACCGGGTCGCTCGCGACCGCCGGGCTGGGGACCGCACTGGGCGTGATCCGGCTGGCGTTCGCCCGGGGGATGGTCGAACGTTGTTACGTGACGGAAACGCGGCCGCTGCTGCAGGGGGCACGCCTGACGATGTGGGAGCTCGAGCGGTCGGGCATCCCGGCGGTGCTGCTGCCGGATACCGCTGCGGCCGCGCTGCTGGCGAGCGGGGCGGTTTCGACCGTGATCACCGGCGCGGACCGGATCGCGCGGAACGGCGACACCGCCAACAAGGTAGGGACCCTCCAGCTGGCCCTGGCGGCCGCGCGCTTCGGGGTGCCGTTCGTGATTGCCGCGCCACGGAGCACGTTCGACCCGGCCTGCCCGGCAGGTTCGGCCATCCCCATCGAGCAGCGCGAGTCAAGCGAGGTCGGCGGGTGGGGAGCCTGCCGGTGGACGGTGCCCGGCGCCGCGGCGTTCAACCCGGCGTTCGATGTGACGCCCGCGGACCTGATTGCGGCCTTCGTGACCGAGCAGGGGGTGATTCGGCCGCCGTTCGAGGTCACGGTCCCGGCATTCCTTGAGCAGTCACGAGAGGGTGCACCGGCATGAGCGAAGCGATTCCGCTGGCCGTCATCGGCGGCTCCGGCTTCTACGCGATGCCGGGGCTGGAGGCGGTGCAGGAGGTCGAGGTCGACACCCCGTTCGGCCGGCCGAGCGATGCCATCCGGATTGGGATGCTGGAGGGCGTGCGGGTCGCGTTCCTCGCGCGGCACGGCCGGGGACACACCATCCTGCCCTCGGAGCTGCCGCAGAGGGCGAACTTCTGGGCGCTGAAGTCGCTGGGCGTGGAGCGGGTGCTGGCGGTCTCGGCTGTTGGGAGCCTGCGGGAGGCGTACGCGCCGGGCAACCTGGTGGTCCCGTCGCAGCTCATCGACCGCACGTGGGGGCGGCCTTCGACGTTTTTCGGGGAGGGCGTGGTGGCGCACATCGCCTTCGCCGAGCCGTTCTGTGCGCGGATGCGGGCGGCAGCACTCACGGCGGCGCGGGACGCGGGCGCCGTGGTCCACGACGGGGGCGTGTACGTGGTGATGCAGGGCCCGGCGTTTTCGACGCGGGCCGAGAGCGAACTCCACCGCTCGTGGGGGGCCGACCTCATCGGGATGACCGCGCTGCCCGAGGCGAAGCTGGCGCGCGAGGCCGAGCTTTGCTACGCGACGCTGGCGTGTGTGACGGATTACGATTGCTGGCATGAGACCGAGGCCGCGGTCGATGCATCGGCGGTGTTCGAAACGCTGCAGCGGAACGTGGCGGTGAGCCAGGAGGCGGTCCGCCGGCTGGTGCGGGCGCTGCCGGCGCGCGAGGGCTGCCCGTGCGGCACGGCGCTGGACAGGTCGATGGTGACGCGCAGAGAGGCGATTTCGCCAAACGCGCGGGAGCGGCTGGCACCGATCCTGAGGCGCTGGCTGGAGACGGGCGTATGAGCCTGCTGGTGGCCGGGTGGGTCGCGATCGACGAAATCGAAACGCCGTTCGAGCGGCGCGAAGGCTCGCTGGGCGGCTCGGCGACCTGCGCGGCGCTGGCGGCTTCGCTGTTCACCGATGTCCGGCTGCTGGCTGCGGTCGGCGAGGACTTCCCCGACGCGATGCGGCGGGCGCTTGAGCGCCCGGGGATCGACCTGGCCGGGCTGCAGGTGGTCCCGGGAGGGAAGACCAGCCGCTGGGGCGGCCGCTACCACTACGACATGAACAGCCGGGACACGCTCTACACCGTGCTCGGGGTCAACGAGCGGTGGGAGCCGGAGCTCCCGCCGGGCTGGGAGCATTCGAGCAGCCTGTTCCTCGCGGCCGGCGACCCGGTGCTGCAGCAGCGGCTGATGACGATGGTGCCCGGGGCGCGGGCTCGGATGGTCGACACCATCGAGTTCTTCATCGATGGGGCGCGGGAGGAGCTGCTGAAGGCGGTCCGGCAGGCGGATTTCGTATCCATCAATGACAGCGAGGCCCGCCAGCTGGCCGGGGAGCCGAGCATTGCGCGGGCGGGCCGTGCGCTGCTCAACGGCGGCACCCGGGCGGTGATCATCAAGCTCGGCGAGTACGGTGCGGCCTACATCAGCGGCGAGGATTACTTCGTGGCGCCGGGGTATCCGCTGGAGGAAGTGGTCGACCCCACCGGCGCGGGCGATGCCTTCGCGGGCGGCTTCATGGGCTACCTCGACGCGGTGCAGGAGGTCACGTCGGCCGAGATTCGGCGCGCGATCATCTACGGGTCGACGGTCGCATCGTTCTGTGTCGAGGGATTCGGCCCCTCGCGCCTGTTGACGCTGACGCGGGACGAGGTCGAGGAGCGCTACCGGCAGTTCCGGGCGCTCACGCACTTCGAGGTGGAGCGCTGATGGCGGAGCGTGAGCTTCGGCTGCAGGAGGTAGCGCCCCGGCGGCTGGATTATGTTGTACGGCAGCTGCGCGACCCGGCGGAGATCCGGCAGCTGCTCTGGCCGCGGGTGGAATACGCGGCTTACGCGATCGGACAGCTCGAACCGGATCTCTTCCCGCGGACGCGGTGGTACCTTGCGCGCGGCACCACGGGCATGGGGCTGGTGCTGCACAGCCGCGGCGGCCTCGGGGATGCGACATTCGTCATGGGCGACCCCGATGCGGCGGCGGCCATCCTCTCGATTCACCCCGGAACGGCGCAGACGTTCGCGACGTGCCAGCCGGCGCACGTCGAAGTGCTGAAGCGGGTGTATCGGCTGGCCACGCAGCAACCGATGATCCGCATGTCGGTGACGCGGCACTCCTTCCGGCGGGCGGAACCGGTGGAGACGGTCCCGCTGACCGGCATCGATATCCGCAAGATCAATGCGCTCTACAGCAGCGAAAACGGCCCCAGCTACTACATCCCGGAGCACATCGACGCAGGTCTCTACCGCGGCGTGGTGGTCGGAGGGCGGTTGGTTGCGATTGCCGGCACGCACGTCGTCTCGCGGCAGGAAGGGGTTGCGGTGGTGGGGAATGTGTTTACCCACCCGGAGTATCGCGGGAGGGGTTACGCCACGGCTGCGACGAGCGCCGTGACGGAGCGGCTGCTCGAGTATTGCGACTACGTGGTGCTGACGGTCGACCCGCGGAACACGCCGGCGGTGGCGGCGTACACCCGGCTCGGCTACCGCGAGGCGTGCCAGCTGGTGGAGGCGAGCGCCACCCGGCGGGACCCCTCGGGGCTGGGTTCGACCCTGCGGCGAATTCGTGCCGCTATGCGGGGGCGGAAGTATGATGGTGCTTTCGTGACCCTGCACGATTAGCGGGTCGTTGCCAGACCTCTCGAGGAGCTCCTCCTTGTCAATTCCCTGCGATATCGCGAACCCGCGCCTGGCGCCGGAGGGCGTGCGGCGCATCGAATGGGCGGCGCGCGAGATGCCGGTGCTGCGGCTGATCCGCGAGCGGTTCCAGCGCGAAAAGCCGCTTAATGGCATCCGCATGACGGCCTGCCTGCACGTGACGACCGAGACTGCGAACCTTGCCATCACCCTGAGGGATGGCGGCGCCGAGCTGCGCCTGTGCGCGAGCAACCCGCTTTCGACGCAGGACGACGTGGCGGCGGCGCTGGTCGAGGAGTACGGCATCCCGGTGTTCGCCATCTGCGGCGAGGACAACGAGACCTACTACCGGCACATCCACCAGGCGCTGGAGCACGGCCCGCAGCTGACGATGGACGACGGCGCGGATGTGGTCGCGACCCTGCACAAGGACCGCCGCGACCTCCTGGCCGGGGTAATCGGCGGGACCGAGGAGACGACGACCGGGGTGATTCGCCTGCGGGCGATGGCGGCGGCCGGGGCGCTCGGCTACCCGATCGTGGCGGTCAACGAAGCGGATACCAAGCACCTGTTCGACAACCGCTACGGCACCGGGCAATCGACCATCGACGGCATCATCCGGGCGACGAACATCCTGCTCGCCGGGAAGACGGTGGTGGTGGCGGGTTACGGCTGGTGCGGCCGCGGCGTGGCTTCGCGCGCGCGGGGCATGGGCGCGCAGGTGATCGTGACCGAGGTCGACCCCGTGAAGGCGCTCGAAGCGGTGATGGATGGCTTCCGGGTGATGCCGATGGCCGAAGCGGCGAAGGAGGGCGACCTCTTCGTTACGCTGACCGGCGACATCAACGTGATCGACCGGCAGCACCTGGAGGCGATGAAGGACGGCGCGATCCTGGCGAACAGCGGGCACTTCGACGCCGAAATTAACCTGAAGGCCCTGCAGGCGATGAGCGAGGGCAAGCGCGCCATCCGCAATTCGGTGGACGAGTACCGGCTGCAGGACGGCCGGCGGCTGTACCTGCTCGGCGAGGGGCGACTGGTGAACCTGGCGGCTGCGGAGGGTCACCCCGCGGCGGTGATGGATATGTCGTTTGCGAACCAGGCGCTGGGGGCCGAGTGGATCGCGCTGAACGCGCACCGGCTGGAGAAGCGGGTGTACGAAATCCCGCACGAGGTGGACCGGGAGATCGCGCGGCTGAAGCTGCACGCGATGGGCGTCCGCATCGACTACCTGACCGAAGAGCAGCAGCGCTACCTGGCCAGCTGGCAGGAAGGCACCTAGGCCGGGGTCCCGGGCAGCGCCCAGCCGTCGCCGGGGAGCGGCTCCACGAGGCCGTCGCGCTCGAGGGCGGCGAGGTATTCGCCGAGGCGGGTGCGATGGGCGGGGGGAAGCATCGCCGCGAGTTCGGGCTTCGTGGCTGGACCCCCGCGGAGGCGTTCGATGATGCGACCGCGGGCGTAGCGTGCGGTGGTTTCGAAGCGGGGAGCCGGGCGCCGCGGGGCAGCGGTCGGCGGCGGGCACCCAAGCCGGCGCCAGGCGCAATGCTCCGCCAGCGGACAGGCTGAGCAGCCCGGGTTGCGGGCGGCGCAGACGGTGGCGCCGAGGTCCATCAGCGCAAGGTTGTGATCGCGGGCGCCGCAGGGCGGCAGGAGGGCGGCGGCCGCGTCGTGGATTGCGCGAGGCCGGACGCTCGCAGCTGCAGGGGCGCCGAGGCAGGCGCGAGCGAGGACGCGGGCGATGTTGGTATCGACAACGGGCACGGGCTGGTCGAACGCGAAAGAGCAGAGCGCGGCTGCGGTGTAGGGCCCGATGCCCGGGATGGTCCGCAGCTGCGCGGGGTCGGCGGGGAGCTGTCCGCCGTGGCGCTCGACCACGATGCACGCGGCGGCCTGGAGGGCCCGGGCGCGGCGGTTGTAGCCGAGGCCGCTCCAGGCGGTGATAACGGCCGCCGGCGAGGCGGCGGCGAGCGCGGCGAAATCGGGCCAGCGTTCGAGCCAGGCGGTGTAGTACGGGAGGACCCGTTCGACCTGGGTCTGCTGGAGCATGACTTCCGAGACGAGGACAGCGTAGGGGTTGCGGGTATGGCGCCAGGGGAGCGTGTGGCGGCCGTTGTCCGCGTACCAGGCGGCGAGGGCCGCGCGGATGGGCCCGGTCTCAGGCGTCGCGGATGTCGCGGTCATCAGCATTCATGCGCGTCATCCGTTCGAGGGCGTCGTCCGAGAGGAGGAGGTCGAGGAAGAGGGTGCGTTCGAGGGCGAGCCCCTCTGCGCGGGTCATGGTGTGGGTACCCCGGATGAGCCGCTTGCAGTGGGCGAGTGCGCGCGGGGGCAGGGCGGCCATCTCGGCGGCGAGCTCGTGGGCGCGTTCGAGGGCGCGGCCGGCGGGTGCGAGTTCGTGCACGAGGCCGAGCGCTGCCGCCTCGGCGGGGCTCACGGTACGGCCGCGCAGGATGAGTTCGAGAGCGCGGGCGACCCCGACAAGGGCCGGCAGCTTCTGCGTGCCGCCGGCGCCGGGGAGGATGCCGAGGCGCACCTCCGGCAGGCCGAGCTCGTAAGGGCCTTCCTCGGCAACGCGGAGGTCGCAGGCAAGGGCGAGTTCGAAGCCGCCGCCCATGGCGAAGCCGTTGATGGCGGCGATCACGGGCTTCGGCATCGATTCGAGGCGGCCGAAGACGCGGTCGATGTCGCGCTCGGGGAGGGTGCGGGCGGGGTCGACGGTGACGCCGCGCTCGCGGAGGCTGCGGGCGAGGCCTTCGAGTTCGACGACGGAGTAATGGCGGATGAAGACGCCGGGGAGGCCGCCCGTGATGACGACGGCGCGGACGGTGTCGTCGGCCTCGAGGGCAGCGGTCGCGGCATCCAGCTCGGCGACGGTGGCCGCATCCATGTAGCCGCGGGGCGGGTTGGTGATGGTAACGGTGGCAACGTGGCCGGAGCGTTCGATGGCGACCTGTGGCACGCTACTCCTCCTCTTCTTCCTCCTCGTCGTCATCGCCGCCGCGGCCGGCCACGAGGGACGGCACGAGTGTGACCTGGGAAGAATCGGACCGCGCACGGCGGGGAGGCGGGACGGCGCGGAGGCGTTCGTTGAGCGACGCGAGGTCGGCAGCGGAGGCACCCTCCGGGGCGACGATGGCGACCACGCCGGAGTCGCGGAGCACGCGGAGGTCGGCGGTGGAGGCGGCGAGGTCGACCGTCACCACCAGCCCGGTGTTCGAGAACGAGGAGAGCCGCACGAGGCCGAGCTGTTCGGAGAGCTTCATGGGGCCGTGGGCGCGCTGCACGAAGAGGCCGTCGAGGCCCAGCGGGGCGAGGGCGCGGAGGGTGTTGTCCTCCATCGATTCGCTGGCGGCCACGAGGTGGCCCATCTTCTCCGTATCGACCGCGGCGGAATCGGTCGTTTCGAGCGGACTGACGACGAAATCGCAGCCGGCCTCGCGCAGGCGTTCGGCATCGGCGACGGAGAGGACCGGGAGTGAGACGCCGGCGGCGACGCGCGGCCCGGCGACGGACTGGATCTCCGGGGCGACGAGGGTCGCGCTGCCGGCCGCGAAGAGCACGGCGTCGGCGCCGGCATCGAGGGCGGCGCGGGCCTCAGCGGAAGTGCGGACGGTGGCGAGGAGGGCCATGGCCCGGGGCTGTTCGCGCGATACCCGGCCGAAGCCGATGGACGGGCCTTCGCGGCGCTGGATGCGGGCGAGAATCTTCTGGAGCTGGCTCATGGACCCTCCGGTGGTGGCAGTTCGTGCCTGATCATCTTGCCCCCTCGCAGAACTACGCGGATCGCTTCGGGGCAGGTGAGGACGGAGAGGTCGGCGAGAGGGTCGGCATCGAGCAGGACGAGATCGGCATCGAGGCCGGGGAGGAGGCGGCCGGTACGGTCGGAGATGCGGAGGAGGTCGGCGGCCCAGGCGGTGGCGGCGAGGAGCGCGGCAGCGTTCGAGAGCCCCTGAGCGGCCATGCGGACGAGCTCCTGCGCGTTTTCGCCGGGGCGGTTGAAGGGCGTGCCCTGGTCGGTGCCCATGGCGATGCGCACGCCCGCCCGGACGGCGGCGCGGAAGCTCTCCTGGTGCGCTTCCAGGACCTGGTGGCTCTTTTCGAGCATGTAGGGCGGGACGCTCGTGGCCCCCTCGCCGTGGGCGATCTGCCAGGGCGCCGTCAGGGTGGGGACCAGATAGGTGCCGCGCTCGAGCATGAGGCCGATGGCTTCCTCATCGAGCCAGACCCCGTGCTCGATGGAATCGACCCCGGCGAGGATGGCGTTCTTGATGCCCTCGGTGGCCTGGGCGTGGGCGGCGACGACGCGGAAGGCCTTGTGCGCTTCTTCGACGCCGGCGCGGAGCTCCTCAAGGGTGAAGGAGGCCGAACGGGGGTCGACGCCGGGCGTCATCACGCCGCCGCTGGCGAAGAGCTTGATGGCGCGGGCGCCGGCGCGGAGCTGCTCGCGGACGCGCTTGCGAACCTCGTCGGGGCCGTCGGCTTCGACCGCGATGAAGCCGTGGCCGTGGCCGCCAGTCATGGTGACGCCGCAGCCGGCGGCAAGGATGCGGGGACCGTCGATGAGGCCGGATTCGACGGCCGCGGCGAGGTGGATGTTGAGGTGGTCGGCGGCGCCGAGGTCGCGGACGGTGGTGACGCCAGCGCGGACGGTCTGGAGCGCGTACTCGCGGGCGCGCAGGGCGCGAAGGGCAAGCGGCTCGCTGCGGGAGGCAGCGAGTTCGCCGGGGTCGCCGCTGGACGTGAGGTGCACGTGGCAGTCGATCAGGCCCGGGATGAGGTAGCGGCCACCCCCGTCGAGGCGACGCGTGCCCGGGGGGATATCCGGCGGTTCGCCGGGGCCGACCCAGCGGATGCGGCCTTCGTCGCAGATGACGGAGAACCCGGAACGGAACGCCCGGGCCTCGGCATCGAAGGCGTGGACATCAGTGAAAAGCACCGGGGGCGTCGATTCAGGCACGGGGCGCATTGTTCCACGGCCCCGGTATGATGACCACCCGCGCCGGGGCCCCTGCACCGGCGCAGGGAGGAAGTACATGGTGAATCCACGCATTCAGCTGGTGCTCGACGAATTCGACCGGCACCGTCGACAGTTCACGCACCTCTGCCGCTCGTTGAGCGAGGAAGAGCTTGGGACGACGGTGCCGGGTTCGCACTGGACCGTGCGCGATTATGTCGCGCATCTCTGCACGATCGACGGCCTGATCGTGCCGCGGTTCGCGGCGATGGTCGGGCAGACGGCGCCGCTGCCGGACACGCCGATCCCGCAGCCGTTCGATATCGACGACTGGAACGAAGCGGCGGTGACCTCCCGCCGGGGCCGGAGCATCGAGGAGCTGCTGGCCGAGGCCGAGGAGCACCGGGCGCGGCTGCTGGCCGCGGTGCGCGAGTTCACGGATGCCCACCTGGATGCGGTCATCCCGTATGGCGGAGACCGGAAGGTGCTGAACCTTCCGCCTTCGCAGGTGCGGTTCGGCGGGCTCCTGTGGGGCATCGCCATCCACGACCCGACGCACACCCGGGATATCCTGCGGGCGCTGCCGCACCGGGCGGAGCAGCCGTGGATCGCGGAGTGGCTGGCGAGCGTGAACGACAGCCTGGTGCCGCAGGGCGTGCGCGAGCAGCGTGTCTGACGGGCGCAGAGCGCGCCGGGCGGGTACGCTGGAAGGGCCACCAGGAGGTGACCCATGGCCAAGCAGTACTCGCGCCCCCCAGAGATGGTGATCGACCCGGCGAAGCGCTACACCGCCGAGATCCAGACCACGGCGGGGACCATGACCGCGGAGTTCTTCCCGGAGGAAGCGCCGAAGACGGTCAACAACTTCGTCTTCCTCGCGCGTGAGGGGTTCTACGACGGCGTGATCTTCCACCGGGTGATCCCCGGGTTCGTGATCCAGGGCGGCGACCCGACCGGCACTGGCCGCGGCGGCCCGGGCTACCGGTTCGACGATGAGCCCGTGAAGCGCCCGTACCTGCGGGGCACGATCGCGATGGCGAACGCGGGCCCGAACACGAACGGGAGCCAGTTCTTCATCATGCACGCCGATTACCCGCTGCCGCCGAACTACACGATCTTCGGTCGGCTGACCGGCGGCGAGGATGTGCTCGATGCGATCGCGACGGCCCCGACGGGGCCGCAGGACCGACCGGTGCAGCCGGTGCAGATCCTTTCGGTCACCATCAGCGAGGCGCAGGCAGGGCCGGTCGGGTAGGATGCCGGCGTGACCGGCCTTTCGACCACGCGCGGGGGCGTTTCGGGCCTGCGGGCGGTTGTGGCTGCGGGTGCGGCGGTGGCCGCAGCGGCGGTGCTGCTGCTGGCGGTGGTCGTAGGCGCGCGCGTGTCTGGCGGGAGCGAGGCGCCGCCAGAGCCAGGGCCCTTCGTTCGGCCGGCGGGCGAGGCGTACGCCGCGTTCGACGTGGAGCGGGTCGACGGGAACGTCCTGCGGCTCTCAGGGAGCGGTGGCACGCTGGAGCTTGAGGTCCCGGACCGGGCGCCGGCGTGGCTGCTGGTGGAAGCCGAGTCGACGAGGGTCGCGCCGGGGATGGCCATCGCGGTGCTGGCGGTGCCGAACGAGGTGCGGAATTTCGCCATCCGGGCGATCGTGGCGGGGGAAGGGCGGGAATCGGAGCGGCCGGCCGGGCAGTTCTGGGGGCATGAGGTCGCGCGCGAGGCGGGGGTGCTGCCGGTGATCACGGGGACGGTCGAACGGGTGGAAGCCGACCGGATCGAGGTGCGCACCGGGGCCGGGTCGGCCACCGTGTGGCTAACTCCGGACGCGCCGCTCTACCTGGCGGTGCGCACCGGGCCGGGAGATGTGGGGGCCGGGGACCGGGTGGCGTTCGTGACGGACACCGAGGGGAAGCCGCTCCCCGGGCAGGGCCTGCTCATCCTCCGGGGCGAGTGAGCCGGGCGGGCGCTACTCGGTGCGTAGCGCCTGGGCGTCGCTCATCCTCGCGAGCAGGCGGCTGGCGAAGGCGAACGCGAAGAGGAAGACGAAGACCACGGCAGCGGAGCCGCCGAGCACGATCAGCCAGTCGGTCTGGAGGATGAAAGGAGGCTCGGCTCGACGCCCGGCTTCGTCGACATCGAGGAAGGAGAGCATGCGGGAGGCTACGGCGCGGCCGATCCAGGCGCCGGCCGCGATGCCCACGACTGCGACGAGACCGTATTCGAACGCCAGGAGGCGGATGACCTGGCCGCGGGAGAAGCCGAGGCTGCGGAGGACGGCGAATTCGACGCGGCGCCGCTGGACGACCAGCCAGAGGGAGACGAGCAGGGCCGCGGCGACGAGCAGGAGGATGGCGCCGAAGGCCAGGTAGAGGATGCCGGCGCCGCCGGCCGAGATGAGCGGGTTCCGCTGGAGGAGGGACAGTTCGCGCTCACGGCTGGTGACGACGCCGAAGCTGAAGGGGTCGGCGCGAAGGGCGGCTTCGACGGTCGCGGGGTCGGCGCCCGGCGCGAGGGAGAGCCAGGCTTCGTTGAAGCCGCGCGGGACCGAGGAGCCGGCGAGGCCAAGCCACGAGGCGAGGTGGGCCCGATTGAAGACGACGCCGGGCCCGGCAGCAGCGGGCAGGGTTGGGAAATGCTCCGCGGAGGCGAGGACGCGGATGGGTACTGGCGTCCCGGCCACCGCGATGACGCCCGTCGCCCCGACGCTGAGCCCGGTCGCGCCGAGGAAGGATTCGGTGGCGACCACGGGCAGGGGGATGGCGGGCTGGGCCGGGGCGAGGCCCCAGAGCTCGGTGCCCTGGCCCGGGACGCGGGAGAGTTTGCCGGCCTGACCCCGGGGAACCCCGTCGCGGGTCACCTCGTAGGTGTCGGGGAGGGCGGGACGAGCGGGGAGCGGCGTCCAGCCCGGTTCGGGCGCTTCGAAGTCGTCGATGAGGGCGACCGTGCCGTCGGCGGTGACGGCGGCGAGGTTATCGAGCAGGAGCTCGACCGGTGCGGTGGTGAAGCGGTTGGCCGGCTCGGTGATGATGAGCCCGACCAGCGTGAGGGGTTCGGGGAGCTGGCCTTCGTAGGACCGCGCGATGGGTGCGGAAAGCGTGCGCCAGTCGCCGGGTTCGAGGGTGCCGAACTCGATCAGCTGGTGGTAGCCGGCGGCATCGCGGATGCGCGCCCAGAGGGTCATCTGGGTGCCGGCGGCGGATAGCCGGACATCGACGCGGAGCTCCTGCGCGCCGGGCGGCAGCGGGCGCCCGCGGAGGGGTTCGGGGGCGCCGAGCCCGGCGAGGAGGTCGCGCAGCGGCTGACCTGCGAAGTCGTCGCGGAACCAGAGCTGGAAGGGCGCAGCATCGGGGTCCAGGCCGAGGACCTGGAAGGTGCGCCCGGTGAGCGCAGCGGCAGCCGGCGAGCCGGTCAGCCGAAGCACGGCGGAGGCCGATGCGACGCCGGGGATGGAGCGAAGGGCGGCGTCGGCGGCCGGGCCATCCTGGCCGAGGTCGGCGCTGCCGGTGGTGACGGCGCGGACCTCGGCCCCGGACTGGAACTGCGCGCGCTCTTCGAACGTGGCCGAGGCGGTCGTGGCGTAGCTGGCGGCGAAGGTGCCGACCGCGATGGCGAGGGCGAGCAGGAGGGCGAGCCGGGCGGAGTTGCCCGGGCTCCGGGCCACCTGCCAGAGGCCGACGGCGAGCGCGGGGGAGGCGTCACGGCCGGCGAGGCGGGCAGCCAGCCGGAGCGCCAGCGGGTAGAACCGAAGGAGCAGCGCGGCGGCTGCGGCCACGAGGAGCGCCGGCGAGGCGAGGAGGAGGGGGTCGGAGGAGACGCCGCCGGTGGGGGAGGGCGTGAAGACGTTGCCGCGCTCGCGGAGCTCCCAGAGCAGGAGGCCCGCGACGCCGGCAAGGGCGAGGTCGAGGTAGTAGCGCTGGAAGAACGGCGTCCCCGGGCGGGCCAGCTCGCGGCGGCGCGCGACCGCCGAGGCACGCGCCGCCCAGGCGGCGGGGACGAGCAGCGCCGCAACCGAGATGACCACGCCTGCGGCAGCGTAGAGGTAGGCCTCCGGCGGGATGGCGACGGGGAGGAGGTCGCCGTTGTTCACGGGCCGGAAGGTTGGGGTGAGGCCGAGCAGGGCGGTGCCGGCGGCAGCGAGCAGGGGTGCGACGACGACTGCCGGGATGCCGAGCAGCAGGCCCTCGACGAGGTAGATGGCCACGACCTGGGACACGGTGGCGCCGCGGCCACGCAGGAGCGCGACCTCCTCGGCCTGGCGCTCGACGATGACGAGGGAGACGAGGATGACGTAGAAGACCGCGACTGCTGTGAGCTGGAGGAGGAGGATACCGAGCGGCGCCTGCTGGTACTGGCGGGCGCGGCCGTATTCGGCGAGGACGTTGCCGAGCGGGCTGAAGCTGGCAGCGCCGAGCGGCTCGAGGTCGTAGTAGAGGGCGGTGAGGTCGGAGCGGGCGCGTTCGAAGGTGGTGCGGGTGAGCGCTTCGGGGCGGGCGAAGGTGTGCCACGCGGCGGCGGCGGTGTAATTCGGCAGCCGGGACGCCAGGCCGTCGAGCAGGGCTTCCTCGGGGACAAACAGCGGCACAAGCGGGCCGTTCTCCGGCAGGAGCCGCGACGGGGCGAAGAACTGGTCGGCGGGGAGCACCCAGAAGGGGTCGGCCGGGTCGGTTGGTTCGATGATGGCGGTGATGACCGCGGGGAGCGCGAAGGTGACGCCCGCGGTCGGCGTGCAGGGAGGCGGGGGCGGGCGGTCCTCGCGGGGGATTTCGCGGGCGCAGGTATCGATGTCCTCGACGAGGCTGAGCTGCTGGCCCACGGCGAGGCGCGCCGCGCGGGCGGCATCGCGGGAGACGGCAACCTGGAGCGGTTCGCCGGGGCCGGGGGCCCGGGGGAGTTCGCCTTCGAGGACGGCGACGTGGGCTTCGTAGCCGGTCAGCGACTGGAGCTGGCCAACCGGCGCCTGGGCTGGCGCGGTCTCTCCCGGCGGCGCGAGGAAGAAGCGCGGACCGACCAGGACCCGCGATTCGCCGCCGGAAAACCAGCCGATACGCTCAACGATGCGGCGTTCGATGGCGTCGCGGAGGCGCTGGCCGGCTTCGCTGCCCAGCGGTACCGCGGGAACGCTGACCCGGTTGCCGGGGCTTTCGCTCAGCTGCTCGCGGATGGTGAAGGTGAGGCCGAGGTCGGCCATCGTGCGGGCGTAGATGGGCGAGGCGGCCAGCAGGGAAGCTGCGATGAGGATGCCGAGGCCGAGGACCGCCAGCAGCCGCCAGGTGCTCAGGCTGCGGCGGGCGAAGAGGCGTCCGGTGGCGACGGCTGCGCGCACGGGGGAACTGTACACGGAGGCGGGCCGAGCGTGGGCGGCTTTGCCGGGCGGCGCGAACTTCGGTAGGGTTCCGGGCACAGATGCGAACCGGGTTCGTGGTCCTGCAGATGGTGGTGCGGCGGAGCCTCGCCAATCGGCGGCTGCTGGCGACGGTGCTGGTCGGGGTGGTAATGGCGGCCGCGCTGATGGCCAGCGTCGTGCTCTACTCCGATGCTGTACGCGACCTCGGGCTGCGCTACGCCCTGCGCACCTCGGAGCCAACGGAGCGGAACATCCGGGTCGTCGTGAGCGGGCGGCCGGCGCTCGATGACTACCGGCAGAAGCGCGAGGCGGTCGATGGCGCGCTCGCCACCTACGCGGGGGACGTGCTCGAGGAGGTCGTACATTACGGGCGGACCGCAACGTTCTACCTGGCCGCCCCCGGCGAGCCGGTGCCGACCGACGAGAACCGGCCGCGGGCGCATTTCCAGTTCGCGGACGGCTTCCGGGAGCAGGTGCGGCTCACCGCGGGGGAATGGCCGGACCCGGCGGCCTACCGGGAGGGGGAGCAGCTGGAAGTGGGCGTGCTGCTGGGGCGGGAGGCTGCCGAGCGGTTCGGGGTGCAGGTGGGCGACCGGTTCGACCTGCACCCGTTCTGGCGGCAGGACGCCGTCCCGGTGCGGGCGGTGGTAACCGGGCTGGTCGAGCCGGAAGACCCCGGGGACCCGTACTGGTTCGGGCGGACCGACCGCTTCGTGGTGGAGACGAGCTGGGACACGTACGCGTTCTGGGTCGATGAGGCCACGGTGCGCGATGGACTGGCGGCCTACCTGCCCGAGATGGACAGCACCCTGGAGGCGTACGGGTTCGTCGACATCGGCGCGGTGAACGCCCGCAACGCACGCTCGGTGGAGGGGAACCTGCGGACGATGTCGCTGGTGCTGCGGGAGTCGGTTGCCGGGGTGCTGGTGGAGACGCAGCTGCCGGAGATCATCGCGAGCTACCAGACGAAGCTGTTCTTCACGCGGTTGCCGCTCTTTGCGCTGATGCTCCAGATTGCGGGCATCGCGCTCTACTACCTGGTGATGGTCTCGAGCATGCTGGTCGAGCGGCAGCATGGGGAGATCGCCCTGCTGCGCTCGCGCGGGGGGAGCCCCGCGCAGGTGGTGGCGATTTATGCGATCGAGGGGGCCATCCTGTGCGGCATCGGAGCCGTCGCCGGGCCGCTGCTGGCGGCGGCGGGGATCGCGGTGCTGGGGTTCACGCCGCCGTTCGAACCGCTGAGCGGCAACGCCATGCTTGAGGTGCCGCTTTCGCCGCTGGCGTTCGGGGCAGCCGCCGGCGGTGCACTGCTGGCGTTCGCGGCGCTGCTCTGGCCGGCGTGGCGCGCCTCCCGGGGGACCACGATCGACTACAAGCACAGCCTGGCCCGGCCCACGACGAGGCCGCTGTTCGTTCGGTACTACCTGGACCTCGCGCTGGTCGGGGTGGGCGCCTTCCTGTTCTATCAACTACGCGAGCGGGGTTCCCTGGTGACCGAACGACTCTTCGGCGACCTTTCGGCGGACCCCTTGCTGCTACTTTCGCCGACGCTCTTCATGCTGATGGTCGCGCTGGTCTTCCTGCGGCTTTTCCCGCTGGTGCTGGCCGGGATTACGCGGGCGGTGCAGCGCTGGGAGAACGCGACGGTCGCCTTCGGCCTGGCGCGGATGACACGGGCGCCGCTCCACTACAACCGGCTGATTTTGCTGCTGCTGCTCGCGACGGCGGTCGGGATGTTCGCGGCGGGCTACCGGGCGACACTGGAGCGGGGCTACGACGACCGGGCGGCGTACGAAGCCGGGGCGCCCACCCGGCTGGAAGACGTCCGCAACCCAGCGATGGTCCCGAACGGCGCGTTCGTGGAGCGGCTCGCGAACGTCACGGGGGCGGAGATCGTCTCGCCGGCGAGCCGGCAGCAGGGCAGCTACAGCATCTCGACGTTCCAGGGCGTTTCGCTGACCGTGCTCGGCGTGGTGCCGGGCGAGTTCGAGCGGGTGGCATTCTGGCGGGACGACTTCGCGGGCCCGGGGCTCGGCGAGCTGCTGGAACGGCTGCGAATAGAGACAACACGGCCGGCGGAGGGTCCCGGGGTGCCGCCGGGGTCGCGCTGGATTGGGCTGTGGGCGCGGCTGCCGTACGGCTCGAACCAGGTCCGGCTTGGGCTTCGGCTGGAGGATGCCGACGGGAGCTACTGGGATTACGTGCTGACGCCGGTACAGCCGGAGGTGACCAGCGAGTGGCGATTCTTCACGGCCGACCTGGCCCAGCCATCGCAGCTGCGGTTCGGGCAGGGGCTGCGCTACAGCCTCGCGACGCCGAAGCGACTGGATGCCGTGTACGCACGCGTGCAGGGCTCCCCGCCGCCGGTGACCGAGCGAGCCATCATCCTGGTGGATTCGGTGCAGGTCAGCGAGGCTGCCAGCTTCCCGGGGGTGGATGGCGGAGGGTTCCCTGGGGGCCGGGTCATCGAACCGTTCGATTCGTTCGCGGCCTACGAGTTGATTACCGGGCAATCGGCCGCCGACCCGGGTGCAGTGTCGTTCGGGGACGGGGCGGGCATCGACGGGGGCGGGGCAGGACGCATTGCCTTCACCCGGGGGCAAGGGCAGGGGCCGTTGTTTGGCTTCCGGGTGCGCCGGCCGCCGGGTCCGTTGCCGATCGCGGCCGAGGAGCGATTCCTCGAGGCTGCCGGCAAGCGGGTCGGGGATGAGCTCACGATTTACGTCAACCGGCAGTACGTGCAGGCGCGGGTGGCGGCGTCGTTCCGCTATTTCCCGGGGCACGACCCGCGGGGCAGCGAGTACCTCGCGGTGGCGGACCTCCGGGCGCTGCAGACGCTGGCGGCCGGGGTACCCGGCCTGGCCGACGGCGTCACCGCCAACGAGGCGTGGCTGTCCGGCGCGGAGCCGGAGAAGCTGACCCGGGAGGCGCTGGCCGGGCGGGGCGTGCAGGCCGAAGGCATCTTTGACGCGGCGGCGATCCGGGCTGCGCAGTCGGAGGACCCGCTGGTGGCTGCGAGCTGGGAAGGCATCCTGTTCCTGTCGTTCGGGGCCGTGCTGGTGCTGACGGGGCTGGGCTTCGCGGTCTATGCCATCCTGGCAGCGCAGTCGCGGGCGCTGGAGTTCGCGATCCTGCGGACCATGGGCTTTTCGAGCCGGCAGGTGCTCGGGCTGGTCAGCTTCGAGCAGGCGTTCGTGATCGCGGCCGGGGTCGCGACGGGGACGTTCCTCGGCTTTCCGCTGGGGCGCCTGATGATCGGGTATCTTGGCGTGACCGAGCAGGGCGCCGAGCCGGTGCCGCCGCTGGTATCGGAGGTGAGCTGGGGCGCCGTGGCCACAGTCTACGGGCTGCTGGGCGTGGTCTTCCTGGCGACCATCACGGCGCTGGCGGCGGTGTACTCCCGACTGGCGGTGCACCGGGCGCTGCGGATCGGAGAGGTGTGAGCATGCACGAGCGGTTTTCGCCGGGCCCGGCCGCTGCCGAACCCGAGGAGCACGAGCTCTACATCCGCTGCGAGGACCTGTTCAAGATCTACAAGACCGCGAACCTCGAGGTGGTGGCGCTGCGGGGGCTCGACCTGAAGGTGCGGCGCGGCGAGTTCATGGCGATCGTGGGGGCCTCGGGCTCGGGCAAGTCGACGCTGCTCAACATCCTTGCGGGGCTGGATACGCCCTCGGCGGGCCGCTGCTTCGTGGGCGGGCAGGACCTGCTGACGATGACAGGGCGGGAGATGGTGCGCTACCGGCGGAAGCAGGTAGGGTTCGTCTGGCAGCAAACGGGGCGGAACCTGGTGCCGTACCTGGACGCGGTGCAGAACGTGGAGGTGCCGATGGTGCTCGATGGGGTGCCGGCCGCGGGGGCGCGGCGCCGGGCGGTCGAGCTGCTCGAGCTGGTGATGCTGGGACACCGGCTGCACCATCGGCCGGAGATGCTCTCGGGCGGGGAGCAGCAGCGGGTGTCGATTGCGGTGGCGCTGGCGAACAACCCGCCGCTGCTGCTGGCCGATGAGCCGACCGGCGAGCTGGACTCGGTCGGCGCGGATACGGTGTACGAAGTGTTTCGGCGGCTGAACCAGGAGCTGGGGACAACGATCGTGATCGTGACGCACGACCCGGACATCGCCGCGCGCGTCGACCGGGTGGTGGCTATCCGGGACGGCCGGACGAGCACCGAGATCTTCCGGCGGGTGCGGTTCGAGGGCACGGAAACCCGCGTGGTGCACGAGGAGTACGTGCTCGTCGATGCGGCGGGCCGGCTGCAAATCCCGCGGGAGTACCTCGAAGAGCTGGAGATCGAAGAGCGGGCGAAGGTGCTCCTCGGCGAGGGGCGCATCGAAGTGCTGCCGGACGGCCGGAGGGCGGTTCGCCCGAGGGGGATGCCGTGATGGCTGAGGCGGGCGCGGCGGTCGAGGTCCGGGG
>NZ_DAOUAO010000081.1:0-1851 GCF_034433535.1 Tepidiforma sp.
CGAAACCGTCGCCGGGCTCCCCGCCTACCCCAGCCTCGCCGCCGTCCCCGGCGAGGTCGACCTCGTCATCTCCTGCGTGCCCGCACCCGCCGTCCCCGAACTCCTCGAACACTGCGGCCAGAAGCGCGTCCCCTTCCTCCACCTCTTCACCGCCCGCTTCAGCGAAACCGGCGACCCCGAAGCCGCCGCACTCGAAGAGCGCATCCTCCAACGCGCCCGCCAGCTCGGCGTCCGCATCCTCGGCCCCAACGGCATGGGCCTCTACCACCCGGCCGGCGGCCTCTCCTTCCGCCCCGACCTCCCCACCCGCCGCGGCACCGTCGCCTTCCTCTCCCAGTCCGGCAACAACGCCGTCGAGGTCATCACCCGCGGCAGCGCCCGGGGCCTCGCCTTCGGCAAGGTCGTCAACTACGGCAACGGCCGCGACATCACCCCCGGCGAGCTCCTCCGCTACCTCGCCCGCGACCCCGACACCACCGCCATCGGCGCCTACATCGAAGGCGTGCCCGATGGCCGCGGCCTTTATGAAGGCCTGCGCGAGGCCGCTGCCCGCAAGCCGGTCATCATCCACAAGGCCGGCCGAACCGCCGCCGGCGCCCGCAGCGCCGCCTCCCACACTGCCGCCCTCGCCGGCCAGTCCCTCCTCTGGTCGGCCGCGCTCCGGCAGGCCGGCGCCCACGAAGCCCGCTCCCAGGAACAGCTGCTCGACCTCCTCATCGCCGCCGCCCTCCTCCCCCCGGCTCGCGGGCGCCGCATCGCCATCGTCGGCGGCGGCGGCGGCCGCAGCGTCCAATCCGCCGATGCCGCCGAGGAGAACGGCCTCACCGTCCTCCCCCTCCCCCCGGCCATCCGCGAACGGGTCCGCGAACGCGCACCCGCCCTCGCCGAGTGGGTCGCCAACCCCGTCGACCAGTCCATCCTCGCCGGCAGCGGCCTCTCCTCCAACGCCCTGCTCGAACTCATGCTCGAAGACGAGAGCTACGACCTCGCCATCGCCAACATCGGCGAGGACTGGTTTTTCGGCCGCCCCGATGCCGACGAGCGCCTGCGCCACGCCTGCAACCGCCTCGTCCAGGTGGTAGGACGCACCAGCAAGCCCGTCGCCGTGGTCCTCGGCCCCACCGAAACCCCCAACCCCGCCCACCGCGCCCTCGTCGATGCCGTCCGCGACGAGCTCATCGCCGCCGGCCTCGCCATCTTCCCAACCGTCGAGCGCGCCGCCTTCGCCCTCGGCCGCCTCGCGCCGATCGCCGCGCCATGAGCCAGCCGGCCGAACCCGCCGTCCTCGCCCACTACCACCGCGAAGGGCTCGCCGAGCGCATCCTCGCCGCTGCCCGCCAACAGGGCATCGACCCCCTCACCCCCGCCGCACTCGCCCCCGCCGACCACTTCCACTCCTACGGACTCCGCGCCACCCGCGACCTCGCCACGGCCGCCGGCCTCCAGCCCGGCCAGCACGTCCTCGACCTCGGCTGCGGCATCGGCGGCCCCGCCCGCACCATCGCCGCCGAATTCGGCTGCCGCCTCACCGGCATCGACCTCTCCCCCGAGTTCATCCGCACCGCCCGCATCCTCGCCGAAGCCTGCGGGCTCGCGCACCAGTGCGAATTCCACGTCGCCAATGCCCTCCAGCTCCCCTTCCCGGACGCCTCCTTCGATGCCGTCATCACCCAGCACGTCGCCATGAACATCGCCGACCGCGCCCGCTTCTGGAGCGAGGCCCGGCGCGTCCTCCGGCCGGGCGGCACACTCGCGCTCTTCGATATCATCCGCGGCCCCAACCCCGAGCCCCTCCAGTATCCCGTCCCCTGGGCAAGCGAACCCGCCATCTCCCACCTCCTCACCGAAGAC
>NZ_DAOUAO010000082.1:0-47786 GCF_034433535.1 Tepidiforma sp.
GCTTCGCCCCCGCCCGCGGCCCCGCGCGACCCCTTCGGCCGCGGGCAGGCCGGCCAGGCGGCGAACAGCCCGGCGGCCGACGAAGGCCCGGTCATCGGAGGGTAGGGCTCGCCGGCGGGCCGTGGCCGGCAGTGTGCGACGGGACGCTTCAGGAAGCGGCAGGAGCGGGAACGCCGACGAGCGCGGCGAATTCGACCGAGTCCAGCAGCTCCGCCATGCGCTCGAGCTTGCGCTCGCCGCGGAAGCGGGTGCGTTCGAAGACCCGCTCGAGGGCGATGACGGTGTTCTCCGTATCGGTGCGGGAGAGGACGACGGGCACGCCGCTCGCGCTGGCGGCATCAATGGTGTAGCCGCTCGGCTGGCGGCCGCCGGTGAGGATGAGCGCGTTGGGCGAAGCCCGCAGGGCCGCAAGGTGCATATCGGTGCGGTCGAAGCGGGCGACCACGGTCATCGAGGGGAAGCGGCGGAAGTAGGGCTGCCCGGCGTCGGAACCGATCGGGGCGATGACGAGGTGGTCGGAGGTGGCATCCGGCGGAACGTCCCCGGGCACGATAAGCTGGCCGTGGAGCAGCGCGAGCGCCTCATCGAGCGCGAAACCGGCGAGCGTGCGGTCTTCGCCGAGTTCGACCAGGGCGGGCGTGCCATCCTTGCGGCGCGCGCCGCGCAGGCGGGGTACGGCGGTGACCACGCAGGCAGCCGTGCCGGCCGGGAAGGATGCCGGCGCGGCCTTTCGCTGCACGAAGACCACCTGCGCGCCCGCGGGGATGGCTGCGGACGGCCCTTCGACCACAAGCAGCTCGCCGTCCGCGGCCGGCACCGCAGCCTGGGGGCTGGCGGGGCTGCCCGGCGCGAACTCGAGGGTCGCGAACCAGGCGGCATCGGCGGCGGCGTTCGCCTCCGGCTCTTCGAGCCGCACGAGGCGGGTCGGCTGGCCGGCATAGGCGAAGTGGCGGGCGAGTGCGGCGGCAACGCCGGTCCGGCCCTGGCCGGGTTGGGCGGAAGTCACGTACAGCAGCGTCACGGCATGGCTCCCGGCGCCGGCAGGCGCCACGGTGATTGTGACGAACTGCACGGATTGCGGCAACGCGCCGACAACCGGGGACCGCTACGATGGGGGCATGCACACGAGCCGACGCATCACCGTTGAACGCAACCGCCTCCGCTTTGCCGCCGCCCACATGGCCACCTTCGGCGGCGCCTGCGAGCCGCTCCACGGCCACAACTACGACGTCTTCATCGAGCTCGAGGGGCCGCTGACGGAGGACGCCTGGGTCTGGGACTTCGGGGCGACGAAGCGCGCCGCGCGCGAGCTGGTCGAGCTGCTCGACCACAAGTTCCTGCTGCAGCGGCGGAGCCCCCACCTGGAGATCCGCGAGCTGCCGGATGGCTGGGAGGTCGGCTTTGGGGGGAAGACCTACCGCTTCCCCGCGAGCGATGTGCTGCCGCTGCCGATCGCGAATTCGACCGCCGAGTGCATCGCGGAGTGGTTCGCTGGCGAGCTGCTGCAGCGCCTGCAGCGGGATGGCGCGACGCACCTGCGGCGGCTCTCGGTGGGCATCGAAGAAATGCCGGGGCAGGCCGGCTGGTATACACTGGAGGTGTGAGCGGAGCGCCGCGCGCGGCGCGGTGTCGCTTTCCCCGGAGGACCTTCAATGCAGCTCGATTGGGACAAGGCGATCAACGAGATTCTCTCCGAGAAGCTCGCCTGCCAGGCGTGCGGCGCACTCGGGGATGAGATGGTCGTTGGCTACACGCGCGAGGCCTCGGCTGCGGAGTTCGCTGCCCGGTGCCGGGATTGCACCGACAAGTCCGATTGCGACGCCCGCAAGCTGGTGGTCGTGTGTGAGAACTGCGCCCGCGCGCATCGAGTGAACGGCGAGCTGATGGATGAGACCGGCATGATGACGATGATGCTGGAAGAGTGCCGGCGGAATCTCGAAGAGTCGATTGACTACCTCTCCACCTACTGGAAAGAGGAGACGGACGTCAGCTACGACGACATGCAGAAGGGCCTCCACGAGGTGGACCCGGAGCTGTTCCGCGAGGAGGACGCCTGGCGCATGAAGCTGGAGGAGGAGTACCTGCAGCTCCACCGCTGGTTCCGGGAACACCGGGTGCCGATCCCCGACCCGGGCTGGCGCAGCGAGTACGTGGAGGACGTGATCGCGCTCGGGTATACGACGCTGCTGGGCGATTGACCGCCCCGCGGCCCCTTGCCCTGAGCCGGCCGCGTGCTAGGATAAGGGTGTCTCAGGCGGAAGTAGCTCAGTGGTAGAGCGCCTCCTTGCCAAGGAGGAGGTCGCGAGTTCGAACCTCGTCTTCCGCTCCAGCAACGCCGCCAACGCCCGCCGATGCGGGCGTTTCGTTTGCCCGCAGAGGGTATGATGGCAGGCGCGGCCGAAGTGGCGGAATGGCAGACGCGGCGGTCTCAAAAACCGCTGGGCTCGACGCCCGTGTGGGTTCGACTCCCACCTTCGGCACCAGGCGTGCGGGGCGAGGCCGCTCCCGGGCGTTGCCGAGTGGTGTAACGGTAGCACACGGGCCTTTGGAGCCTATGGTCGGGGTTCGAATCCCTGCTCGGCAACCACGCTGAAGGCGCTCAGCTTCCCGCCTTGCGCAGCTGCTCATCTTCGCCGGCGATCAGCCAGACGTCCCCCTCTTCGACGACGACATCACGATCGGGCCGGAAGGTTACGAGGTCGTTTCGGACCATGGCGAGCAGGACGACGTTGTGGCGGGTGAAGGTTTCGAGCGAGCCGATGGTGCGCCCGACGGCGGTGATGGGGGCTTCGAGCTTGGCCACGCCGTAGGTCGGCCCGAGGGAGAGGTACTCCCGCAGGTGGCTGGAGGGTCCGAGCGTGTGCGCGAGGCGAACGGCGGCCTCCTGCTCGGGGCTCACGACGAGGTCGGCGCCGGCGAGGCGGAGCGCTTCGGCGTGGTCGTTCGTGCTGGCCTTGGCGACGACGTGCTTGAGCGCGAGGCGGCGCTTGAGCGTCAGGGTGAGGAGCACAGAGGTTGCGATCTCGCTGCCGATAGCGACGACGACGGTGTCGTAGTCGCCGAGCGCGAGGCTCTGCAGGAACTCGAAGTCGGCGAGGTCGCCCTCGGCGGCGAGGGTCGCGGTCTCGGCGAGTTCGTTCACGCGCTCGCCGGAGCGGTCGACCGCCAGCACCTCGACGCCCATGGCCACCAGCTCTTCGACCAGCTGCGAGCCGAACCGCCCCAGTCCAAGGATGGCAACGTTCATAGTTAGCTCAACCTCACGCTATCGACAGGATGGTGGTAGGGAACCTTGCGGTGGGGGCGTGTCATGTAGAGGACGAGCATGACGGGGCTGAAGCGGCCCGCCAGCATGGCGAGGATGAGGATGAAGTGGGCGGTGGGGCCCAGGGAGACCGTGCCAGTGGTGGAGAGGCCGACCGTCGAGAGCGCGGACTGGGCCTCGAAGAGCAGGTCGATGAAGGGGCGGTCGGCGGCAAAGGTGAGCGCGAGCGAGAAACCGAACACGAGGGCGACGTGGTAGAGCGCGAGCGTCGTGGCCTGCTGGATGACGGTGAGCGGGATGCGCTTGCGGAAGGCGGAGACCTCCTCCTCGCCGCGGATGGTGGCGATCATCACCGCGAAGAGGAGGGAGAAGGCCCCGACTTTCAGGCCGCCGCCGGTGGAGCCTGCCGCGGCGCCGATGAACATCAGGCCGATGGTGGCGAGCTTCGTCTGGTCGTGCAGCGCGCTCATATCGATGGCGCTGAAGCCGGCGGTGCGGGCGCTGGTGCTCTGGAACAGCGCGACGAGCGGGCGTTCGAGCCAGGGCAGGCCCCCGAGCGTCTGGCGGTTGTTCCATTCGACCAGGGCGGTGAAGAGCATGCCGGCAACGAGCAGGGCCGCGCTGGTGGTGTAGATGAGCTTGTTATCGAGCGGCAGGCGGCGAAACGAACGGCGCCGCATGAGGTTGACCACGGGCAGGAAGCCGATGCCGCCCATGATGATGAGGACGATGAGCGTGCCCAGGACCACGGGGTTGTCGGTGTAGGGCACCATGTCGCGGCCGGTGAGGCTGAAGCCCGCGTTGTTGAAGGCGGAGACCGAGTGGAAGATGCCCCACCAGGCGGCCTGCCCGGCAGGGACTCCATCAGCCCGGAAGGCCCCCCAGAGGATGAGCGACCCGGCCCCCTCCATGATGAGGGTGAAGAGCGCCACGCTCCGGGCGAAGGAGAAGGTCTCGCTCATGCTGGGGGCGCCGTAGTAGAGGCGCAGCATGTTGCGGTCGCGGATGCCGATCTGGCGGCCGAGGGCCCACATCACGACGGTGGTGCCGACCATGTAGCCGAGGCCGCCGATCTGGATGAGGACGAGGATGGTGGCCTCGCCGAGGTTGCTCCAGTGGGTGGGGGTATCCACCACGGTGAGGCCGGTCACGCAGATGGCGGAGACCGCCGTGAACAGGGCATCGCGCGGGTGGACCCAGTCACCCCCCTCGGAGGCGAGCGGCGTGACCAGGATGAGGGTGCCGACAAGTAGGATAGCCCCGAACCCGGCCGCGAGGCGGGCGACGCCGCTGCCGACGACAGGCCTGCGGCGCTGACCCCGCATCCTCGTGGTGAGGATGCCGCGGGGCATCGCCCGGGTTTCCTGGCTCACTCCCGGCACCCGGTGCGGCCTCCTGCGGGAGCAGCCGCAGACTCAGCCATCGACCTGGACTCCGCTGAGCCGGCGACGCCCCATATCAGCTGGCGGGGGAGGCGGCCCAGCGCTCCGCGACGCTGGCGAGCTGCTCGCGCAGCTGGTTCTTGGCGAACTTTCCGACGCTCGTCCGCGGGAGGGCTTCCACGAAGACGACCTCATCGGGGAGCCACCACTTCGCCACCTTCTCGGCGAGGTAGTCGCGAATCTCCTCGGCGGTGATCTGGTTGCGATACTCGGGCCGGGGCACGACGGCGGCGACGGGACGCTCCTGCCAGCGCGGGTGCGGCAGCCCGACCACGGCGGCCTCCATCACCTTCGGATGGGCCATGATCAGGTTTTCGAGCTCGACCGAGGAGATCCACTCGCCGCCGGACTTCACCAGGTCCTTGGTGCGGTCGACCAGCTGCACGTAGCCGAGCGGGTCGATGGTCGCCACATCGCCGGTCCGCAGCCAGCCGTCCATGAACTTCTCGGAGGCGGTCGGGTCGTTGTAGTAGGTGCCGGTGATGTAGGGCCCGCGGATCTGGAGTTCGCCGATCGACTTGCCGTCCCAGGGCTGCTCCTCGCCGGTTTCGAGGTTGATGATGCGCCACTCGAGGGTCGGCACGATGACGCCTTGCTTCGCGGCCACCTCGAGCTGCTTCTCCTCGGACCAGTCCTGCATGGTCGAGCGGATACGCGTGAGCGATGCCAGCGGCGAGGTTTCGGTCATGCCCCAGGCGTGGACGAGCCGGATGCCGTGGCGGCGTAGGCCGGCGATAAGCGCAGGCGGCGCCGCCGAGCCGCCGCAGAGGACGCGTTGCAGCCGTGGGAGTTTCCGGCCGGTCTGGTCGAGGAGGTTGAGCACCGGCAGCCAGACCGTCGGCACGCCGGCAGAGATGGTGACGTTCTCGCGCTCGAGCAGGTTGACGACGCGCTCGGCATCGAGGAAGCGGTCGGGGAACACCTGGGATGCGCCGGCGAGGGCCGCGGCGTAGGGCAGGCCCCAGGCGTTCGCGTGGAACATCGGCACCGCGTACATGAGGGTGTCGACTTCGGAGATGTTGACCGAATCCGGCAGGGCGGCCACGAGGGAGTGGATCATGGTCGAGCGGTGGCTGTAGACGACGCCCTTCGGGTTGCCTGTGGTGCCGGAGGTGTAGCACATCGCCGCCGCGGAGCGCTCGTCGATCTCCGGCCAGGCGAACCGCTCATCGCCGGAGTTGAGGAACTCCCAGTAGTCGACCGTTCGCTTCAGTTTGCCCGTGGGTTCGGGGCCTTCGTTCATGAGGACCACGAGCCGCACCGTGGGGATGCGGTCGGCGAGCCCTTCGAGGATGGGCAGCACGGAGCGGTCGCAGAAGATCACCTCGTCGCCGGCGTGGTTGATGATGTATTCGAGCTGGTCGGCGAAGAGGCGCACGTTGAGGGTGTGGAGGACAGCGCCCATGCAGGGGATGGCGAAGTAGCATTCGAGGTGGCGCTGGGTGTTCCAGCCGAAGGTGGCCACCCGGGTGCCGCTGCCGACGCCTTCCTTCGCGAGGGCGCTGGCCAGCCGATGGACGTTGCGGGCGAGTTCGCCGTACGTGGAGCGGATGGCCTCGCCCGATTCCGTGTAGGTTGCGAGCGGCTTGTCGTAGTAGAGCCGTTCCAGCCGCCAGAAGATGTTCTGAACGGTGAGCGGGAGATCCATCATCGTGCTCGGGAACATCGCGCGACCTCCAGTGGGTTGGCCCGTTCGGGCGCCGTACACATTACGAACCGGGGTCAGGCGGGTGCAAGCATGCCCCGCCGGGCGCTGTCCCGTTCAGATGAGTGGCCAGGGGTAGTGGCGCGCCTGGCCGGGAACGGGGAACGTGCCGCGGTGCAGCAGCTGCCGCGCGCGCGACCGGACCATCTCCAGCTCGTGGGGGGAAATGAGGTCCCGGAGCGCCGCATCGGCGGCGGGCCGGCGCTGGAGCGCGTCGAGCAGCGCGGCGACGTCTTCGAGCAGCGGTTCGGGGATCGGTTCGCCGGCCCAGTCCCAGATCACCGTGCGCAGCTTGTACTGCTCGTTGAAGCAGAGGCCGTTATCGATGCCCCAAACGTGCCCCTCGGCGTCGAGCAGGCAGTGGCCGCCCTTGCGGTCGGCGTTATTGGCGATGGCGTCGAAGAGGCAGAGCCGCTGCAGCTGGGGCCAGAGCTCAGGGCGTTCGCGCTGCACGAAGTAGTGGGCTTCCGGGTCGTGGTCGATGTAGAGCTGGAGCGAGCCGATGCCTGCCGGCCCCTCGCGCACCACGGTGGGCGGGATGAGCTCCCAGCCGAGCAGCCGGGCGAGGCGGTAGGCCGCGACCTCTCGCCGGTAGAGGGTGCCCTCGGGGAAATCCCAGAGGGGCGTTTCCCCGCGCCGGGGCTTGTAGATGGCCGCGAAGACCTCGTCCCCCGCGCAGAGGCGCGCCAGGTAGACGTAATTCGATGAGTACCAGACCGGCCGGCAGTCGAGGAACTCGGCCGCGAGCAGACGCTGCTCCCAGGTTGCCAGCTCCGCAGCGCCGTCCATCACCCACGAGCGTAGCAGAGCCGGTCGGGGTGCGGTCAGACCGCCAGGGTGCCGCGCAGGACGGTCACGGCCGTGCCGGCGATGCGGATGCCCACCGGCTCATCGCCCTCGGCATCGACCTCGACATCGACCAGCCCCGGGCGGCCCATGATGTGGCCCTGCTCCACGCGGTAGGCGCGCTCGCGCAGGAGCCCGTACTTCCAGAGGTAGGCCGCCATCGCGCCGGTTGCGCTGCCGGTGACGGGGTCCTCGGGGATGCCGGCGCGGGCGGCGAAGTGGCGGGCGTGGGCGCGGTGGGCGGGGTCGAATGCCTCGAGGGTGAACACATGGACGCTGAAGTAGTGCCCGACCGCCTCGAGGTCGCTCAGGTGCTGGACGTTCGGTTTCAGGCGCCGGAGCACCTCGAGCGAGCGGACCGGGACCATCGCCTGCGGCGTGCCGGTCGAAACGACCTGCACCGGCACATCGGGGAGCATGTCCGAGACCGAGATGCCGAGCGCCTCGGCGAACACGTTGCGATCGAGCCGGCGGCCAAACTCGGGGCGGGCCTGGGTCATGATGACGCGGACGTGGCCGCCCTCCTGGCGGACGATGTCGACGGGCAGCACGCCGATGCTGAGCTCCTGGGTGACCCGTGCCCTGCCGGCGGAGAGGTCGATGCGGCCCTCCTCGGCGAGGGTATGCATGGTGGCGATGGTGGGATGGCCGGCGAGCGGGATTTCGCTGGTGGGGGTGAAGAAGTGCACGCGGAAATCGGCCCGGCGGGAGGGGAAGACGAAGGCGGTCTCGCTGGCGTTGATCTCGCGCGCGATGGCCTGCATCTGGGCATCGGTGAGGCCTTCGGCGCGGGTGATGACGCCGCAGGGGTTGCCGGCGTAGCGCTCGGTGGTGAAGGCATCGACAATCTTGACTTCGTACTCCGCCATGGCGGAAGCATACCAGCGCCGCGGGCGAGCGGCCGGGAGGAGCCGATGGGACGATACCCGCTCGAAGTCGATGAGCTGGCAGCCCGGGTGGGGGAGCTGCTGGTGGCCCGCGGCCAGAAGGTCGCCGTTTCGGAGACGACGGCCGGGGGCCTGATCAGCGCGCGCATGCTTAGCGTGCCGGGGGCCTCGCGCTGGTACGATGGCGGGCTCATCCCGTATGCCGGTGCGCACCGCTGGGAGCAGCTGGGGCTCGACCGCGAGATCGCGCGGGAGCACGGCGCGGTCAGCCCGCAGTGGGTGACCGCCACCGCCGAGGGCCTCCGGCGCGCGCTGGGCTGCGACTGGGCGCTGGCGGAAAGCGGCATCGCCGGTCCGCAAGGGAGCCGCCGCTCGCCGAAGCCGGTCGGCAGCGTGGTCATCGCGCTGGCCGGCCCGGCGGGGACGCGCTGCGAGGAGCACCTCTTCCCCGGCTCGCGCGTGGAGGTGATGGAGCAGATCGCGGAGCGGGCGCTGCAGCTGCTGGCCGAGGCGCTCGAGGGCAGCGGCTGAGGCGGCGTGCCGGCCGTTAGAAGACGTCGAAGAGGGCGAAGCGCGGGCCGTCCTTGCAGCAGAGCCGCACGCCGCGCCGGGTGAAGATGGCGCAGCCGTAGCACATGCCCCAGCCGCAGGGCATGTTCTCCTCCATCAGGATCTCGGGCGATTGCCGCCGGTCATTGCCGCGGAGCACGCGGGCGAGGGATTCGAACATGGCGTTCGGGCCGCAGGCGTAGATGCGGTTGGCCCACTCCTGGTAGCGGCCCAGGTGGTCGGTGACGTACCCCTTCGGCCCCGCCGAGCCGTCCTCGGTGACCACGACGTATTCCACCTCCCGCGGCCATTCGCTGGCGGGCAGGAGATGGCGGGCCGTCCGGGCGCCCATCATGGCGACCACGTGGTGGCCGGCAGCCACCGCGCGCTCTGCGGTATCCACCAGCGGCGCGATGCCCACCCCGCCGCCGATGAGGAGCAGGTTCGACGGCTGTTCCGGGAGGCGAAAGCCGTTCCCGAGCGGGCCGTACGCCCGCACCAGCGTGCCCGGCGGCTGCTGGGCCAGCCAGGCCGTCCCGCGCCCGACGACGGCGTAGCAGAGCGCGAACCGTTCGCCATCGAGCCGGTAGTAGCTGAAGGCACGGGCGAACATGGGGTCGGTTCGTTCGTGGCTGCAGTGCACCATCACGAACTGGCCGGGCTGGACGCCGCGGGTGAGCCCTGGCGCATGGAACCAGGTGATGCAGGCGCCCTCCCACGCGGGCCGGGTCTCGAGGATGACGGCGTCCTCAATCTGCACCGAGGTACTCCCGGACAGTGGCGACGTCGTAGTGCGAGGGGCGCGCGAGCGCCTGGATCGCGGCCCGCGCGGTATCGATCGAGGTGAAGCAGGGGATGCGGCGTTCGGCCGCGGCGCGCCGAATATGGAAGCCGTCCCGCAGGGAGCCGGTCATCCGGCCCTCGGGCGTATTGATCACGCACTGGACCGTGCCGTCCATGATGACATCGACCACGTTGGGATGGCCACCGCTGAGGACCTTGGTCACGGTGGTTACGGGGAGACCCAGCGCCTCGATCATCCGGCTGGTGCCCTCCGTTGCGTAGAGGCGGTAGCCGGCGTCGGCCAGCTGGTGGACCAGCGGCAGGGCGTCCGCCTTGGTGCGGTCCGAAATGCTCAGCAGGATCGATGCCTTCGGTGGGAGCGCAAGGTCAGCGGCGATGAGGGCCTTGGCGAGGGCCGCTTCAAAGGTGCGGTCGACGCCCATCACCTCGCCGGTGCTCTTCATCTCCGGGCCGAGGTAGGTATCCACGCCGGTCAGCTTCGACATGGAAAAGACCGGGGCCTTGACGGCGTAGAGCTTCCGCTCGGGCCAGAGCCCATCGGGGTAGCCGGCATCGGCGAGGCGCCGGCCAAGCATCGCGCCGACTGCCAGCTGCACCATCGGCACACCGGTCACCTTTGAGAGGAACGGCACGGTGCGGCTCGCCCGCGGGTTCACCTCGAGGACGTAGATGCGCGGCGCTTCACCGGCGCGCCGGGGCAGGACCACGAACTGGATGTTCGTCAGCCCGATGGCGCCGAGGCCCAGCACGATCCGGCGGGTATAGTCAACGATGGTGGCCTTCTCCTCGTCGTCGAGGTGCACGGGCGGGTAGACGGCCATCGAGTCGCCGGAGTGGACGCCGGCGCGCTCGATGTGCTCCATGATGCCGGGCACGAGGACCCGCTCGCCGTCGCAGATAGCGTCGACCTCGACCTCCGCGCCCTCCAGGAACTTATCGATGAGGATTGGGCGACCGCCGGCAACCTCGGCAGCCGCGCCGACGAAAGTCACCAGCTCGGAGGCGTTCTGCACGATCTCCATGGCCCGGCCGCCGAGCACGTACGACGGCCGAACCAGCACAGGGTAGCCGATGGCCTGGGCAGTCTTGATGGCGTCCTCGAGGTTGGTGATGGCGGCCCCGGGCGGCTGGGGAATGCCGAGATCCTGCAGGAAGCGCTCGAAGAGGCGCCGGTCCTCGGCGGTATCGATGGCCTCCGCGCTGGAGCCGATGATGGGCAGCCCGGCCCGGCGCAGGGGCCCCGCGATGTTGATCGCGGTCTGGCCGCCGAACTGGCAGATGCTGGCGGGGATGCCCGCGCCGCCGGCGCCCTCGTTTTCGATGACGTCGCGGATGGACTCCTCATCGAGGGGTTCAAAGTAGAGGCGGTCGGAGGTGTCGAAGTCGGTCGAGACCGTCTCCGGGTTGGAGTTGACCATGATGGCGCGGAGCCCGGCGTCCTGGAGGGCCCATGCGGCGTGGACGCTGGCGTAGTCGAATTCGATGCCCTGGCCGATGCGGATGGGCCCGCTGCCGATGACGACCGCGGCGCGGCCCTCCTCGGAGGTGGCTTCGTTCTCCTGCTCGTAGGTGCTGTAGAAGTAGGGCGTTTCGGCGTCGAATTCGGCCGCGCAGGTGTCCACCATCTTGTAGACGGGGCGGATGCCCCACTCATGGCGGAGCGCACGGATCTGCTCGGGCAGCCGGTCGGCGAGCTGGCCGACCATCTCGTCGCTGAAGCCCATGCGCTTGGCCTCGCGCAGGAGCTCGGGGCTGAGCGGCTCGTTGAGGAGGCGCTGCTCCATCCGGACGATGTTCTGGAGGCGCTCGAGAAACCACGGGTCGACCCCGCGGGAGCGGCGGGCGAGCGAGAGGACGTCTTCGCCGCGCCGCAGGGCGGCCATCAGCGCCCAGAGCCGCTCGTCGGTCGCGTGCACGGGGATTTCCGCCATCTCGCGCCACTCCGGCCGCTCCCAGAGCAGGCTCCGCCCGCCGACTTCGAGCGAGCGCACGGCCTTGTTGAGGGCCGCCTCGAAGGTGCGGTCGATGGCCATCACCTCGCCGGTGGCCTTCATCTGCGTGCCGAGGGTGCGGTCGCCGAGGGAGAACTTATCGAAGGGCCAGCGCGGGATTTTGACCACGACATAATCGAGAGCGGGCTCGAAGGCGGCGGTGGTCTTCTTCGTGACCGCGTTGGGGATTTCGTCGAGCGTCTTGCCGCAGGCGATCTTGGCGGCGACGCGGGCGATCGGGTAGCCTGTCGCCTTCGAGGCCAGCGCCGAGGAGCGGCTGACGCGGGGGTTGACTTCGATGACGTAGTAGGGGAGTGGGGCATCGGGGTCGCCGCGCCAGTCGCAGACGTCCTTGCGCGGGGCGAGGGAGAACTGGACGTTGCAGCCGCCTTCGATCTTGAGCTCCGAGATGATGCGCAGGGCGGCCGAGCGCAGCATCTGGTAGTCCTTATCGCTCAGAGTTTGCGATGGGGCGACCACGATGGAGTCGCCGGTGTGGACCCCCATTGGGTCCATGTTCTCCATGTTGCAGATCGTGATGCAGTTGCCCGCGCTGTCGCGCATCACCTCGTACTCGATCTCCTTCCAGCCGAGGAGATTCTTTTCCACGAGGACCTGCGTGATGGGGCTGGCGGCGAGGCCGGAGGCGGCGACCGCCCGCAGCTGCTCCATGGTGAAGGCCATGCCGCCCCCGGTGCCGCCGAGGGTATAGGCGGGCCGAATCACCACCGGGAGGCCAATCTTCTCGGCCGCGGCGATGCACTCTTCGACGGTGTGGCAGATTTCGCTCTCCAGCACCGGCTCGCCGAGCTTGGCCAGCATGTCGCGGAAGAGTTCGCGGTCTTCGGCGCGGCGGATCGCTTCGAGCTGGGTGCCGAGCAGGCGGACGTTGTACTTCTCGAGAATGCCGGCCTTCGCCAGTTCGACGGCGAGGTTGAGGCCGGTCTGGCCGCCGAGGGTGGGGAGCAGGCCCTCGGGGCGCTCCTTCGCGATGATCCGCTTGAGCACCGGCACGGTCAGCGGTTCGATGTAGACGGCGTCGGCGACATCGAGGTCCGTCATAATCGTGGCCGGGTTGGAGTTGACGAGGATGCTGCGGACGCCCTCTTCGCGCATGGCCTTGCAGGCCTGGGTGCCCGCGTAATCGAACTCGGCCGCCTGGCCGATGACGATAGGCCCGGAGCCGATAATCAGCACGCTCGCTGGTTTCAATCGTTCCCTCCGCGGTGGAGTGAGCTGCCGTGTGGGCAGGAGATGGTGGCCCGGTGTTCCGGCCGGGCTGCGGCTGCGAATCGCGGCATGTCAGCGCCCCCGTGCCCGCCGGGCGAGGATGCGGCGAACCGGTCGCAGGGCAAAGACGAGCAGGACGAAGGGGACCGGGATGAGCGCCGGCGCGGGCCGGAGCAGGATGAGCGCCTCGGCGACGCCGATCGCCGCGCCGATCCCCGCGGGCGCGATGACATGGCTCGCCCGGTCGTCCGAACCCGCGGAGAGCAGCACCCCGGCCGCGCCGAGGCTGACGGCGGCGAGGGCGAGGAAGGCCGCGAAAACGCGCGCCAGGTCGGTGCCGGCATCGCCCCGTGAGAGGTCGGGCACGAGGAAGGTCGCAGCGGCGAAGATGCCGGCCATGACGGCTGCCGCGGCGGCCAGCGCGAAGGCGAGATCCGGCGCCGATGAGGGCTCGCGGCGCGGCCGAATCGGTGCGTTGTTGCGGCGGCGGATGCCGGGTCGGGGCTGGGTCACGAACAGATTCCCTTCGATGGCGGCCACCTCAGAGCGGGAGCTCAAAGCGCATGTTGGGGTTGCGCAGCGGCACCATGGCGCCGATGGAGGAGAGGAAGCTGAGGGCAGGTTCGTTGCCTTCCGGGAGGCGGCCGCGAATGCGGCGGTAGCCGTGCTGGCGGGCGAATTCGAGGATCGCCTCGGCGAGGTCGGTGGCGAGCCCGCGCCGCCGGTATTCGGGCAGCACCCAGACGCCGAGCAGGCCGGTGCCGGGGTCGGCGGTATCGAAGTCGAGGGCGCCGAAGGCCACGGGGATGCTGCCGTCGTAGGCGACGAAGAGGGCGCCGTCGTCGCCGAGCCGGCGGAGCCAGGCGGTCACGCGCGCGGCATCGAACGGCCCCTCGAGGCCGACGTTTTCGTTGCCCATGCCGCGCAGGATCGCGGCGATGCCTTCGGCGTCCGCGAGGGTGGCGCGGCGGATTTCGGTGGTGCGGGTCATTTCACGCCTCCTTTGACGGTGGCCATCATCTCGACGAACCGGTCGAAAATGTACTCATTGTCGAGCGGGCCGGGGCAGGCCTCGCTGTGGTACTGGATGGTCATCAGCGGGTCCGTTTTCGAGGCGATGCCCTCGACCGTCTGGTCGTTCAGGTTGATGTGGCTGACGAAGGCCGAGCTGTGAAGGCCGTCGGGGTCGACCGCGTAGCCGTGGTTCTGGGCGGTGATGGCCACGTGCCCGCTGACGAGGTCCTTGACCGGGTGGTTGCCGCCGCGGTGGCCGAAGGGCAGCTTGTAGGTGCCGGCGCCGAGCGCGCGGGCCGCGACCTGGTGGCCGAGGCAGATGCCGAAGATCGGCACCCGCCCGATGAGGCGGCCCACCTCGCGGACCATGCCGTCGAGCAGGCGCGGGTCACCGGGGCCGGGCGAGAGCACGACGCCGTCGGGGTGCAGGGCGAGGATGTCGTCGGCGGGCGTGGCGGCCGGGAAGACGCGGACGGCGCAGCCGCGCGCCTCGAGCAGCCGCATGATGTTGCGCTTCACGCCGCCATCGAGCAGGGCGACGCGGTAGCGGCCTTCGCCGAGCGGCAGCGACCAGTCGAACACCCGCGGCGTGGTGACCTGCTCGACCCAGTTGATGTCGTCGTAGCCCGGGAGGTCGCGCACGCGGGCGAGCGCCTGCTCCGGGGTTTCGTGGGTGGTGATGGTGCCGAGCATGACCCCGTGGCGCCGGATGCGCCGGGTGACGGCCCGCGTGTCGACGCCGTCGATGGCCACCACGCCGCGGGCCTGGAGGTACTCGCGCACCGTCTGGTGGGAGCGGAGGTGGCTCGGCTGGTCGGTCGCCTGGCGCACGATGAGCCCGGCAGGCTGGATGCGCGCCGATTCTTCCACCCGCTCATCGATGCCGTAATTGCCGATCAGGGGATAGGTGAGGACGAGCAGCTGCCCGGCGTAGGAGGGGTCGGTGAGCATCTCCTGGTAGCCGGTCATGGAGGTGTTGAACACCACCTCACCATCGGCGTGGCCGGCGGCGCCGATGCTGCGTCCGGGGTAGGCGGTGCCGTCGGCGAGCACCAGCCAGGCATCAGACATGCAGTTCCTCCTCGAGCAGGGTAAGCGCGCCGCCGGCGACCACCGCCCGGACGCGCCCGGTGAGGCTGCGCCCGGCGAGCGGAGTGTTCTTTCCTTTCGATGCCCAGCGGGCCGGGTCGATGGTGACGGGGGCCGCCGGGTCTATGACGACGAGGTCGGCCGGGCTGCCCGGCTGGAGTCGGCCGAGCCCAGGGACGCGGCGGTTGAGTTCGAAGGCGGCGACGGGGCCGATGGTGAGCGCCCGCGCTACCGCGTGGAGGTCGAGTTCGCCCCGCGCGACCTGGGTCCAGAGGGTTGCCACCGCAGATTCGAAGCAGGAGATGCCGAAGGCGGCGTCTTCGAACTCGACGAGCTTGTCTTCGACCGCATGGGGCGCGTGGTCGGTGGCGATGGCATCGATGATGCCGGCGTTGAGGGCGGCCACCAGCGCGCGCCGGTCCTGCTCGGTCCGAAGCGGGGGGTTGATCTTGGCGTTCGTGTCATAGGCGGGCTCGGGGCCTTCGCCGAACACGGCCTCCTCGGTCAGGAAGAGGTGGCTGGGTGTGACCTCGCAGGTGACCGGGATACCCCGCTGCCGCGCGTCGGCGATGATCTCGATGCCGCGCGCGGTGGTGACGTGCGCGATATGCAGCCGGGCTCCGGTGGCGGCGGCGAGTTCGATGTTGCGGGCGATGGCGGCGACTTCCGCGGCGGCCGGTTGCCCGGGCAGCCCGAGCCGCTCGCTGACGGCGCCCTCGTTCATCGCGCCGTGGTGGAGTTCCGGGGTGTCGCAGTGCTCGGAGATGGGGAGCCCGAGTGCGGAGGCGAGCTGGAGGGCGTTGCGCATCAGCCGTCCGTTCGCGACCGGGCTGCCGTCGTCGCTGAAGGCGACGCAGCCGCCGGCTGCCAGCTCGGCCAGCTCGGCGAGCTCCTGGCCCTCGCGGCGGCGGGTGATGCAGCCGATGGGGAAGACGCGCACCCGGGCATCGCGGGCGAAGCGCTCGAGGATGCTCTCGAGCACTGGGCCACAATCGGGCGCAGGGCTGGTGTTCGGCATCGCGCAGATCGTGGTGAACCCGCCCCGCAGCGCGGCCCCGGTTTCGGTGCGGATGGTGCCCTTCTGTTCGAAGCCGGGTTCGCGGAGGTGCGCGTGGAGGTCGACGAAGCCGGTCAGGACGAGGCAGCCCGCGGCATCGACCACGCGCGCGCCGGCGGGCTCGAGGTTCGTGCCGAGCGCCGCGATGCGGCCATCGCGGGTGAGGACGTCGAGCACCGCGTCGGTGCCGCTGGCGGGGTCGATGACCCGTCCGCCACGAATCAGCAGCGGTTCGTTCATGCCCGGCTCCTTGCGGCGATGAGGTAGAGGAGGGCCATGCGCACGGCCACCCCGTTGGCGACCTGCTCCTCGACGAGCGACTGGGCGCCGTGCGCGACCTCCGGCGAGAGCTCGATGCCCTCGTTCATCGGCCCCGGGTGCATGACCAGCGCCCCGGGATTGGCCCGCGCGAGGCGGGCAGCGTTCACCTGGTAGCCGGCGATGTACTCGCGCAGCGAGGGGATCAGGCCGCGCTCCTGCCGCTCTTTCTGCATGCGCAGGGCCATCACCACATCGGCCCCTTCGATGGCGGCATCGAGGCTGGTGCTGACGGAGCAGCTGCCGGGGCCTTCGCAGCGGGGGGGCAGCCAGCGGGGCAGCAGCGTCGCGGGTCCGCAGAGGACGACGCGGGCGCCCATGGCGGTCAGGGTCCAGAGGTTGGAGCGGGCGACCCGTGAGTGGAGGATATCGCCGACGATGACGACCTTGCGGCCCTCGAGGGAGCCGAGGTGCTGGAGCATCGTGAAGAGGTCGAGCAGGGCCTGGGTCGGGTGCGCGTGCGTCCCGTCGCCGCCGTTGATGATGCTCGCGCCGGTGTGCAGGGCCGCGAGGTAGGGCGCGCCTGAGCGGTGGTGCCGCATCACGATGATGTCGGTTCCGATGGCTTCCAGCGTGCGCACGGTATCGATGAGGGTTTCGCCCTTTTCCACCGACGAGCCACTGGCGGTGAGGTTGACCACGTCGGCGCCGAGCGCCTTGCCGGCCACCTCGAAGCTGGCCCGCGTGCGGGTGCTCTGTTCGTAGAAGAGCGTGGCGATGGTGGTGCCGCGCAGGGTGGAGACCTTCGAGACCGGCCGCATGCGGACCTCTCGCATCGCCCGGGCGGTCTCCAGGATGAGGTCGATCTCCGGCCGGGTGAGGGTGTCGGTATCGAGGAGGTCCTTGCGCGTCCAGGTCGATGGCCCGGCAGCGGTGCTCGTGGGGGTCTCAAGCATCGGCGGCCTCCTCGCCGTAGACGTAGACGGCGTCTTCGCCGTCGGTCTCGCTCAGGCGCACGCGGACGCGCTGCACCAGCGCGGTGGGGATGTTCTTGCCGACGAAGTCCGGCCGGATGGGGAGTTCCCGATGGCCGCGGTCGATCAGCACGCACAGCCGCACCCGTGCGGGCCGGCCGAAATCGAGCAGGGCATCGAGAGCGGCGCGGGCCGAACGCCCGGTGAAGAGGACATCATCGACCAGCACCACGGTCTTGCCGTCGATCGGCACGGGGATATCGCTGGGGCGAACGGGCGGGGGCGCACCCCGGCGGGCGACGTCGTCGCGATAGAGGCCGATGTCGAGCGAGCCGACGGGCACGTCGACGCCTTCGAACTCACGAATGGCGGCGGCGAGACGGCGGGCGAGCGGGTAGCCCCGGGAGAGGAGGCCGACAAGCACCAGGTCGCCGGTGCCGCGATTGCTTTCGATGATTTCGTGCCCGAGGCGGCGAATCGTGCGGGAGATCTCGTCGGGGCCGAGGTAACGGGTGGCGCTCACGAAAAACGCCTCCCCCGGGGCGCGGAGCAGGCGCGACAGGCAGCAAACAGGCCGGGCATTCCGGCGCCTCCTCCCTTAGCGGCCTCACGGGACCGCCTTAAAGGGTTTCTAAGATTGTACGCGCACCCGGCCGGGGAGCGCCAGCTCGTTCGTTCGCCTCTCGAACGCGCCGGCCGTATACTCGCGATGCCGCCCGACTTTTCCCGTGGAGCGCTGGTGTGACCTCGAACCCGGGCCCGGCCCAGGAACGCGAAGCAGACGTCCGCGACCGCATTTTTGCCAGTGCCCTGCGCCATTTTTCGCAGAAGGGGTTCGCGGCGACGTCGCTGCGCGAGATCTCGGAGGATGCCGGCACCACCAAGCCGATGATCTACTACTACTTCGGCTCGAAGGAGGGCCTCTACGCCGGCATCGTCCGCCAGATCCTCGAGGAGATGGCGGAGGCGATTCGCGCGCAGCTGCCAGCGGAGGCACCGGTCGGGGAGCAGGTGCTGGCCTACTGCGAGCGGTACCTGGACTACTTCCTCCAGCAGGAAGAGATCATCGCGCTGGTGCTGCGGGAGGTGTTCGGGCTGGGCGGGGTGCCGATGGCGGAGTTCTCGCAGGCCCTGGGGGAGCGCGTCCGTCTCCCGCTCGATGAAATCCTGGCCCGCGGCATGGAGACCGGGGAGCTGCGCCTGGATTCGGTGCCCGTCTGCGCCACGGCGATCACGGGCATCCTGAACATGTTCATCCTTGCCCACGTCTTCGGAGGCGCGGAGATCGACCGGAATGCGCCGCTGCAGCAGGTCCGCTACTACCTCGCGGGCCTCGCCTGCCCGCCGAGGTAAAGGCCGCCCGGGGCTCCCTCATCTTTTGCCGGCCGCTGCCGAATCTGTTCGGTAGGGAGGGCTGGCAATGGCCGAGTCCCGGCTGGTCGATTACTACTCCATCCTCAACCTGCCGCCGAAGGCGGACCTGGCCGGCATCGAAGCGGCCTACGCGCGGCTTTCGAGCGACCTGATGCGGCAGTCGCAGTACGACGAATCCGCCAGGGAGGCGATGCAGCGCCTGAACGAGGCGTACGCCGTCCTTTCGAAGCCGGAACTTCGGCGCGAATACGACCGGGCCTTCTTCCGGGCCGAGCTCGAGCGGCTCGAGCGGGAGGCCCGGGCGATGCAGCGCAGGCGGGCGCTCGCGGGCAACATCCTCATCGGCGCGCTCGGACTCGTGGTGGCTGTGCAGGCTGCGGCCCTGCTCTACCTCGGCTGGGAGAGCGCCACCGGGCTGTTCCGCGCCATCGGCGGCCTGCTGTTCTGAACTCGTCTGCGGGAGCGGGGCCTGCGAGGCGGTGCCGTCAGCCGGCGGCCTCGCTGGAGCTCCGTGTGGCGAGCCGGGCTGCTTCGGCTTCGGCGTACGGGGTGATGGTGTCGATCATGTTGATCGTGCTTTCGAGCCGCTTCTGCAGGCCGCTCATGAGCCCCAGCACCCGGAAGATGAGCAGGATATCGGCCGGGATTTCCGTGACCGGGTTCGCATTGAGCACGCGCGCCAGGCGCTCGTTGACCTCCGGCATGACGTCGGCGTCCATATAGGGCTTCTGGTCCGGCCCGGCGGCTTCGAAGAAGGAACGGCCGAGGGCGATGAGGGACTCCGGGTCTTCCGACTTCGTGCGGAAGCCGATGGCGCGGAAAGCCTCGACCATCTCGCGGTCGTCCTGCCGCATGAGGGCGACCACGAGGCGCGCATAGTTGAGGCGGAAGTCCTCGGGGAGCTCCTTCGAAAGCCCGAAATCGAGGAAGACCACGACGGGCCCGGGCAGGACAAACAGGTTGCCGGGGTGGGGGTCGGCGTGGAAGTAGCCGTGGACGAGGATCTGCTCGCAGTAGGCCTCGGTGACGATGAGGGCGACGCGGTTGGGGTCGATGCCAGCCGCCAGCATCGCCGGGATGTCGGAGATCTTGATGGCCTCGATGAATTCCGTGGTGAGTACCCGCCGGGCGGTGTACTCCCAGAGGACGCGCGGGATGCGGATATCGCCGCGATGCGCGAGGTCCCTGGCCACACGCTCGGCACTCTGGCCTTCGAGGACGAAATCGAGCTCACGCGGGACCTGCCGGTTGAGCTCCTGCATGACGATGCGGAAGTCGAAGTTCGGCTCGATGCGGGCGAGGATTTTCACGAGGAGGGAGATGTTACGCAGGTCGGTCTCGATGACGCGGTCGATGCCCGGGTACTGCACCTTCACGGCGACATCGCGGCCGTCGCGGGTGCGTGCGCGGTGGACCTGCGCCAGCGATGCGGACGCGATGGGGCGCCGGCTGAACTGCGCGAAGAGGCGGTCGGGGTGGTCGCCCAGTTCGCGGCGGACCTGCTCGACGACCTCGCGGAAAGGGCGCGCGGGCACGCGGTCCTGCAGGCGGCTGAGCACACTGATGTACTCCGGCGGGGCGATATCGGCGCGGCTGCTGATGAACTGGCAGGTCTTGATCAGCAGCCCTTCCATGCGGGTGGCGAGGGCGTAGATGCGACGGGCGCTGGCGAGGTGGGCGTTGGAGAGCCGCCGCGCCCGCTCTTCCGGGTCCTTCGCCGGGAACTTCTGCAGCCGCTTGTAGGTCAGGTAGATGACGAGGAACGTCCAGCCGACATCGAGGAACCGGCGGATGCGCCGGGGCCAGGGGAGGGGCGGGGCTCCGGTGAGCGTTGCAGCCACGCCCTCCAGCGTAACAGCTCGCGCCGGGGCAGAAAGAGAGGCCGCCCACGTGGGCGGCCCCTGAGCGAGACTGAACGAGAGGCCGGGTCAGGCCTTGAGGGAGATGCCGTCGACCTTCCAGGCGCCGGTGGCGTCCTGCTTCCAGCGGGTGGCGATGACGCGGGAGCCGGCATCGGAGGACATGGTGAGGTCGACGAGGTGGTCATCGCCCTCCTGGCCGACGACTTCGACGGTGGTGGTGACGGGGCCGCTCGGCTGGGGGCCGCCCGCGGCCTGCATCTGCGCCTGAAGGGCCATCGCCTGGCCCATGCCGTTGGGCGTGAAGGCCATCATCAGGCCGGCGATGTTCTGGTTCGCGAGGTCCTTCGCAAACTGTTCCGCTGCTTCCTTGAGTTCCGCCATGTGATGCTGCTCCTTGTTTCCCGGCCGGTAGGGTATGGAGGGATGCCGGGAACGCCTAGGGTAGGGGGCGGCCGGCGGCTGTCAAGTCAGGCGGAGGGAAAGTAGGCGCGGAACTGGTGGAGCAGATCGGGGCCCTGGCGCAGGTGGTGGCCGCCGTCGGCGGGCAGGACCATGCCGGTGACCCAGTCGGCGTCGTCGCTCAGGAGGAAGGCCACGGTGTTCGCGATGTCGTCGGTGGTGCCGAGGCGGGCGAGCGGCATGCGGCGGAGGTATTCGGCGACGGTTTCCTCGTTGGCGACCAGCCCGGCGGCGAGGTCGGTCGGCACGAGGCCGGGCGCGACCGCGTTGACGCGAATGCGGAACTCGCCGAGGTCATCGGCGGCGCAGCGGGTGAGCATGTTGAGGCCGGCCTTGGCCACGCAATAGGCGGTCATCCAGCGGTGGGTGTGGGTGCCGGCAATCGAGCTGATATTCACGATGCTGCCGCCGCCGGATTCCCGCATCAGCCGGGCCTCGTGCTGCATGACCCGGTAGACGCCGGTCAGGTTGGTGTCGAGCACCCGGGTGAACTCGCTGACCGGCCCGTTGAGAACGCTGCCGACCGTGCCGGTGCCGGCCGCGTTGACGGCGAGGTGGAGCCGGCCGTGGCGGCGCTGCAGCTCGGCGAGGGCGGCCTCGACCGAGGCGTCGCTGGCGACATCGCACACGATGTAATCGGCGGCGGAGCCGAGCGCGGCCGCAGCTTCCTGCAGGACCGACTCCCGGCGGCCGGCGATGGTCACGCTGCCGCCCTCTTCGGCGATGCGGCGGGCGCAGGCGAGGCCTATGCCGGTGCCGCCGCCCGTAACGAATACATGTTTTCCCGTAAACCGTGCCACTTCGCTCAACTCCCTGGCTGGATGGTGGGCCGCTGGATGCGGCGCGGATTGCTCAATAGCGGCGGCTATCCCAGAGGATGTCGCCGATCCCTGCGAGCTGGGCCTGCCGGCGTGCCGCGACGAAGAGGAGGTCGGAGAGGCGGTTCAAGTAGGGCACAACGTGCTGGCCAATCGGCTCCTCGCGGGCGAGCGTGACCACGATGCGCTCGGCCCGGCGGCACACGGTGCGGGCGACGTGCAGCTGGGCAGCCGCGAGGTCGCCGCCGGGGAGGATGAAGCTGGTGAGCGGTTCGAGCGCTTCGTTCCAGCTATCCATCCACTGCTCGAGCTGTTCGACGTGGCGGGGTTCGATGCGGGGTACGGGCAGGCGCTCCTTGTCCTCTTCGAGGATGCAGAGGTCGGAGCCGAGGTTGAAGAGCACCTGCTGGATGACGTGGAAGGGTTCGCGGAGGGACTCGTGGAGGCCGGCGGCGATGGCCACGCCTATGACGCTGTTGAGCTCATCGACAGTGCCGTACGCCTCGATGCGGAGGCTGTCCTTGGGGACGCGCTGCCCGCCGCCGAGGGCGGTGGTTCCGGCGTCGCCGGTTCGGGTGTAGACGCGGTTGATCCTGACCATACGGCTCCCCGTGGGGTTGGCTGTGTGCAAGGCGCATGCATGGCAGAATGGCGGTCGAATCGATCAGGACGGGGGCCCTCGATGAGCAACGACGACCAGCCGCGCTGCATCCGCTGCCATGCAGTCTACACGCCGCCGCCGCACATCATGGCCGGTCGGAAGTACTGCTGCGCGAGCTGCTCGGTGGGGTCGGCCTGCGAGCACCAGGGGATTCGCCGTCCATTCGAGGTGCGGCGGTTCGACACGATGTTCGACCCGTTCCGGCAGGTGGCGAAGAGCGCGACGCCCTACGAGCGGGAAGTGACGCCGCACCGGTCATAATCGCGGGCGGGAAAATTCACCATCCGGATTGTCATAAGTTGACCGCGGGCGGGCGCAGGGCTGGTAGAGTCCGCGCCCGTGGGGCCTGGCGCCTCCGCCAGGACAGGTGCTCGACCCGCCGGCCCGCAGGTTCTGGGTGAAGTCGCGCGCGCCCGCCCGTGCAGCTTCGTCACCCGGCGCCGGCCCCCAACTCCACCTTCGCGCGCCGGGGAGGCGGCGAATGCCGGGGGAGGGATTCGAACCCACATGCCTCTCGGCCGCCGGGTTTAAGCCGGCTGCGTCTGCCATTCCGCCACCCCGGCGTCCTGATCAGCCCTGAGCGGAGCACGCCTGGCACACGCCGTAGAGCTCCACGCTGTGCCCTTCGAGGGTAAACCCGTGAGAACGCGCCTGCTCCTGGATGCGCGCGTCGAGTTCGAGGTCGGTGAATTCGGTAAACCGGCCGCAGGTGCGGCAGACGAGGTGGTGGTGGTGGCCGCCCTGGCTGAGCTGGTAGCGCACGCTGCCGTCCTCGAGCGGGACGCGGCAGAGGAGTTCGAGCTCCTGGAGCAGCTTGATCGTGCGGAAGACGGTGGCGCGGCCGACGTGCGGGAGCCGCGCGAGGAGGTCTTCGACGGTGAACGGCTCGCCCGCCTCTTCGATGGCCTGGAGCACCGCCCGCCGAGGGGCCGTTGAGCGGAAGCCGATGGTCTCGAGACGGGCGTGTGCCACGTCGGTAAAGCTCACGTGACAATGCTAGCAAAAGGGCCTCTGGAGCCTCCAGCCGCGCGCTTTCGCGCCGACAACCCCGGCAGGAGGGTGCCCCTTGCGCCGAGCTTCGCTGCCCAACCGGCCGGTCCAGTGCGTCATCTTCGCCGTTGGCGAGACGCACCACGCCATCGATATCGACCACGTGCGGGAGATCCTCGTCCCGCCGCCGCTGACGCCGATGCCGGGGGCGCCGCCGCACGTGCTGGGGCTTGCCCAGGTGCGCGGACACGCCATCCCGGTGATCGACCTCGCCGCGGCGCTCGGGCTGCCGGCGGGGGAGGACAGCGACCGGAAGCGCCTGGTGGTGGTGGCCGCGGGCGAGGGCGCGACCGCGCTGCTCGTCGACGCCGTGGAGGAGGTGGCCACCTGTGCGCCGGCGGAGTTCGAGGCGGTCCTGGTGCCGGGGATGGCCGGCGAACGGGTGGTCATCAAGCGCAACGACCTGCTCGTCGGCTGGCTCGAGCCGGACGATGTGCCCGGGATGGCTCAGGAGCGGGTGCTGCGGGCCGCCTGAGCCGGGAGCCAATCCGCGCCGCGCTGCGCGGCCCGCCCCCGCGCCTCCAGCTCATCGAGCAGACCCTGCACGGTCGCCACGATCTGCCAGAAGCGGCGTGCCGCCGCGCGCGGGTAGAGCTCCTCGGCGATGCGGTAGACCGGGGCCGGGCCGATGCGCTCCAGCGCCTCGCGGGTGCGCTCCAGGCGCTGTTCGGCCTGGTCGAGGTCCCGGCCGATGACCGCGTCGACGCCGTCGAAGGGCGCGCCATGGCCCGGGAAGCAGCGGGATGGGCGCAACGCGCGGACCCGGGCGAGCGACCGCAGGAAGGCAGGGAAGCTGCGGTAGCGCCAGTCGGGACCGGTGCCCGGCGGGGCCGCCTGCAGGGCCGGGGTCGGCGTCAGCCCGGGGAGGAGCTGGTCGCCGGAGAACAGCCAGCCCTCGGCCGGGACCAAGGCGACCGCGTTGCCGGGGGTGTGGCCGGGGCAGGGCAGCAGCTGGAGCTCGCCGGGGAGCTGAACCTGCGCCGGGCTGACCGGGGTGAACGGCCGATAGCGCAGTCCCGTCGGCCAGCGGCGGTCGCGCGCTGGCAGGTACCCGTCAGCGGCGCGGGCAGAGCGCGTCCAGGCGCGGCGGCGTTCGACGGCTTCGACGGCGTCCGCCACGACAGCGGGCGGGGCGCCGCTCTCGCGGGCGTAGCGAATGAGCCCGTCGAACTCGGCGTCGCCCGGCGCCTGGCCGGTCGCCAGGGGGTGGTCGGCTTCGAACAGGGCCACGGGCACGCCGCGCTCCTGCCACCAGGCGCCGAGCCCGGCGTGGTCGAGGTGGCCGTGGGTGGCGATGACCGCATCGGGCAGGCGGCCGCCCAGGGCCGACCGAAGGGTATCGGAGGCGCCGTGGAAGTCGGGCCCGGTATCGATGAGGACGCGGCAGCCGCCGAGCTCAAGGAGATAGACCGCGTTATCGCCGAGGCGGATGGCCTGGACGGAGGGCACCCGGCCAGTCTACGAAGCGGAGCGCGCAGGCCCAAGGTTCGCGCCCGCTGCCCGGAGCGGCTACCATCCGCCCACCATGGACGACACACCTCCTTCGGAACGGCTGAGCGCGGACGAGGTCGCGCTGATCCGCGACACCGCACGCCGCCTGCGCCAGAACGTCGAGCGCGTCATCGTCGGCAAGACCGAGGTGGTCGACCTGGCGCTCGTGGCGCTCCTCTGCGAGGGCCACATCCTGCTGGAGGACGTGCCGGGCATCGGCAAGACCACGCTGGCGAAGGCGCTCGCCCGGTCGCTCGATTGCTCCTTCCGCCGCATCCAGTTCACGCCCGACCTGATGCCGTCGGACATCACGGGCATCAACTACTACAACCAGAAGCTGGGCGAATTTGTGTTTCGCGAAGGTCCCCTCATCGCGCAGGTGGTGCTCGCGGACGAGATCAACCGCGCGACGCCGCGGACCCAGGCGGCGCTGCTGGAGGCGATGGAGGAGCGCCAGCTGACTGTGGAGGGCGTGACGGTTCGGCTGCCGCGGCCGTTCCTGGTGCTGGCGACGCAGAACCCGGTCGAGCTGGAGGGCACCTTCCCGCTGCCGGAGGCGCAGCTCGACCGCTTCCTGGTGCGGCTGCGGCTCGGCTACCCGGGAGAGGACGAGGAGGACGAGATGCTGGCGCGGTTCGAAACCTCGAACCCGCTCGAGGCGCTGGGGCCGGTCGCCGATGCGGCCACGCTGGTCAACCTGGCGGGCCGGCTGCGGCACCTCCACGTGGCGCCGCCGGTTCGGCGGTATGTGGTCCAGCTGGTGCGAGCGACGCGCGAGGACCCGGCGTTCGAGCTGGGCGCCAGTCCGCGGGCGAGCCTGGCGCTCTTCCGGACGGCGCGGGCGCGTGCGGCGCTCGATGGGCGGGACTACGTGCTCCCCGACGACGTGAAGCAGATGGCGCCGTATGTGCTCGGGCACCGCCTGATCCTTTCGACCCAGGCCCGCCTGCGGGGGCGTTCGGCCGATGAGGTCCTCGCCGAGGTGCTGCAGCGGGTGCCGGTGCCCGTGGAGGGATGAGCGATGCCCTTCCGCGATTCGTGGCCGCTCATTGGGGGGCTGCTTTTTGTGGTTGGGTTTGGTGCGGAGCTCCCCGCGGTGGCCCTGCTCGGGCTGGCCGTGATGGTGCTGGGCATCGGCGCGCGGCAGTGGTCGAACCACCTGTTCGACCGCGTGGCCCTGCGGCGGAAGCTTGCGAATCGGCGCGTGTTCATCGGGGAGCCGACCGAACTCGAGGTGGAGCTGGAGAACCGCAAGTTCCTGCCGCTGCCGTGGTTCGAATGGCGGCTGGCGCTCGGCGAGCACCTCGGGGTTGCCGGGGAACGGCTGGCGGCCTCGGCGGTGCCCGGGCTGCACTACCTGGTGCGGCGCGGCGCCGCGGGCTGGTACGCGGTCGAACGGTGGCGGGTGGTGCTCGAACCCGCGCGCCGCGGGTATCACCCCATCGGGCCGGCCTCGCTCCGTTCGGCCGACCTGATTGGCGCGTGGCCCCGTCGCATCGAAGATGACGGGCGCGACCATCTGGTCGTCTATCCGCGGGTGTACCGGCTCGAAGAGCTGGGGCTCGAGGCGGAGCGCCCCTTCGGCGACCTCCGCGGCGGGGAGCGGATTTTCGAAGACCCGCTGCGCATCGCGGGGCTGCGCGAGTATCGCCCCGGGGACCCGCTCCGGCGGATCGACTGGAAGGCGACTGCGCGCTCCGGGGACCTGCGCTCCCGCGTGTACGAGCCTTCGGCAACGCGGCAGCTGTACCTGCTGCTGAACATCGACACGATGGAGCACGCCTGGGAGGGCTACCTCTCGGAGGAGCTGGAGCAGCTGGTCTCGGTGACTGCGTCGCTGGCCACCTGGGCTGCCGGGTCGCGTTATGCGGTCGGCATGCTGGCGAACGGCGCCTATCCAGGTGCCGACCGGCCCATCCGGGTTGCTCCTTCCCGTTCCCGGGAGCAGCTCGTTCGCCTCCTCGAAGCGCTCGCGGTTGTGCAGCCGCTGACGATGGGCGATCTGTCCGGGGCGATCCGGCGGGAGAGCGGCCGATTCGAGGCGGGTTCGACGCTGGTCCTGATCGCGTCGCTCATCCCCGAGCCGCTGGCTGCGGTGCTGGGGCGGCTGGCCGCGGAGGGGCACCGGGTGCACGTGGTTGCCGTGTCCGACCGGGCCGCGGCGGCGGTACCCGCCGGGGTGCCTGTCCACCGGGTGGGCGGGCGCTTCCAGCGGGCGGAGGTGCTGGTGTGATCGGCGGCCTGGCGTACGCGGCAGCGCTGGTGGCGGAGGCGCTGATGCTCGCCGTCGTGGCAGCGCTGGCCGGCGGGGCGTTTGGCGATGATGCGCTGCGCCCCGCGGGAGCCGCCTCGTACCTGGCGGCAGTGGTCACGGCGTTCGTGCTGCCGCGATGGCTGCGGCGATCGTCGGACCCCCGGCGTGCGGCGCTCATCGATGCTGCCATCGGCGCAGGGCTCATCTACCTGCTCATCCGGGTCGACGTCGCCGGCGACTTTCGGCTGTGGGATTTCGGCTGGCTGGGCGACTTCTATTCGGACACCGAAGCGACGCTCCGGGAGGGCGCGCCGGCGGTGCTCTCGGCAATGCTGCTGGCGATCGGCTGGGCCCGCGGGGCCGCCCGCGCCGACGAGGACCTCGACCTGGAGCTGCTGCCGAAAACGATGGCGCTCCCGTTCGCGGTGGTCATCGCCGCCACGGTACTCGGGGCCGCCGGGCCGCAGGCGGGGGAAGTCGGCCGTCTCGCGGCGGGGTTCTTCGCCGCGGCCGTGCTCGCGCTGGCCGCCTCGCAGCTGGCCCTGAGCGGCCAAACGCTCGGCGCGATGCGCTCCAGCGGGGTGGTGGTCACGCTCCTCGGGGCGACCGCAGGGCTGGCCTTCGCCGGCCTGGTGCTGTTCGGCCTGCTGGGCGACCGCCTGGGGCCGGTGGTCGGGCCGCCGGTCGGGCGCGCTTTCGAGCTGGTCCTGACGATCGTGCTCACGCCGATTGCCTGGGCGCTGACGGAGGTGTTCGAGCGCCTGTTCCGTGGGATCGACCCGTTCGAGGGGCTGGCCGACCTCGCCAGGGAACCATCGCGGGAGGCGGCAGCCTCCGAATCGGAGCCTTCGACCCCCGAGAGGATCGGGTTGTTCGGGCTGCGCACCCTCGGACTGCTGCTGTTTTTCGCGCTGGTCGCAGGGGTGCTCATCGCCTGGGCACGGGTGCGGAAGCGGTATGCCCGCCTTCGTGAGGGCGCAGCGCAGAGCGGTCACGCCGGGGGGCTGGGCCAGGACGTGCGTGCGCTGCTCGGTGCGTTCGTGCCCCGGAAATCCAGGCACCGGCCGAGCGCGACCTCGCGAGCAGCCCGGCTCTACTTGGAAGTCCTCGAGGACGCCGGGCGCCGCGGGCTGGAGCGGCCGCACTGGGCCACGCCGCATGAGTTCGCGCCGCGCCTGCACGATGCCTACGCGACCGACGTGACGGACGAGATCACGCGGCTGTTCGAAGAGGCCCGCTACGGCGGCCGCGAGCCGGACCCGGCACGGCTGAGGGCGCTGGAGCGGCGCTGGCAGGAGGTCAGCCGGGGGCCGGTTCGAGGCGAACCCAGCCCTCCCCGCGGGCAGTGACGACGGGGACGACCTCGCTGGTGTCGACCCGCGCCGCGAGGTCGATGTCGGCGTGGAGGCCGAGTCGGCGGAGGGCGTCCGCGTGCTGTGCGGCCGGGATGAGCGCGGGCGGGTCGGCCAGCTCGAGGGCGAGGCGCGCCCCGTCGCCGGGGATGGCCCCGGGGTGCGCGGCGACGAGCGTGCGGGCGATGCAGGCTGCGGCGGCGAGGTCCTCGAGGGCGAAGGCGGTGCCTCCCGCTTCGCCCGCGCAGACGATGAGCGCGGATTCGGCCTGCGCCAGAACGCGCGCACAGGCGGCTGCGTTGACCGCCGCCCCGGCGACCACCACCCGCCCGCGGGCGGCGGCGAGGGCGCGGGTGCCGTTGGTGGTGAAGAGAACGACCTCGCGACCCGCGACCATGGTCGGGTCGACCGCGACGGGCGAGTTACCGAGGTCGAAGCCGACCGGCGGCAGCCCCTCGACCTCCCCCGCAAGGAGCGCGCCCGTGGAGGCCGCCAGCTGGCGCGCGAGGGATTCGCTGACTGCCGCGATGACGCCCTGCGCTCCGGCATCGAGCAGTTTCACGGCCATCGTCGTGGCGCGCAGGCAATCGACGACGGCGACGGCGTCGGCGGCGGGCCACGGCGCGGCCGGGGGGAGGAGCAGGACGTCGAAGGAGCGCATCGCCTGACTTTCGCGCACCCGGGGGTTTGCCGCATCCCGTGCTATCCTCGCGGTCGTGGATGCGCGGCCGGTTGGTGCGTTCGATTCGGGCGTCGGGGGCCTCGCGGTGGTGCGGGCCTTTCGGCAGCTCGCTCCGGCCGAGCGCGTGATCTACTTCGCCGATTCGGCGTGGTTCCCCTACGGTCCGCGCCCGCCGGCCGAGGTGCGGAAACGCGCGTTCGCCATCACCCATCGGCTGCTGGAGAGCGATGTCAAGCTGATCATCGTTGCCTGCAACACCGCGTCCGCCGCTGCACTCCGCGAGTTGCGGGAAGCGTTCCCGGGGGTTCCCTTCGTGGGCATGGTGCCGGGCGTCAAGCCGGCGGCCCTGCGTTCGAAATCCGGCCATGTCGCGGTCCTTGCCACGGCCGGCACGCTCGACGGCGAGCTGTACGATCGCGTGGTCGAGCAGTTCGGGCGAGGCACGAAGGTGACCGCAGTCGCGGGAACAGGGCTGGCAGATATGGTCGAACGCGGCGACATCTCAGGTCCGGCGATTGCGGCGCGCCTCGAACAGCTGCTCGGACCGGCGGTCGGGCGCGGAGCGGATACCGTCGTGCTCGGCTGTACGCACTATGCCTTCCTCGGCGAAGCCATCACCCGACTCTTCCCGTCCGTGGAGGTCGTGGACACGTCAGAAGCCGCGGCGCGCCGCGCCGTCGACCTGCTCTGCGACGCCGACGCCCTCTCGCCCGGGCCGGGGGGTCTCGACCTCATCGTTAGCGGCGATCGGCAGCGGCTGCGTGCTACGATGGCCGCGCTGGGGTTCACGCCAGCCGAGCAGGAGGCGAATCGATGACGTTTTTCGAACGGCTCGAGGCGCGCTCTCGCGAGGCGGACTCCCTGCTCTGCGTTGGGCTCGACCCCGACCGCGAGCTCCACGCGGTCGACGACGTGGCCCCGTACCTCTGCGATATAGTCGCGGCCACGGCCGAATTCGCGGCCTGCTTCAAACCCAATCTCGCCTTTTTCGAACAGTGGGGAATCGCGGGCCTGCGGGCGCTGGAGCAAGTGCTGGCGGCGATCCCGGAGGGCATCCCGGTCATCGGCGACGCGAAGCGCGGCGACGTGCCCAACACCGCCGCCGCCTACGCCCGGGCGCTGTTCGAAGCCTGGGGGTTCGATGCAGTGACCGTGAACCCCTACCTCGGGCGAGATTCGGTCGAGCCATATCTTGCTTACCGCGACCGCGGTGTGTTCGTGCTGGCACGCACTTCCAACCCCGGCGCAGCAGACTTCCAGGCCCTCGCACTCCACGGCGGAGAGCCGCTGTACGAGCGAATCGCACTGAAAGCGGCCGGCTGGGGCGAACACGTGGGCCTTGTCGTCGGCGCAACAGCTCCACACGAGCTTCGCCGCATTCGGTCGCTGCTCCCCGAGGTGCCGCTTCTGGTCCCGGGCGTCGGTGCACAGGGCGGAAGCGCGGCGGAAGTGATTGCCGCAGCCGGCAGTACCCCGGGCCGGGTTGTCGTCAACGCGTCGCGCAGCATCCTCTACGCCGGGAAGGGGGAGGACGCCGCCACGGCCGCCTCCGATGCTGCCCGGCGTCTTCGTGATGAACTCCGGACTGCGCTTCGGCCGGCATGATCGCCGAGATTCGGGAGGGCGAGGTCTACGAGATGCGACGGCAGCACCCGTGCGGGGGCTGGCAGTGGCGCGTCTATCGGGTCGGTGCGGATATCGGTATCGAATGCCTCACCTGCGGTCGACGTGTTCTCCTGGAGCGGCGCAAGTTCGAGGCGCGCGCTCGAAGGTTGCTTCCGCCCAATGCATGAGGAGGTCCCAACCCGCCAGGTGCCCCTCCTCCAGCAGCGGCCCTTCCGCATGCTCAGCTACACGCGCTTCTGTTCGCGGGTGGCGCAGAACGCGATCAACTTCGCGCTCGTCCTGCTCATTACCGAAGAGACCGGGCGGGCGTTCCTGACGTCGCTCCTGGTGCTTGCGCTGGTGGTGCCTTCGACGGCGGCTGGATTGCTCGCCGGCACGGCGGCGGACATGCTTCCGAAGCGGCTGCTCGTCTTCGGCGGTGACCTCGTGCGGGCGGCCCTTTGCCTGCTCTTCTTGCTCCATGGTGGCTCAACTGCCAGCTACTACCTGGTGGCCATCCTGCTCGCAACCGCCACGCAGTTCGCCAGCTCGGCGGAGGGCGCCATCCTGCCGGCGATCGTGCGGCGGGAGGACCTCGCCCGCGCCAATGCCATCGGGCAGGCGGTCGGCGGGGCGGCGCAGCTCGTGGGGCTTGGCGTGCTGACGCCGGTCGTGCTGCGGGTGTTCGATAGCCGCGATGCGCTGTTCGCGATCTGCGGCGCACTGTTCCTGGTCGCGGCCGTGCAGGCGCTGCTGATTGGGAGCACGGCTTCGCCGGAACGGCGGGAGATCGGCGGCGAGCCGGGCGGCCCGTGGTGGGCGGTCGGCTGGCGGGCGATGCGGTCCGACCGGGCGGTGTTCCACGCGGCGATCGAGCTCACGCTGATTTCGACGGCGGTAATCATCCTCAGCGGCCTTATCCCGACCTACATCACGGAGACGCTGGGCATGCGGGTCGACCTCGGGGCGATCGTGCTGCTGCCGGCTGCGCTGGGGGTCGCGCTGGGGCTGCGGCTCGCTGGCATGGTGGCGCGGCGGCTCCCCCACAGCGTGCTCAGTTCGGCCGGGTTCTTTGTCTTCGTGGTCTGCCTGGGGCTGCTGGCTTTCGTGAACGAGCTGGCGGCGTTCCTGGGCGGCTACGGGATCTTCAGCTGGCTGAACAGCGTGCAGATCGGCCGGTTCGATGGCGGCGGTGTGGTCGCGATGTGCCTTTCGTTCCCGCTCGGGTTCGCCTATGCGATGGTCAACGTGGCCGGCCAAACGGTGCTGGACGACCGCGTGCCCCTCTACCTGCGCGGGAGGGTAGGGGCCACCCAGGCGGCGCTTTCGGCGGTGGCCTCGTCGCTGCCGGTGCTGGCGGCCGGCGCGCTGAGCGATGTGGTGGGGGTGACGCCGGTGCTGGCGCTCTTGGCCGGGGGGATTGGCGCGGTGGCCGCTGTGAATCTGCGGCGCGGCCGCGGGGCGCCGTCCGGCCCCATGGTGGGTGTGGTGCGCAGTCGTTGACTCCCTGATCTGGCCGAACCTATCATCGACCACGGGAGGGTGGCACCCGCACCCCTTCCCGGGAGGCGTCACGTGAGAGAGCTGAGCATCGAGAGCATCCGGCTCAGCCTGATGAACTACCAGCGCGTGGTCATCCTTCGCGAGAAGGATTCCGACCGCTACCTGCCGATCTGGATCGGGCCCGCTGAGGCCGACGCGATCGCCGTCCGCCTGCAGGACGTCTCGGTCGCGCGGCCGCTCACGCACGACCTGCTCCGCAACATGATCGAGCAGCTGGGCGCGCGCGTGGCCTACATCGTTGTGAACGACCTGGAGAACGACACCTTCTACGCCCGCATCGTGCTCGATGTGAACGGGCGCACGCTGGAAGTGGATAGCCGGCCTTCGGATGCGATTGCGCTGGCGGTGCGGGTGGATGCGCCGATCTTCGCGGAGGAGTCCGTGCTCGACCGGGCGGGGGTAATCCTGGAGGAAGGCGAGACGGAGGAGTCGGCGAAGTCGCGGACTGCCCCGGTGGAGGAGACCCGCCCGGTGGACCCGGAGGAGCTGGAGAAGCTGGGCGTGTTCAAGGAGTTCATCGAGGGGCTGGACCTCGATGACTTCGATAAGCGCTAACACGCCTCAAGAATTCGTGCCCCCGGCGGCCTGTGACCGCTTGCGCATTGCTTCACAATCGTCCTATGATGCGCGGGGTCTGGAGACCGGGCGCCCGGGGAGAGGCGCATGAGCAGGTGGGCGGTTCCGGCCGTGTCCCTGCTCGGCGCCGGCTGGTTCTTCGCCACCGCCGTGATCCTCGGGGTCGCTCTCGGCCGGTGGGCCGATGACGCGACCGGACTCGAGCCCATATTCACGCTTGCAGGGATTGTGCTCGGGCTCGCCGTGGCGCTCTACGGCGGATACCGTATGCTGCAGCCCCTGGTGAGCCGGCTCAATGATGAGCCACCGGAGTGAGGTCGGTTGAAAATCATCCTCATCGCAGTCATTGCGCTCGCGGTCATCGCCGCCGGCTTCGTGTTCGCTGCCGGGCCCGAACCGCACATCGTCATCCCCGGCGACGTGCTCTGGGACCTCGGGCTCTTCCAGGTCACGTCCACACTCATGGCTGCGTGGCTGACCATGCTCGTGCTGATCGTCGGCACCTTCCTGATGACCCGCAGCATGAAGCTCATCCCCTCGGGGGCGCAGAACTTCATCGAATCCGTCATTGAGTTCCTCTACGGCCAGGTGGAGGAGATCGCCGGCGAGGTGAACGCGCGGCGCTTCTTCCCGGTGGTCGCGACCTTCTTCCTCTTCATCCTCATGGCGAACTGGCTCGCGCTTCTGCCCTTCTACAAGGCGATCGGTATTACCAAGGACTACGGGCACGAGATCTTCCACGAGATCCAGGATAAAGCCGAGGCCGGGAAGCCGTTCGATAAGGACAAGCACTTCTTTGCATGGCAGATGGAAGACGCCGGCGGCCTCGGGCTGGTGCAGAGCGGCGCGGGCACGTTCAAGTTCGACATCCACACGGGCGAGGCGCCCGGCGACGTCCTCGACCGCTACATCATCGCGCTGGCTGAGTTCTACACGGACTTCGCGCCCTCGCACGGCGCCGAGTCGAACGGCGAGGCTGAGCACGGCCACGCCGCGCCCGAAGATGTCGCGGCGGCGCTCGCGGCCCTCAACGCCGACCCGAAGGCGCCGAAGTTCCTGCCGGCCGACGCGCATGGCGAGGGCGGTGCTGACCACGGGGCTGTCGAAAGCGTGGCCCTGGGGCAGGCGTTCGGCGGCGTAGAGTTCCCCGGCGATAAGGTCGCGATGGTCTATCCGTTCTTCCGGGCGACGTTCAGCGACCTCAATAACACGCTGGCGCTGGCGATCTTCGCCTTCCTGGTGATCGAGTTCTGGGGCTTCCAGTCGCTCGGCTTCGGCTACCTCGGCAAGTTCTTCATCAACCCCCTGAAGAACCCGATCCTGACCTTCGTCGGCTTCCTCGAGCTGCTTTCGGAGTTCATCCGCATCATCAGCTTCGCGTTCCGCCTCTTCGGCAACATCTTCGCGGGCGGCGTGCTGCTGCTCATCCTTACCTATCTCGTCCCGTTCCTCGCACCGCTTGGGATTTACGGCCTCGAACTCTTCGTGGGGCTCATCCAGGCGATCGTCTTCTCACTGCTGCTGCTCGTGTTCGCGGTCGGCGCGGTTGAGCATCACGGCGAGGAGCACGATGAAGAGCATGGCCATGGCGAAGCGCACGGCGCGGCGGGCCATCACGAACCGAGGGCAGTCCAGGCGCACTAAGCGCCTGTTCGCAGGCACATCAGAACAACGCACCCCGGAAGGGTGCAACGGAGGCAAGCAACCATGGACCTTCTCTCGTATCTGCCGTTCCTCGTGATCCTCGAGACCGACGGCGCCAAGGCAATCGGCGCGGCGATCGCCATGGCCGTGGGCGGTATCGCCCCGGCGCTCGCCATCGGCATGCTCGTGGGTAAGGCGATGGAGGCCCTGGGCCGCAATCCCGAGGCGCGCGCAGCCATCCAGACCAACATGATCCTTGGCGTCGCATTCGCCGAAGCGATCGGTATTTACGCCCTCCTCTCCGCGCTCATCATCGCGTTCGTTATCTAGTCACCAGCGCGGACTTCCCGCCTGCGCGGGGAGCAAAGAAAGGGGTAGTACGGATATGGGCGAGGCATTTAGCGCCCTCGGTATCAGCCTTCCGCAGTTGATTGCGCAGTTCGTGAACTTTGCGGTGCTGCTTGTCATTCTGCGGCTGACGCTGTACCGGCCCGTCCTGAAAATGCTCGACGAACGGCGCCAGCGCATCGCGGAAGGGCTCAACGCCGCGGAGATCGCCCGGCAGGAGGCCGCCTCCGCACAGGCCAACATCCAGGCCCAGCTCGACGCCGCGCGGAAGGAAGGGCAGGAAATCGTCGCGAACGCCCAGGCGATTGCTACCCGCATCGAAACGGAGTCGCGCGAGCAGGCGGCGCGGGAGCGCGAGGCGGCTCTGGAGCGCGCCCGGAACGAGATCCAGCTCGAGCGCGACCGTGCAATCGCCGAGCTGCGGCGGGAATTCGCGGCCATTACGGTTGCTGCCGCCGAAAAAGTCATCAACCAATCGCTCGACCCGCAGGCGCACCAGCGTGTCATCGATGAGACGCTTGCGGAGTCGCGCTTCAGCGGGAACTGACGATGGCGAACGTCGCGGCAGCCCGCCGGTATGCACAGGCCGCTTTTGAGCTGGCGCGTGAGCGCGGCGAGGTTTCCCGCTGGCGAAGCGACCTCGTAGACATCGCGACGGTGCTGGTTGATTCGCAACTGGCACCCGTCCTGGCGGATCCGAAAGTGCCACTGGAGCAACGGTTCGCCGCACTGGAACGCGTCCTGGAAGTTTCGCCGCTGGCGCTGAACCTGGCAAAACTTCTGGTGCAGAAGGGGCGGTCGCTGGATGCGCGGGCGGTGGCGGAAGCGTTCAACCGCCTCGCCGATGCCTACGAAGGCATCGCGCATGCGCAGGTGACCACCGCCGTGCCGCTTTCCGAGGAGCGCCTGCAGGAGATTTCGCGGCGCATCGGCGAGCAGCTCGGCGAGACGGTCGTCGCCACGAACCGGGTCGACCCGAGCATCATCGGCGGGGCGATCATCCGCGTCGGCGACCGCCTGATCGATGGAAGCATTCGGACGCGGCTGAAGGCGCTTCGCCGCGAACTGGAGGGAGCCCGCTGACGGGCGAGTGAAATTGGAAGAGGTAATGCCGCATGGCAGTACGTGCTGAGGAAATCGCATCGATCCTTCGCGAGCAGATCGAGCACTTCGGGTCGAAGGTGACGGCCACCGACGTCGGCACGGTTATTGAGGCCGGCGACGGCGTGGCGCGCATCCACGGGCTTTCGGGGGCTATGTACTCGGAGCTGCTGGAGTTCCCGAACGGCACGATGGGCATCGCGCTGAACCTGGAAGAGGAATCCGTCAGCGCCGTCATCCTGGGCGATTATGCGGCCATCAAGGAGGGCGACGAGGTCCGCTCCACCGGGCGCGTCATCGAGGTGCCCGTTGGCGACGCGCTCATCGGGCGTGTGGTCGACCCGCTGGGCAATCCGATCGACGGGAAGGGGCCGATCAACACGACGAAGACCCGCCCGGTCGAACGCATCGCCCCCGGCGTGACGCTTCGGAAGAGCGTGTCCGTCCCGGTGCAGACGGGCATCAAGGCGATCGACGCGATGTTCCCCATCGGCCGGGGCCAGCGCGAGCTGATCATCGGCGACCGCTCCACCGGGAAGACGGCCATCGCGCTCGACACGATCATCAACCAGAAGGGCGGCGACCTCATCTGCATCTACGTGGCGATTGGCCAGAAGGCCGCGAAGGTCGCCCAGGTGGTGGGCATCCTCGAGGAGTACGGGGCGATGGAGCACACCATCGTCGTCGCCGCGAACGCCTCGGAGTCGGCCGCGCTGCAGTACCTCGCGCCGTATGCCGGCTGCGCGATGGGCGAGGAGTTTATGGAGTCCGGGCGGGATGCGCTCATCGTCTACGACGACCTGAGCAAGCACGCCTGGGCGTACCGGCAGATGTCGCTGCTGCTGCGGCGCCCGCCGGGCCGCGAAGCGTACCCCGGTGACGTGTTCTACCTGCACAGCCGCCTGCTGGAACGCGCCGCGCGCCTCGAGAAAGGTGGTTCGCTCAGCGCGCTTCCGATTATCGAAACCCAGGCGAACGACGTTTCGGCGTACATTCCGACGAACGTCATTTCGATTACCGACGGGCAGATCTACCTCGAAGCGGACCTCTTCAACGCGGGCATCCGCCCTGCCATCAACACCGGCCTCTCGGTGAGCCGGGTGGGTTCGGCAGCGCAGACGAAGGCGATGAAGTCCGTCTCGGGCGGGCTGAAGGGCGACATGTCGCAGTACCGCGAGCTGGCCGCCTTCGCCCAGTTCGGGACCAGCGACCTTGACGCCGCGACGCGCCGCCAGCTCGAGCGCGGCCAGCGCGCGACGGAGATCCTGAAGCAGGACCAGTTCCAGCCGCTCAGCCTTGCCGAGGAGGTGATCGTCATCTTCACCCTCACGAGCGGGCTGCTCGACGACGTGCCGGTTGCCAAGGTGCGGTCGTTCGAGAACGAGCTGCGCAAGTATCTGGCGAGCAACGAGAAGCCGCTGCTCGATGAAATCCAGGCGAACCCGGTGATGACGCCCGAACTGCAGGAGCGCATCACGAACGTGATCCGAACGTTCAAGGAGACGGTGCCCTACTAAGGCACGGCTCCCGCATCCGAGCCGGCCCCAGGCCGGACGACCAGGCCCACCGCTGGGCCGCCAGCCCGGGAACGAACGAACGCATGGCGACCATCCGGCAACTTCGGCGACGCATCCAGAGCGTCAAGAACACGGCGAAAATCACCAACGCGCTGCAGCTCGTGGCCGCTTCCAAGATGCGACGGGCGCAGGATCGTGCGCTCCAGGCGAAACCGTATTCTGAGAAGCTTCGGACGGTGATTGCCGGGCTTGCCGCCGCGATGGTGGACCCTGAAAGGCCCGCGCACCCGTTGCTGGTGACTCGCGAGGTAAAGAACATCGGGCTCCTGCACATCACGCCGGACCGCGGGCTCTGCGGAGGCCTGAACGCGAACCTGAACCGGAGCGCCGGGACCTGGGTCGCCATGCAGCACGAGCCGGTCGATGTGGTTGCGGTGGGCAAGAAGGGGCGCGATTTCTTCATCCGCGCTCACGTGCATGTGGTCGCCGAGTTCACTGAGCTTGGGGACTATCCCGCCCAGTCGGATGCGGCAAGCATCGCCCGGCTGATCATGAATGACTACCTCGAGGGCGTGATCGACCGGGTCTACATCAGCTATCCCGAATTTGTCTCGACGGCCGTGCAGCGCCCGGTGATTCGGCAGCTGCTTCCCATCGAGCCCCCGCAGATGGCGGAAGGCGATGACGGGGAGGGCTTCGCCCAGGATTACATCTTCGAGCCCTCGCCCCAGGAGGTGCTGGCGCAGCTGCTGCCGCGGTATGTGGAGATGCAGGTGTACGAAGCGATCCTGCAGAACGCTGCGAGCTTCCAGAGCGCTCAGATGGTCGCGATGAAGAACGCGACCGACAACGCAAACGAAATCACCCGCGAGCTCACGCTGACCTACAACAAGGCCCGCCAGGAGCAGATCACCAAGGAGCTCCTCGATATCGTTGGCGGCGCGGCCGCGCTGGAGGGTTGACCCTGGCACGCTTCGCAGCGGTCATCTTCGATATGGACGGCGTCCTCGTGGACGGCGAGCCGCTGCATTTTGAGGCGGTCAACGAGCTGCTGGCCGAAGAGGGTCTCTCGATCTCGCTGGAATCGTACAAGCCCTACATGGGCACCAAGACCGGCTGGCAGGATATGGCGGTGGACCTGGGGCTGAAGCGCCCGCTCGAGGAGTTCGCCGCCGCCTACCGGGAGGTCATGCTGGAGAAGTACCGCTCGCGCAGCGAGGCGCTCCCCGGCGCGCGCGAACTGGTGACCGCGCTGGCTGCGGCGCACGTGCCGCTCGCGGTCGCGTCATCGTCGATTCGCCCGTGGGTGGAAGCCTGTCTCGATCGCATCGGGCTGCGGGAAGCGTTTTCGGTGGTGGTGACCGGGAGCGAAGTGGCGGAGGGCAAGCCTTCGCCGGAGATATACCTGAAGACCGCGGAGCTCCTGGCGTGCGCGCCCGCGACCTGCCTCGTGTTCGAAGACGCGCCCGCCGGCATTCTCGCGGCGAAAGCGGCGGGGATGACGGTGTGGGCGGTGCGCACGGACTACACCCGCGGGCTGGAGCTGCCCGGCCCGCACCGCGACTACGCCTCGCTGCTCGAGGTGCACCCCGGGCAGCTGCTGGAGGTGGCCGCATGACGGCCCCGCTCAACTGCAAACTTGCTGCGAATTCGCCGGAGGTCTCGCCATGGTCATGACTGCTACTGAGGGACGCGTCGTCCAGGTCATCGGTACCGTTATCGACGTTGAATTCCCGCCCGATCAGCTGCCCGCGCTGTTCAACGCGGTCAACATCATTCGCGACGACGGTTCGGTGCTCGTCACCGAGGTGCAGCAGCACCTGGGCAACAACTGGGTGCGCTGCCTCGCGATGGACTCGACCGACGGCCTCCGCCGCGGCGTTCGGGCGGTCGATACCGGCGCGCCGATCTCGGTGCCGGTGGGCCCGAAGGCGCTCGGGCGCATGTTCAATGTGCTCGGCCAGCCGATCGACGACCTCCCGGCCCCGGATGACGCGCCGCGCTGGGCCATCCACCGCGAGCCGCCCACGTTCGAGGAGCAGGAGACCGCCCCGTCCGTGCTCGAGACCGGCATCAAGGTCATCGACCTCATCGCGCCCCTGGTGCGCGGCGGGAAGGTCGGCCTGTACGGCGGCGCGGGCGTCGGCAAGACGGTCGTCATCCAGGAGCTGATTTCGAACATCGCCCGCGAGCACGGCGGCTACTCGGTCTTCGCCGGCGTGGGCGAGCGCTCCCGCGAGGGGAACGACCTCTGGCACGAGATGAAGGAATCCGGGGTGCTCGCCAAGATGGCGATGGTCTTCGGCCAGATGAACGAGCCCCCCGGCGTGCGCCTGCGGGTCGCGCTCACCGGCCTGACCATGGCGGAGTACTTCCGCGATGAGGAAGGCCGCGACGTCCTCTTCTTCGTGGACAACATCTATCGCTACACGCTCGCCGGTATGGAGGTGTCGGCGCTGCTGGGCCGCATGCCCTCCGCGGTGGGCTACCAGCCGACCCTCGCGACCGAAATGGGCGAGCTGGAAGAGCGCATCACCTCGACCAAGAAGGGCTCGATTACTTCGTTCCAGGCGATCTACGTGCCGGCGGACGACTACACCGACCCGGGCGTGGCGACCACCTTCGGCCACCTTGACGCGGTCGTGGCGCTCGAGCGGTCGCTCGCCGAGCAGGCGCTCTTCCCGGCGATGGACCCGCTGACCTCGTTCTCCCGCGCGCTCGAGCCCCGCATCGTGGGGCAGGAGCACTACGAGGTGGCGCGGGGCGTCCAGCGGGTGCTGCAGCGCTACAAGGACCTGCAGGACATCATCGCCATCCTGGGCATCGACGAACTGTCCGACGAAGACAAGCTCACTGTTGCCCGGGCGCGCAAGATCCAGCGCTTCCTCACGCAGCCGTTCTTCGTGGCCGAGCAGTTCACCGGGAACCCCGGCCAGTACGTGCCGGTGCGCGAGACGGTGCGCGGCTTCAAGGAGATCCTCGAAGGCAAGCACGACGGCCTGCCGGAGCAGGCATTCTATATGGTCGGCAACATCGACAGCGCGGTCGAAAAGGGCCGGCGGCTGGCCGAGGGCTGATTCCATGCCGCTCACGGTCGAACTGGTGACGGCTGAGCGCGTGGTGCGGGTCGAGCAGGGCATCGATGCGCTGATCGCGCCCGGTGCAGAGGGGCAGCTGGCCATCTATCCCCGGCACGCCGCCCTTATGACGACGCTGGAGCCGGGCGAACTGGTGTTGCGCCGTGCCGGCCAGGAGGAGTCGTTCGTCGTCACGGGTGGTTTCATGGAGGTCCGCAACGACCGCATCACCATCCTTGCCGATGCGTCCGAAGCCGCCGAGGAGATCGACATCGCCCGCGCTGAGGAAGCCCGCCGCCGCGCAGAGGAGCGCATCCGCCGGTACCGCGAGCAGGCCGACCGGGATGTCGACCTCGCCCGCGCCCAGGCAGCGCTGCAGCGCGCCCTGCTGCGCCTGCGGGTCGCCGAGCAGCGCCGCCGCCGGACCACCGGCCGGCCGCAGGTGTAGCCCGGGAGAAGCGCCATTCCGCGGGGCAGGTCGGTCAGCAACGGCCTGCCCCGTTGTCGTGTCTGAGGTTCGCGTGATCGGGCAGGAAACCCTAGACTGGCCGGTGAGATGACAACGCGCGTCCGCGGTGGGCGGTACATTGTCCGGGGCGAGGTGGCCCTGCGGGGGACCATCGAGGTATCGGGCGCGAAGAATCACGCGCTCGCGGCGATGTGTGCGGCGCTCCTCACCGATGAGGACGTCATCCTCGAGAACGTCCCCTACATCTCGGATGTCGATTCGCTCGGGCAGCTGCTGGCCAGCCTCGGTGCCGTGGTCGAACGCCTGCCGGGCGGCGCGCTGCGGCTGAACGCGGCGGGGGCTTCGACCTGCGAGGCGCCGACGGAGCTGATCAGCGAGAACCGGGCGTCGTTCCAGGTGATGGGCCCCCTGCTCGGGCGGCACGGCTTCGCGGCCTCGGCGCCGCCGGGCGGCGACGTCATCGGCCAGCGGCCGATCGATGTCCACCTTTCCGGGTTCGAGGCGATGGGCGCGGCGGTCTCGCGCGAGGGCGAGCGGTTCGTGGCGCGCGGCCCGGCCGGCGGACTGCGCGGCGCCCGGGTGTTCATGGATTATCCCTCGGTTTCGGGCACGCAGAACGTGATGATGGCGGCGGTGCTGGCCGAAGGCCACACCACGATCGTCAACGCCGCGACGGAGCCCGAGGTGCAGGAGCTCGCCCACCTGCTCAACGCGATGGGGGCGCGAATCAGCGGCATCGGCAGCCAGATGCTCGAAATCGAGGGCGTCGAGCGGCTCCACGGGACGCGCGGCCGCATCATGCCGGACCGCATCGAAGCCGGGACGTGGGCCATCGCCGCGGTGATGACCGGCGGGGAGCTCTACCTGCGCGACGCCCCGGCCGGCGTGATGGACGCCCTCGTGCACAAGCTGCGGGCGACCGGCGCCGAGGTGCGCGCGGTCGAAGGCGGGCTGCATGTCGCGGCGGGTGCGACGATTCGGGCGGTCAGCTTCCAGGCGCTGCCGTACCCCGGCCTGGCGACCGACCTGCACGCCCCGTTCGCGGCCCTGCTGACCCAGGCTAACGGGGTCTCGATTATCCACGAGCGCGTGTTCGATAACCGCATGCTGTACGTCGGCGAATTGCGCAAGATGGGCGCCGAAATCGTCTCGACCGGCTCCTCGGCAATTGTCTCAGGTCCCACGCCGCTGCACGGAACCCGCGTCCGGGCGCTCGATGTGCGTGCCGGCGCGGCCGTGCTGCTCGCGGCGCTCGTCGCCCAGGGAACCACGATCATCGACGACATCTACCACCTCGACCGCGGCTACGAGCGGCTTGATGAGAAGCTTCGGGCGGTCGGCGTGCAGGTGGAGCGCGCCTGATGGCGTTCGAATTCCTCGCCCCGAAGAAGGTGGGCATCGACCTCGGGACCGCGAACATCCTGGTCTACGTGAAGGGCCAGGGGATCGTGGTGAACGAGCCGAGCGTGGTGGCGCGGCATAACCGCGACAACGCGATCGTGGCGGTCGGCAATGAGGCGCGGGCGATGCAGGGGCGCACGCCGGGCTCGATCAGCGTCATCCGCCCGATGCGCGACGGCGTGATCGCCGATTACCTCACGACCGAGGCGATGCTGCGCTACTTCATCGGGCAGATTACCGGGCGCTTCAACCTGATCCGGCCCGAGGTGATGGTCACTGTGCCGGCGGGCGTGACGAGCGTTGAGCAGCGCGCCGTCCGCGATGCCGCCGAGCAGGCGGGTGCCCGCAAGCCGGCCCACCTCGTGCCCGAGCCGCTGGCCGCGGCCATCGGTGCGCGCATCCCCATCGGCACGGCCCGCGGCAACATGGTGGTCAACATCGGCGGCGGCCGCACCGAGGCGGCGGTCATCTCGCTGTATGGCATCGTGGTGTCGGAATCGGTGCGGATGGCCGGGGACCGGATCGACGAGGCGATCATCGCCTATGTGCGGCGGCGACATAACCTGATCATCGGCGAGAAGACCGCCGAGGAGATCAAGATCGCCATCGGCAGCGCACTTCCCATCGATGAAGGGCTGGCCACGCAGGTGCGAGGCCGCGACCAGCTGAGCGGGCTGCCGAAGACCATCTCGCTCACGTCGACCGAGGTGGCGCAGGCCATCCAGGACTGCCTCGGAACCATCGTGCAGACCGTGCGGGCGGTGCTCGAAAAGACCCCGCCGGAGCTGGCGGCCGATGTGATCGACCGAGGCATCGTGCTGACGGGCGGCGGCGCGCTGCTTCGGCACCTGGACGAACTGCTGACGCAGGAAACCGGGGTGCCCTGCTACGTGGCCGATAACCCGCTCGAGTGCGTGGCCATCGGGGCGGGTATCGCGCTGGATCACCTCGACGTCATCAAGCGCAGCCTGCCGACCGAAGAAGAGAACCTGGTGGGGATGTTCCCGCAGGCGGAGCAGCGGTAGCCAGCCCCGGCAGCCAGTCGTCCGTTGGAGGCACCTGGGCCGACAGTCGCAGCCGGGTCGTGGCTGGAGGGCGCGGCCGTTCCCAGCGGATTCGAGCGGTTGACACCTTGTCGCAGGGCCCTGTGGGCCTCGCTCGCCCGCAGTGCCTCAACGCTTTAATGGAGATGCTACTTGGCGCCGGCGGGCTCGCTCCGCTTGATGTAGTAGGTCATGCTCTGCATGGCCAGAACGGGGTCGATGTGGCGGATGCTGACACCCGGCGGGACGTGGGCGGTAACCGGCGCATAGTTCAGGATGGCGCGGATGCCGCCGCGCACGAGCCGGTCGACGACGTCCTGCGCTTCAGCCGCCGGCACCGCCACGATGCCGATATCGACGCGATTGTGGGCGAGGTACTCATCGAGGCGGGCGATATCCTGGACTTCGACACCGCCGACGTGCTTCCCGACGACGGCCGGATTGGCGTCGAAGGCGGCGACGATGTGGAAACCCTGCGGCCCGAAGCCGCCGTATTCGGCGATCGCCTGGCCGAGGCGCCCAACGCCGACCAGGCAGAGGCGCCACTGGCGGTCGATGCCGAGGATCTCGCGCAGGCGGTGAAGCAGGCCCTGCACGTTATAGCCGCGCCCCTGCTTGCCGAATCGCCCGAAGTAGGAAAGGTCCTTGCGGATCTGGGCCGGGGTCACATCCAGCAGCTCGCCCAGGGCCTGCGAGCTCACGACCGTTTCCCCGCGGGCGGCGAGGTCGGCGAGGGCGCGTGCATAGACCGGCAGGCGATTGATGACGACTTCGGGGATTTCGAGCGTCATGGCTGAGGTTGTGAAATCCGTAACTTTCGGCGGACTATATGCCCGCGCCGGCAGATGGGTCAACCCGTTCACAGCAGATGCGCATCGGCTGCGGGAAGGAGGACGGCACGGTTCGCGCCGAATACTGGTATCGAATCCACCATTGGCGCGCGGCGGTATCCCTGATTGACCCACCGCCGATAACCGCTGACGATGATGGTACTTCTGGCAACGGAGCTGACTGTGAACCTGCGCATCCCTGGTCCCACCCCCTGCCCTGAGGAGGTCCTGGCTGCGGGCGCGATGCAGATGATGAACCATCGCGGGCCCGAGTTCGCCCAGATCCTCCGGCGCGTGACCGACGGCCTGAACTGGGTCTTCGGGAGCTCCTCCGACGTGCTGTCGTTCACCACGTCGGGCACGGGCGGGCTCGAGGTGGCGGTGGTGAATACGCTGAGCCCCGGGGACCGGGTGCTTTCGGTGTCGATCGGCTCCTTCGGCGACCGCTTCAAGAACATCGTGAAGACGTACGGCGCGGACGTGGTGAGCTATGCGACTGAGTGGGGCGAAGCCGCCGACCCGGCGGTCATCGGCCGCATGCTCGATGAGGACCCGACCATCAAGGCGGTGCTGGTCACGCACAACGAAACCTCGACCGGCGTGACGAACCCGCTGGAGGCGATCGCCCGCGAGGTGCGCCAGCGCGACCGGCTCATCCTCGTAGATGCGGTGAGCAGCATGAGCTCGATCCCCTGCCCGGTGGAGCGCTGGGGCCTCGACGTGGTGGTGAGCGGCTCGCAGAAGGGCTGGATGGTTCCGCCCGGGCTGGCGTTCGTCTACATGAGCGAGCGGGCGTGGGCGGCCAATGCCGAGGCGAAGATGCCGCGGTTCTACTTCGATGCCGCGAAGACGCGCGATTCGCTGGCGAAACTCCAGAACCCGTGGACGCCGGCGCTCTCGGTGTATTACGCGCTCGACAAGGCGTTCGAGCTGATGCGGGCGGAGGGGCTTGAAAGCATCTTCGCGCGGCACGAGGCGATCGGGAACTACACCCGCCAGCGGGTCAAGGCGATGGGGCTGAAGCTGGTGCCGGTGGATGAGCAGTATGCCTCGAACACCGTCACGGCGGTGTGGTGGCCCGAGGGCGTGGATGGCAAGGCGATCAGCCGTCGCGCCCGCGAGGAGTTCGGCGTGGTGCTCGGCGGCGGCCAGGGCAAGCTCGAAGGCAAGATTTTCCGGGTCGGCCACCTTGGCTGGGTGCAGCAGCACGAAGTGGAGGAGGCGCTCGACGTGGTGGAGAAGCTGCTGGCGGAGGCCGGCGCCCGGGTATAGCGCTTCCTGGTTGACTTCCGCGCGTGCCCCGTCCATGCAATTTGCATGACGGGGCATCTTCATGCATCCTGCATAGGTGATGAAGCCCGAAGCCTTCGCCGCTGAGCGCATCGCCCTGGGGCTCTCGCAGAGCGCCCTCGCCGAGGCGCTGGGGGTCGACCAGGCGACCGTCAGCCGCTGGGAATCCGGCAAGACCCGGATCCCGCCCGCCATCGAACTCGCACTTGCCACGCTGAAGGAGAAGCTGCAGCCCATGTCTACACCGCGCCGTCCCCGTGTCCTCGTTGCCGATCCGGTTGCGCCCGAGGGAATCGAGCTTCTGCGCCGGGTCGCCGATGTTGAAGTCCGGACCGGGCTGCCGCAGGATTCGCTGATTGCGGCCATCCCGGAATTCGAGGCGCTGGTGGTGCGGAGCGAGACGAAGGTGACGCGGCCCGTCATCGAAGCCGCCAGCCGCCTGCAGGTCATCGGCCGCGCCGGGGTGGGCGTGGACAACATCGACCTCGATGCCGCGACGGAGCGGGGCGTGATCGTCGTGAACGCCCCGCAGGGGAACACCGTGGCGGCGGCGGAGCACACGATCGCTCTCCTGCTCGCGCTGGCGCGCCATGTCCCGCAGGCCGATGCTTCGATGCGCTCGGGCAAGTGGGATCGGAAGAGCTACGTCGGCACCGAGGTCCGCGGGAAGACGCTGGGCATCGTGGGCCTGGGCAAGATTGGCTCGGAAGTGGCTCGCCGCGCCATCGCCCTGGAGATGCGGGTCCTCGCGGTCGACCCCTTCGTGCCGGTGGAGCGGGCGCGGGCGCTGGGCGTGGAGTCGGTCGATTTCGAGCAGCTGCTCATGCTCTCGGACTTCATTTCGGTTCATCCGCCGCTCACGGCGGCCACCCAGGGGATGATCGGCGAGGCGGAGCTCGCCCGCATGAAGGATGGGGTGCGCATCATCAATGTGGCGCGCGGCGGGATCATCGATGAGGCCGCGCTGGCGAAGGCGGTGGCCAGCGGCAAGGTCGCGGGGGCAGCGGTGGACGTCTTCACCGCGGAGCCGCCGCCCGCCGATAACCCGCTGCTCGGCGACCCCCGCATCATCACCACGCCGCACCTCGGGGCGTCGACCGCCGAGGCTCAGGAGCGGGTCGCCATCGACGTGGCCGAGCAGATCGTCGATGTGCTGGAAGGGCGCCCTGCCCGGTATGCGGTAAACGCTCCGCTCCTGGCGCCCGAGACGCTGCAGGTGGTGGGGCCATACATGGGGGTTGCGGAGCAGCTCGGCATGGTCGCGACCCAGCTGGTGACCGGCAAGCTGCAGGCGATCGAGATCGAGTACTACGGGGAGATCACCGAGCACGATACGACCCCGCTGCGCGCGGCGGTCATCCGGGGGCTGCTGCGCCCGATCAGCGAGGAGAACGTGAACATCGTCAACGCTCACCTGACCGCGGCAAGCCGCGGCTGGGACATCCGCGAGAGCACCCGCGCCTCGCATGAGGTATTCCTCAACCTGGTGAACGTCCGCGTGACGACCTCCGAGGCGGAGGTGATGGTCGGCGGGACGGTCGAGCGGGGCCAGCCGCGCATCGTCCTGATCAACGGGCTCGACGTGGACATCGCCCCGGAGCGCGGGACCTGCATCATCGTCTGCGACAACGAAGACCGCCCCGGCATGATCGGCCGGGTGGGCACCCTGCTGGGCCGGTTCGACATCAACATCCAGTCGATGCAGGTGGGCCGGCGGGCGCGCCGCGGCCGCGCGCTGATGCTGATCGCGGTCGATGAGGAGCCGACCTCGGACCAGCTGCAGGCGATCGAGGCGATCGACGGGATCTACAACGTCCGGCTCGTGCGGCTCTAGGCATTCCCGTCGCGCGGCCCGCGGGCACTGTGCGAGAGGCCGAGCAGCAGGCCGACGAGGCCGAAGTTGACCACGAGGCTGGACCCGCCGTAGCTGACGAACGGCAGGGTGATGCCCGTGGTGGGGATCAGCCGCACGTTCCCGGCGATGATGACGGCAGCCTGGATGGCGATGAGCAGGGCGATGGCCGCGGCGAGCAGGCGCTCGTACGCGGCGGGTGCTTCGCGGGCCACCTGCAGGCCGGAGGCGAGCATCGCCAGGTAGAGCACCCCGACCCCGAGCGCGCCGGCCAGTCCGAGCTCCTCTGCCACCGCCGTGAAGACATAATCGGTGGAGGCGGCCGGCACGACCTCCGGCATGCCGCGCCCGATGCC
>NZ_DAOUAO010000083.1:0-11250 GCF_034433535.1 Tepidiforma sp.
TTGCCCTCCCCTTTCCCCGCAGGTATCGTTTGTGTGCTTCGTCACAACCACGCGGTCCCCCGGGCGCCCGCAGCCGCCCGTGCCCGCGACAAGCCCTGGGAGCCCAAGCCGCCGATGCGTGCAGCAGCCAGCCACCCGCGCCCCGCACCTCGCGCCGCCCTGCTCCCCCATCCCGGGAGCGCCCGATGAGCTACTACGACCAGTGGGCAGCCATCCTCATCGCCGCCATCGCCGGCTTCATCCTCGTCTTCACTGCCCTCATCGCCACCCGCATCCTCGCCCCCTTCGCCCGTGAAAAAGCCAAGGGCATCTCCTACGAATGCGGCATGCTCCCCATCGGCCGCAACTGGGCGCAGGTCCACGTCCGCTACTACCTCATCGCCATCGTCTTCCTCCTGTTCGATGTCGAGACCGTCTTCATCTTCCCGTGGGCCATGACCTACCTCACCCTCGCCGAGTTCATCTTCTGGCAGATGATCCTCTTCATCGCCATCCTCAGCCTCGGCCTCGTCTACGCCTGGAAGCGCCGCGTCCTGGAGTGGAAATGAGCGAAACGACCGTTCCCCCCTACGTCCCCGATTACGGCGCTGAAGCCGAACGCCTCCGCCCCGTCGACCTCCCCCGCGCCCGGGCCGCCTACCGCATCGTCCTCCCCGGCGTCCTCCAGACCGGCGCCGACACCATCCTCGCCATGAGCCGCAAGAGCTCGCTCTGGCCGATGACCTTCGGCCTCGCCTGCTGTGCCATCGAAATGATCGGCACCTTCATGGCCCACCACGACCTCGACCGCTTCGGCATCGTCCCGTGGCCGAGCCCCCGGCAGAGCGACGTCATGATTGTCTCCGGCACCGTCACCAAGAAGATGGCCCCCGCCATCAAGCTCCTCTACGAGCAGATGCCCAACCCCAAGTACGTCATCTCCATGGGCGCCTGCGCCACCAACGGCGGCCCCTACACCGAATACGACCGCGTCCTCCAGGGTGTCGACAAGATCATCCCGGTCGATGTCTACGTCCCCGGCTGCCCCCCGCGCCCCGAATCGCTCCTCGAGGGCTTCCTCCGCCTCCAGGAGAAAATCATGGAAGAAAAACGGATGGTCGGATGAGCAAGACCGAAGCGCCGAAGACCATCGACCACGTCGTCTCCCTGCTCCAGAAGCACCTGGGCAAGCTCCCGGTCACCATCAGCCGCACCGCCACCGACGCCAACATCGACGTCGCGCCCGGGCACTTCCGGGCCGTCATCGAAGAGCTCAAGAACCGCCGCGAATTCGATTTCAACTTCCTCCGCAACATGGTCGGCATCGACATGCAGGAGGAAGGGCTCGCCTGCAAATACCAGCTCTACTCCTATCGCCACCGGCAGAGCGTCCAGGTCACCGTCCTGACGCCGCCGGGCAACCCCCACATCCCCAGCATCACCGACCTCTACGCCGCCGCCAACTGGCACGAACGCGAAGCCGCCGAAATGGTCGGCCTCGTCTTCGATGGCCACCCCAACCTCAAGAACCTCCTCCTCGATGAGGACGTCCGCATCCACCCGCTCCGCAAGGACCACCCGCTCCAGAAGGTCGAAATCCTGCAGGGCATCGAAGACACCACCCCGGGGTTCCCCTTCTGATGCGCGCCATGCCCGCCCCTCGCCCCGCAACCCGGAGGACCGCCCCATGAGCATCTGGCCCGAAGAACGCGTCCTCACCGAAGACGGCTTCGAAACCGTCGACATGACCATCAACGTCGGCCCGCAGCACCCGGCGACCCACGGCGTCTTCCGCATGGTCCTCACCGTCGATGGCGAGCTCGTCGTCGATTGCGAACCCTACATCGGCTACCTCCATCGCGGCCTCGAAAAACTCACCGAAAACCACGACTACCGCCAGTCCATGGGCTGGTGGGACCGCACCGACTACCTCGCCGGCATGGCCTGCGAAATGGCCTACTGCATGGCCGTCGAAAAGCTCGGCAACATCGAAGTCCCCCGCCGCGCGGAATACATCCGCGTGATGATGGTCGAGCTCTCCCGCATCCTCTCCCACTTCATGTTCTTCGGCGCCTTCGGGGCCGATGTCGGCTCCTTCGGCACCTCCTTCATCTACGCCTGGCGCGAACGCGAGCGCATCTACGACTTCTTCGAAGAGGTCGCCGGCGACCGCATGTTCCCGACCTACTTCCGGCCCGGCGGCGTCTCCATGGACCTCCCCGAGAACTACCAGGACCGCGTCCGCTGGCTCCTCGGCTCCATCCGGCAGGGCCTCGATGACTTCGACGGCCTCCTCGTCGGCAACGAAATCTTCGTCGAACGCTGCCGCGGCCTCTCGCCCGTCACCCCCGAGCAGGCCTTCGACTGGGGCCTCACCGGGCCGTGCCTCCGCGCCACCGGCTACAAGTTCGACCTCCGCAAGGACGACCCCTACAGCGTCTACCCCGAGCTCAAGTTCGATATCCCCACCGGCACCACCGGCGACGTCTTCGACCGCTTCATGGTCCGCATGGCCGAGGCCTGGCAGAGCACCCTCATCGTCGAACAGTGCCTCGATGCCCTCCGCCAGCTCGAAGGCGAGCTCGTCCTGAACCCCGACCTGCCCAAGACCCTCCGCATCGACAGCGGCGAATGCTACGTCCGCACCGAAGGCACCAAGGGCGAATACGGCGTCTACGCCCTCGCCAAAGGCGGCAACAAACCCTACCGCATGAAGCTCCGCTCGCCCTCCTTCTGCAACCTCTCGGCCCTGCGCGAAATGGTCATCGGCCACTACGTCGCCGACGCCATCATCATCCTCGGCTCGCTCGATATCGTCCTCGGCGAGGTAGACAAATGACCGACTTCGGCGACCCGATCCTCGGCCTGCCCACCTGGCTCGATGCCATCATCCGCATCGTCATCGTCGTCCTCGTGATGACAGTCATCGTCGTCTATCTCACCTACGGCGAACGGAAACTCGTCGCCCGCTTCCAGCAGCGCCTCGGCCCCATGCGGACCGGCCCCTACGGCCTCCTCCAGGGCTTCGCCGATGCCCTCAAGCTCGTCGGCAAGGAAGATATCCGCCCCCGCAACGCCGACCGCTGGGTCTTCGAGCTCGCTCCCTACGCCACCTTCATCCCCGTCCTCATGACCCTCATGGTGCTCCCCTTCGCGGAGAACTGGGGTGTCCGCAACCTGGCCCTCGGCCTCTTCTTCGTCTTCGCCGTCCTCGGCCTCAACATCGTCGGCATCCTCATGGCCGGCCTCGGCTCCGGCAACAAGTACGCCCTCCTCGGCGGCGTCCGCGCGGCCGCCCAGATGATCAGCTACGAAATCCCGCTGGTCGTTTCCCTCCTCTGCGTGGTCATGATCACCGGCGCCGATACCGGCACCGGCCTGGGCACCCTCAACCTCAACACGATCGCCGCCCTCCAGGAGGACCGGCCCTACATCGTCCTCCAGCCGCTCGCCTTCCTCATCTTCTTCACGGCGATGCTCTCCGAACTCCACCGTGCCCCGTTCGATATCCCGGTGGCCGAATCCGAGATCGTCGGCGGCTACTTCGTCGAGTACTCCGGCATCCGCTGGAGCATGTTCCAGCTCACCGAGTACGCCTCGATGTGGGGATTCAGCGTCTTTGGCTCCGTCGTCTTCCTCGGCGGCTGGGCCTGGCCGTTCGGCACCGATGCCCACTGGTCCATCCAGCTCCTGACCACCATCGTCAAGAGCTTCCTCATCATCGCCACCATCATTTGGGTCCGCACCACGGTGCCCCGCCTGCGCATCGACCAGCTCATGAACTTCAGCTGGAAGGTCCTGCTCGAGCTCTCGTTCCTGCAGCTCCTCGTCAACGGCATCATCCTCTACTACGACTGGCCGCAGGAGGTGCTCGCGCTCGCCAGCGCCGTCGGCGCCGGCTTCCTCATCTTCCTCATCGTCCGCCATGCCTCCACCCGCTCCACCAAAGGCCTCGTCGGCACCTACCGCACCCTCGGAGCGTCGTCATCATGAAAGGGATCCTGAAAGGCCTCGGCGTTACCTTCTCCACCTTCCTGCGCAAGCCGGTCACCATCGAATACCCGGACGAGCGCAAGGTCCTGCCCCCGCGCCAGCGCTCCTTCCCGGTCCTCACCTGGGACTTCGACCACGATGAGCCCTTCTGCACCGGCTGCAACGTCTGCGTCCGCAACTGCCCCGTCGACTGCATGACGGCCGTGATGAAGGACAACCCGAAGTACGCCGAGGGAACCAGCAACCGCCGCAAGATCGTCGACAAGTTCTGGATCGACTACGCGCGCTGCATGCGCTGCAACATCTGCGTCGAAGTCTGCCCCTTCGAAGCCATCGTCATGGACAACACCTGGTCCGGCCACGAACACGCCGTGTACGACCGCCGCGACCTCCACATGGACATCGACGAGCTCACGAAGGTCGCCCGCAGCGGCCAGCTGGTCGTCCCCTTCCGCCCGCAGGACAACATCGAAACGATCGAACGCCGCGTCAAGGGCGAAGAACCGCCACCTCCCTCGTTCGTCGGCGGCCGTCCGGAAGACCGCCAGCGCCAGCTCGAACGCATCGCCCGCGGCGAACCGGCAGCCATCCAGGAGCGCGAACCCGAAAAACCGAAGGTCGCCGCTGCCGCAGCTCCCGGCGCCGCAGCCGCCGCAGCCGGCGAAGCTGAGGTCCTCTCTGAATCCAAGATCCGCGCGAAGCGCATGCGCGCCGAGCGCGAGGCCAAGGCCTACCTCGACCGCGGCGAGCCCGTCCCGCAGGAGATCCTCGACCGCATCGAGTACTACAAGAACCTGAAGCCCGGGCAGCCCGCCGCTGCCGCGCCGGGCGCAGCCGGTGCCCCGGCGGGCGAGGTTCTCTCCGGCACCAACCCCGATGGCACCATGCGCTTCCCGCCCGGCGTCGGCACCGGCCCCAAGGGCGACCCCAACTCGTACGAGAAGGTCCGCGCCCGCCGCATGCGCGCCGAGCGGCAGTTCAAAGAGCTCACGGAGAAGGGCGAGCCGATCCCGGATGACCTCGCGAAGACGCTCTACGAGCTGGGTAGCGACCTCGCCCCCGGCGGCTCCATCTGGCAGACCCTCGCCGCCCAGGGCGGTGGCGCCGCGGCCGCAGCGCCAGCAGCCAGCGGCGCCGCCAGGCCCGGCGCGTGGACCCCTCCGCCCGGCGTCGGCACCGGCCCGAAGGGCGACCCCAATTCGTTCGAAAAGGTCCGCGCCCGCCGCATGCGCGCTGAACGCCGCGCCCGCGAGGCCGTCGAACGCGGCGAACCCATCCCCGAAGACGTCATCCAGACCATCAAAGAGCTCGGCGGCCAGCTTCCCGAGGGGGTCCAGTAGTGGCAACCGAAGTCATCTGGTGGGTCTTCGCCATCCTCATCACCATCCTCTCCGCCGGCGTCGTCTTCTCCCGCTCGGTCATCCACTCTGCCATCTTCCTCATCGGCAGCCTCGCCGGCGTTGGCGCGATGTTCGTCCTGCTGACCGTTGAATTCCTCGCGCTGACGCAGTTCCTCATCTACGGCGGCGCCGTTACCGTGCTCGTCCTCCTCGCCCTCATGCTCACCCGCGCCGACCCCAGCGGCCGCGCCGAAAAGCTCAACGGACCCCAGGCGCCCTTCGCCCTGCTTGCCGGTGTCGGCATCCTCGCCGTGCTCCTCGGCGCCGCAATCGGCACCGACTGGATCGGCAACACCGAATCCCCCACCAACATCGCCATCGAAACCATCAGCCAGCGGCTCTTCCAGGACTTCGGCCTGCCCTTCATCCTCGCCTCCGTCCTCTTGCTGGTAGCCCTCGTTGGGGCCATCATCGTCGCTCGGCAGGAGGAGGGCGAGTAAGCATGGTGCCGCTCGAAAACTACCTTGCCCTCAGCGCGGTGATGTTCGCCCTCGGCGTCTACGGCGTCCTCGCCCGGCGCAACGCCGTGCTGGTGCTCATGAGCATCGAGCTCATGCTCAATGCGGTGAACCTCAACTTCGTCGCCTTCGCGGCCTACCTCGATCCCGGCCGCATCCTCGGCGCCATCTTCGCCGTCTTCATCATTACCGTGGCCGCGGCCGAAGTCGGGCTCGCGCTTGCCATCGTTATCCGCCTCTTCCGCAATCGCGCCACCGCGAATGTTGACGAGGCGGCCATCCTCAAGTGGTAAAAGGGGCCAGCACAACGCATGGGAGCTGAACACGCCTGGTTGCTCGCCGCTGTCCCGGCGGGCGCATTCCTTGTGCTCGCGCTCTTTGGCCGCGCACTCCCCCGCGGCGGCGATTACCTCGGCATCGCCGCCATCGCCACGTCGTTTGTCCTCTTCTTCGTCGTCCTCGCCGATTTCCTCGACACGCCGGGCAAAATCGGCCCCGTCGTCAACAACATCAGCTGGTCCTCCATCGGCGAAACCTTCGACCTTCGCATGGGCATCTTCATCGACCCCATCACCATCGTCATGTTTGGGGTCATCACCACCGTCGCCCTCATGGTCAACATCTTCTCCCTCGGCTACATGAAGGGAGAGCCGCGCTACTACTGGTTCTACGCCATCCTCCAGCTCTTCGCGGCCTCCATGCTCCTGCTGGTCATGGCCGATAACCTCCTGCTCCTCTACATCTCGTGGGAGCTCGTCGGTGTCTGTTCTTTCCTCCTCATCGGCTTCTACTGGGAGAAGCGCAGCGCCACCGAAGCCGCGAAGAAAGCCTTCGTGACCACCCGCATCGGCGATGTCGGTCTCCTCATCGGCATCATCCTGCTCTGGAAGGAAGGCGGCACCTTCAACATCCAGGAGCTGATCCACCTCGCCGAAGAGGGCCACTTCAGCACCACCTACCTCTTCGTCGCCCTCGCCTTCATCTTCATCGGCTGCATGGGCAAGAGCGCCCAGGTCCCCTTCCACGTCTGGCTCCCCGATGCAATGGAAGGCCCGACCCCGGTCTCCGCCCTCATCCACGCCGCCACCATGGTCGTCGCCGGGGTCTACCTCACCGCCCGGCTGCTTCCCATGTTCGAAGTCGCCGACGGCATGCTCCTCGTGGTGACCATCGTCGGCCTCACCACCGCCCTGCTCACCGGGTTCATCGCCCTCGCCCAGACCGACATCAAGAAGGTCCTCGCCTACTCCACGGTCGGCCAGCTTGGCTTCATGTTCGTCGCCCTCGGCGCGGGCGAGCCGGCCGTCGCCATGTTCCACCTCATGACCCACGCCTTCTTCAAGGCACTCCTCTTCCTCGGGGCGGGCTCGGTCATCATCGGCACCCACCACAACCAGGATATGAGCCGCCTCGGCGGCCTCTGGAGGAAGATGCCCATCACCGGCACCACCTTCCTCATCGGCTCCCTCGCCCTCGCGGGCCTCCCGCCGCTCGCCGGCTTCTGGTCGAAAGACGAAATCTTCGTGGTCCTCGAGCACAAGTGGGGCGCCTGGGCTGTCATCCTCCTCGGTATCAGCGCCGTCACCACCGCCTTCTACACTACCCGCCTCTTCATCCGGACCTTCATGGGCCGCCCCGCCGACCCCCACACCGTCGACCATGCCCGCGAAACCCCGCCCGTGATGACCGGCCCGCTCGTCTTCCTCTCACTCCTCGCCATCGTCAGCGGCTTCGTCGTCTTCCACGATGTCGGCAAGGCGCTCGGCTTCCCCGGCGGCATCACCGAGTTCATCTTCCTGCCGCACCACGGGCCGCACGAGTACGAGCTCAAATGGGGCTTCGCCGCGGCCTCCGTCGCCATGGCCGTCATCGGCATCTTCACCGCGGGCTGGATGTACTGGGCCAACGACCTCCGCCGCTCCACCGCCCTCGCCACCTGGAAGCCCGCCGTCTACGACATGCTCCAGCGCAAGTTCTACTTCGATGAACTCTACCAGGGCATGATCGACCGCGGCGTCCTCGGCTTCAGCTTCATCGTCTCCTGGTTCGACCGCTACGTCGTGAACGACACCGGCGTCGATGGCTCGGCGCAGATCACCGGGTTCTCCGGCGGTGTACTCAAATATCTCCAGACTGGCCGCGTCCCCAACTACGCCATGGCCATCGCCCTCGGCGTCATCGGGCTCGCGCTCGCCGGGCTGGTCGTGAGGGGCTAATCGCATGACCTTCGACGAAGGCCAGGGCTATCTCGTCCTCGCCACGATCGCCGTGCCGCTCCTTGCGGCCCTCCTGCTCGTCTTTATCCCCGGCAGCCAGAAGATGGCCGTCCGCCACCTTTCGGCCGTCACCGGCGCCATCCTCGCCGCCCTCTCCATCTACATCTTCATCGCCTACCAGGTCGATGGCCCGCAGGCCCAGATGAACCTCCGCTGGACGTGGGTCGAAAACACCGCCTTCCTCGGCGAGAACGGCATCAGCCTGCGCCTCGCCGTCGATGGCATCTCCGCCCTCATGGCCCTCCTTACCGGCGTCGTCGCCTTCGCCGGCGCCCTCGCCTCCTGGAAGATCGAGTACCGCAACAAAGACTTCTTCATCCTCTACTGGGTCCTCCTCGCCGGCGTGTACGGGACCTTCTTCTCCTACGACCTCTTCTTCTTTTTCTTCTTCTACGAACTCGCCGTCATGCCCCTCTACCTGCTCATCGGCGTCTGGGGCTCCACCCGCAAGGAGTACGGCGCCGCCAAGCTCACCCTCATGCTCGTTGGCGGCTCCGTCCTGATCTGGATCGGCATCTTCGCCGTCTTCCACGAAGCCAACGTCGGCACCTTCGACCTCCCCACGCTCTGGGCGGCCGGCCAGGAAGGCGTCCTCAGCCCCACCTTCCAGAAAGTTTTCTTCCCCTTCATGGTCGTCGGCTGCGGCGTGCTCGCCGCGCTTTGGCCGCTCCACACATGGTCCCCCGACGGCCATATGTCCGCCCCCACCGCCGTGTCCATGGTGCACGCAGGCGTCCTCATGAAGCTCGGAGCCTTCGGCATCATCCGCCTCGGTATCCAGCTCATGCCCGAGGGCGCCGATTTCTGGATGCCCGCGCTGATGGTCTTCGGCACCATCGGCGCCGTCTACGGTGCGACCGCCGCCCTCACCCAGCGCGACTTCAAGCTCATCTCGGGCTACAGCTCCGTCAGCCACATGGGCTACGTGCTCATGGGCCTCGCCACCATGAACGCCATCGGCATCACCGGCGCCGTCCTCCAGATGTTCTCCCACGGGGTGATGACGGCCCTTGTCTTCCTCATGATTGGCGCCCTCTACGACCAGGCCCACACCCGCGACATGAAGGAATTTGGCGGCCTCGCCCGCGTCATGCCGCTCTGGGTCATCTTCTACGCCATCGCCGGCCTCGCCAACGTCGGCCTCCCCGGCTTCTCCGGGTTCACCGCCGAATTCCACATCTTCGTCGGCACCTTCCGCACCTACCCCGTCTTCGGCGCCCTCGCGATCTTCGCCGCCGCCCTTGCCGCCGCCTACATGCTCCGCATGTTTGCCACCGTCTTCTTCGGTCCCATCAACCCGCACTGGAAAGAGCTCAACGACCTCACCCCCCTCGAACGCCTCTCCGGCGGCATGCTCATCGCCTCCATCGTGGTCATGGGTGTCTGGTGGGCGCCCTTCATCGACCGCGTGGGTCACACCGTCACCCGCCTCCCGGGGGTTACCGGCTAAATGCGCGACTACACCCTCTTCGTTCCCGAGTACATCGCCGCCGGCGCGGCCCTCGTCGTCATCGCCCTCGAACTCTTCGCCCCGCGCCTGCGCAAGGACGCCCTCGCCTACCTGACCGCCCTCGGCGCCGTCGCCTGGTTCGCCGCCGGCCTCGTCTACCTCGACCGCGACCCCAAGTCCTTCCAGGACCTCTTCAGCAGCGACGACTTCACCACCTACTTCCGCCTCCTCGCCGCCGGCATCGTCTTCACCGTCGCGCTGATGGCCGCCGAATACCTCAAGCGCCAGCGTGGCGTCGACCACGGCGAGTTCTACGGCCTCCTCCTCATCGCGGGCGCGGCCATGACCATCATGGCGGGCGCCACCGAACTCCTTACGGCCTACCTTGCCCTCGAAATCCTCTCCTTCTCCCTCTACGTCCTCGTCGGCATTCTCAAGCGCGACCTCCGCTCCAACGAAGCCTCGCTCAAATACATCCTCCTCGGCGCCTTCTCCAGCGCCCTCTTCCTTTACGGCCTCTCGCTGATCTACGGCGCGACCGGCACCACCTACTACGCCGAGATCGCCGCCTCCCTCGCCGACCGCTCAACAGATACCGACCCCGCCATCGTCGTGGGCTTCATGCTCATCCTCGCCGGCGTCGGCTTCAAAGTCTCCGCCGCGCCGTTCCACATGTGGGCGCCCGATGCCTACGAAGGCGCCCCGCTCCCGGTGACCGCCTTCCTCTCGACCCTCTCCAAGGCCGCCGGCTTCGCCCTCATCCTCCGGCTCTTCAGCACCGCCCTCGCCAATGACGCCGAATCCTGGCGGTGGGCTATCCTCGCGCTCGCCGCCATCACCATGACGGTCGGCAACCTCATCGCCATCCAGCAGAAGAACCTCAAGCGCCTCGTCGCCTACTCCTCCATCGGCCAGGTGGGTTACATGCTGCTGACCATCGCCGCAATCGGCTATGGCGATGCCCAGGTCGGCCTCAACGCCACCTCTGGCCTCCTCATCCACCTCACCGGCTACATCGTCACCACCCTCGCGCTCTTCGCTGCCCTCACCGCCGCCACCGCCCGCACCGGCAGCGAAGAGATCGCCGGACTCCGCGGCCTCGCCGAAACCCAGCCCTTCCTTGCCCTCGTCATCACTGCCTCGCTCTTCTCCTTCGCCGGCCTGCCCTTCTTCGCGGGCTTCGCCACCAAGCTGTTCTTGCTCCAGGGCGCCACCACCGATGAAACCCTCTGGGCCGTGGCCCTCGCTGTGCTCAACAGCTTCATCAGCCTCTACTACTACCTCATGGTCATCCGCCAGATGTACCTCTTCGATCCCGTCGGCGAAACGGCCCGCTTCCGCGTCCAGCCGGTCCTCTGGGGCCTCTCCGCCGTCCTCCTCCTCGGCATCCTCTTCATAGGCATCTATCCCGGCCCCGCGTTCGAAGCCTCCGAGCAGGCCGCCCGCCCGCTCTTCCAGGCGCTCGAAGCCGGGAGCGCGCGCGTCCAGGCGCCCTGAGCACCCACCCCCGCTGACGGCACGCTCTGCGCGCCCTTTACCCGCCCCTACCGCGCCATTCGCGGTACACTGGCCCTAGCATGCCCAAACTTGGATTCCTCAACCGCATCCTCGGTGATTCCAACGAGCGCGAACTTCGCCGCCTCCAGCGCATCGTCGACGAAATCAACGACCTCGCCCCCGAAACCGAATCCCTC
>NZ_DAOUAO010000084.1:0-6648 GCF_034433535.1 Tepidiforma sp.
GGCGGGGCGTCGTCGAAGCTGGGAGGTTGGAGCTGGGAGGTTGAAGGTTGAAGGTTGGAGGTGGGAGGTTGAAGGTTGGCGGTGCTGGCCGCGAGGTCTTCGAGGTCGCCGACGGTGACGCCGCGGCCCGTTTCGACGCGGGCGAGGGCCTCTTCGATGAGCACCTGCTGGAGGCCGAGCGGGAGCGTCTCGGCGGGCTGGACCTCGGGCGGGGCGGCGATGATTTCGACCAGGGGGCTGGCGCCCTGGCGCTGGAGGGTGCGGGTGGAGAGGATGACGGCATCGGGGCCGAGTTCGCGGCGGATGCGGACGAAGATGCGGGTGGTGTCGTTACCGATGTAGCGCTTCGTTTCCACTGGTCACCTCGATGTTGCCGATGGCCTCGATGTGGGCCTGGGGGGTGATTTCGGCGTAAGAGAGGACGACGATGTTGGGCAGGCGGCGTTCGAGCAGGCGCCGGAGGGCGAGGCGGATGCGGGAGGAGCAGAGGATGATGGGGTCGCGGCCGGCGGCGGCGACGCGCTCGACCTCGGCCGCGATAACGCCGACGAGACGCTGGACCTGCCAGGGCGGCATGGCGACCTGGGCGCCGCGGTCGGTTTGCTGGATGGCGGCGGCGATTTCGTCCTCGGTGCGGGGGCCCACGGTGATGACGCGGATGGTGCCGGATTCATCGCTGTACTGGCGCGTGATCTGGCGGGCGAGGGCGGCGCGGGCGTATTCGGTGAGGAGGTCGATATCGCGGGTGATGCGGCCCTGGGTGGCGAGGGCTTCGCAGATGGTGACGAGGTCGCGGATGGAGACGCGTTCGGCGAGGAGGTTTTGGAGGACCTCCTGGACTTCGCCGACGGTAAGCGTGGTGGGGATGAGGTCGTCGACGAGGGCGGGGTACTCCTTGCGGAGGTTTTCCAGCAGGTTTTGGGTGTCCTGGCGGGAGAGAAGGTCGGGGGCGAAGCGGCGGACGAGCTCGGTGAGGTGGGTGGCGAGGACGGATTCGGCATCGACGACGGTGTAGCCGAGGAGCTCGGCGCGCTCGCGGTAGGCGGGGGTGATCCAGCGGGCTGGCAGGCCGAAGGCGGGTTCGAGCGTTTCGATGCCGGGGATTTCGCCTTCGGCGGTGCCGGGGTCCATGGCGAGGTAGTGGCCGGGCTGGAGGGTGCCCCGGGCGATTTCGACGCCGCGCAGCTTGACCACGTAGGCGTTGGGCGCGAGCTGGAGGTTATCGCGAACCCGGACGGTTGGGAGGACGATGCCGAGTTCGAGCGCGAGCTGGCGGCGGATCATCGTGATGCGCCGCAGGAGGCCGCCGCCCGCCTGCTCATCGACGATGGGGATGAGGCCGTAACCCACTTCGATTTCGAGCGGGTCGATGGTCATCATCTGGATGACCTGCTGAGGCCCGAGCTGTTCGGGTTCGGGCATCGGCTCAGGCTTCTGCATGAGGTCGGCGAGTTCGGCCTGCTTGCGGGAGCGGTCGATGAGGTAGCCGCCGGCGCCCGTGGCCGCCGCGATGACGAGGAAGGGGAGGCGCGGGAGGCCGGGCATCATGGAGAAGACGGCGAGCATGGCCGCGGCGATGTAGAGGGGGCGGGACTGGACGGTGACCTGGCTGAAGACTTCGTGGCCGAGGTTGGTTTCGCCGGCGGCGCGGGTGACGATGATGCCGGTAGCCGTTGAGATGAGGAGGGCTGGGAGCTGGGAGACGAGGCCATCGCCGACGGTGAGGCGGGCGTAGAGGTTGAGGGCTTCGGCGGGGCCGGTGCCCTGCTGGAGGATGCCGATCGAGAGGCCGCCGATGATGTTGACCAGGATGATGACGATGCCGGCGATGGCATCGCCTTTGACGAATTTTGAGGCGCCGTCCATGGCGCCGTAGAAGTCGGCTTCGCGGGCGATTTCCCTGCGGCGCTGGCGGGCCTGGGCTTCGTCGATGAGGCCGGCGTTGAGGTCGGCATCGATAGCCATCTGCTTGCCTGGGAGGGCATCGAGCGTGAAGCGGGCGGCGACTTCGGCGACGCGCCCGGCGCCGTTGGTGATGACCACGAACTGGATGACCACGAGGATGAGGAAGACCACGAGCCCGACGACGAGGTTGCCCCCGACGACGAAGCTGCCGAAGGAATGGACGACCTCGCCGGCATCTGCGTGGAGAAGGATGAGGCGGGAGGTTGAAACGTTGAGGGCGAGGCGGAAGAGGGTGGTGATGAGGAGGAGGGAGGGGAAGACCGAGAACTTCAGCGGCTCTTCGGTGTAGATGGCGACGAGGAGGATGACGATCGAGGCGGCGAGGTTGAGGGTGAGGAGAAGGTCAACGAGCGGGGTCGGGAGGGGGATAATCATCATCCCGACGATGGTGATGATGCCGACGGCGAGGAGGACGTCGGTCTGGCCGAGGACGCGGCCGAGGGAGGAGGCGGGGCGGGCGGGGGCAGCTGCGGTCATTCACGGGCTCCCGGGGAGGTGGTAGGGCGGCGGCCGGTGCGGGCGCGCAGGGCGTAGACCCAGGCGAGGACCTCGGCGACGGCGTGGAAGAGGCTGGCCGGGATGTAGTGGCCGATGGGCACGCTGGCGTGGAGGGCGCGGGCGAGCGGCGGCTCTTCGAAGACGGGGACGCCGGCCTGGCGGGCGACCTCGCGGATACGGAGGGCAAGGTGGTCCTGCCCCTTGGCGACGACGATGGGGGCGGGCATGGTGACGGCGTCGTACTTGAGGGCGACGGCGTAGTGGGTGGGGTTGGTCACGACGACGTCGGCGGTCCGGACGGCGGCGATCATGCGGTTCATCAGCTGTTGCCGGCGGCGGCGAATGGCGGCCTTGATTTGCGGGTCGCCGTCGGTCTCTTTGAGCTCCTGGCGGAGTTCTTGCTTCGTCATGCGGAGGCGCTTGAGGTACTGGCGGCGCTGCCAGGCGAAATCGAGGAGGGCGAGGAGGAAGAGGGCGCCGGCGGCGCGCAGCGCGATATCGAAGCCGAGGCGAGCTAGGCGGGCGGTGGCATCGCCGACGGAGAGGGTGGTGAGCGTGGCGATCGCGTCGAACTGGCCGCGCATGGTGAGGTAGACCACCGCTGCGACGATGACGAACTTGAAGAGCGACTTCGCGAGGCGGAAGAGTCCTTCGGCCGAGAAGATCCGCTTGAAGCCGGAGCCCGGGTTGAGGCGGTTGAACTGGGGCCGGATGCGATTGCCGCTGAGCAGCGGACCGGTCTGGACGATGTTGAGGGCGATGGCGGCGACGGCGATCAGGGCCAGGAGCGGGAGGAGGGCGAGCAGGGTGGCGCCGGCGTAGTGGCGCCCAAGCTCCTGGGCGGATTCCGGGGTGAGCGCCGGGACAGGCTGGCCGAGCCCTTCGGCAAGGATGGCTTCGAGGCTGTCCCAGAGGCGCGGGCCGAGCGCCCGCAGGGCGAGGATGGCGAGGAGAAGGACGCCGATGGAGACGACTTCATCGCTGCGGGCGACATCGCCCTTCTGGCGGGCATCGCGGATGCGCTTTGGAGTTGGCGCTTCGGTGCGTTCGCCGGCCATTAGCGGGTACCCCCGAGGAGCACCTGGCTCGAGCCGGCCAGCCCGGCGCCAAGCACCGAGTGCATGAGCTGCATGGTCAGCGGGAGCGCGGCGCCGAGGACGAGGATGCCGACGCCGATCTTCACCGGGGCGCCGACGATGAGGATCTGCATCTGCGGGACGGTGCGGGAGACGATGCCCATGCCGACATCGGTGAGGACGAGGGCGGCCATGACCGGCATGGCGAGCCGGACGGCGGTCACTGTGAGCCCGGCGATGAGGGAGGTGATGCCGGAGGGCTGGATGGTGAAGGGGTCGAAGGTGCCGGGCGGGACGGCGCGGAGGGTCTCGGCGAGAGCCTGGATCACGAGGTGGTGGCCGTTGATGGCAAAGAAGACGAGCGTGACGAGGACGGAATAGAACTGCTCGAAGGCGCCGAATTCGGTGCCGGTGATGGGGTCGAAGACGGCGCCGAGGCCGAAGCCGACCTGCAGGCCAATGATCCGGGCGGCCATCTGGAGGCCGATGACGACGAGGTTCATGGCGAGGCCGAGGGCGAGTCCGAAGAGGGCCTCGCGGAGGACCGCTTCGACGAGGCGGCCCATGGTGACGGGCAGGGCCGGGGGCACCTGGGCCGAGGCGATGGGCGTGAGCACGAGCGCCAGGAAGACGGCCAGGCCAACCTTCGTGGTCGCCGGGATGCCGCGGTGGCTGAGGAGCGGCGAGGCGACGAGCATGGCGCTGGCGCGGATGAGCAGGAGGAGGAAGGTGTAGGTCGTCGCGGAGGACAGGTCGAGCGCCATGGGTTCAGCGACCGTAGCTGGCCATGTTGGCGAAGAGGCCGGCCGAGAAATCGAGGAGGGTGGCCATCATCCAGGGGCCGAAGAGGAGGAGGACGACGAAGACGCCGACGAGCTTGGGGACGAAGGTCAGCGTGGCTTCGTTGACCTGGGTGGCGGCCTGAATGATGGAAACAACCATCCCGACGGTGAGCGTGGTGAGCAAGAGCGGTGCGCCCACGAGGGTGGCGACCGTAAGGGCTTCGCGCATGAGGCCGAGGATGACGCCTTCGTTCACGTGAGCACTCCTACGCGAAGCTCCCGACGAGGGAGCCGACGATGAGGTACCAGCCATCGACGAGGACGAAGAGGAGGATCTTGAAGGGCAGGGAGACGATGACGGGCGGGAGCATCATCATGCCCATCGAGAGGAGGGCGGAGGAGATGACGAGGTCGATGATGAGGAAGGGGATGAACATGACGAAGCCCATCTGGAAGGCCGTCTTGAGCTCGGAGATGGTGAAGGCGGGGACGAGGACGTAGGTGGGGATGTCGTCGGCGGTTTCGGGCTTCGGGCTGCCGGAGAGCTTGAGGAAGAGGGCGAGGTCCTGCTCGCGGGTCTGCTTGAGCATGAACTCGCGGAGGGGGGCTTCGCCGCGGCGGAAGGCTTCTTCCTGGGTGATAGTGCCGGCGAGGTAGGGCTGGATCGCCTCGTCGTTGATGGTCTTGACGGCGGGGGCCATCACGAACGCGGTGAGGAAGAGGGCGAGGCCGATGAGCACCTGGTTGGGCGGCAGCTGGGGGATGCCGATGGCGTTCCGGACGAGGGAGAGGACGACGATGATGCGGGTGAAGGAGGTAACCATCACGAGGATGGCGGGGGCGAGGGAGAGGACGGTGATGAGGACGAGCAGCTGGATGGCAGCGGAGACGTTGCGGGGGTCCTGGGCGGCGAGGGCGGGGTCCTGCGGGGGGGCGGGCTGGGCGCCGGCCGGCTGGGCGACGCAGCCGGCGAAGAGCAGGAGCGCCAGGGCGAGCAGGGTCGCTGTGGCGAGAACCCGGGTGCGGCGGCAGTATGGGCGGTGCGACACGTGGACTCCCGCGGACGAGCTGGCACCAGCGTATCGGCGGGATGGAGGGGCTCAGTATCCGGAGAATCCCGCCGCCCGGGCGGGAGAACCCTGAGGAGCAGGGGGTGGGATGCCTGTATTGGGGCGGTGGGACCCCGCGGCCGCTAACGCCGGGGTTCGGCGCCGATGATGGGGTCGGCGGGGGGCGTGGCCGCAGGCGTCTGGTGGCGGCGGAGCGATTCGAGGAGCTGTGCGGCGAACTCCCCGAGCGGCGCCGGGGAGGCGCGTTCGGCCTCGGCAAGGACGCGGGCGGCTTCCTCGGGCGTGAGCTCGTTGAGCGTGGTGATCTGCTGGGCGGTGGCTCCGATGGCGATGACGCGGTCGCCGAGGGCGAGGAGGTGGATGGTTCGGCCGTTGGCGATCGGGAGGGTATCGACCACGCGGAGGAAGCCGGTGGTGCTGCGCGGGGCGGCCATGCGCCGGGCCCACCAGCGGAGCCCAATGATGGAGCCGGCGATGACGATGACGACGAGGGCCAGGCGCCAGGCGAGGGAGGCGAGGGCGCCGGGACCGAGGCTAAAGCCGGAGGACGCCGGTTCGGCCGGGGCAGCATCGCCCGGGACGAGGGTGGGGCTGGCAGGCGAAGGGTCGGGCGCGGCGAAGGAGATGACGAGGACGGCGAGGAGCAGGCAGCCGCCGATCACGACCAGCCAGGTGATGCGCCGGCGGGCGGCCGGGTCGTTCATGCGACGGTCTCGGGCTCTTCGACTTCCTGGCCGCGTCGGATCACTTCGACCACGCGGACGCCGAAGTTTTCATCGACGACGACCACTTCGCCGCGGGCGATGAGGCGATCATTGACGAGGATGTCGACCGGTTCGCCGGCGATGCGGTCGAGTTCGATGACCGAACCGGGGCCGAGGGCGAGGACTTCGGCGACGGTGAGCTCGGTGCGGCCGAGCTCGACCGTGACGTTCATCTGGAGGCCAGCGAGGAGCTCGATGCCGCTGGTGTGGGTCGAGGGGGCCGGGTCCGGGAGCGGGGTGAAGCGGGCGCGCTGGGCTGCGATGGGCTCGGTCTGCTTCGGGGGGAGGCCAGCGGCCGAAGCCGGCCGGGATGTCCCGGGCGGGGGCGTCACGGGCGGCGGGGGTTCGTTGAGCTCCACATCGAGGAGTTCGGCAGCTTCGAGGTCTTCTTGAGTGATGAGCGGGGGCTCGGCGGTTGCAGCTGCGGGCTCTTCGAAGGCGCCGGCAAGAGCGCCGGCGACAATATCGAGGAAGGTGCCGGGCAGGAGGAAGG
>NZ_DAOUAO010000085.1:0-3822 GCF_034433535.1 Tepidiforma sp.
CGCGCCGTCGCGGTCGAAGGCCGCCTCCAGCGCCGCCTCCTTGCCGATGAACGCCGCCACCGGGCCCAGCCCGGCCAGCCCAACCGCCCCGACGGCTGCGGCCGCGAACGTCCACGGCATCGCCCGCAGCAGCCCGCCCAGCTCATCCACCACCCGGGTGCCGGTCCCATGGTCGATCGCCCCGGCGGCCATGAAGAGCGCGCCCTTGTACAGCGCGTGCCCCACCACGAAGACCATCACCGCTTTTAGCGCGAGGTCCGTGCCCAGCCCCAGCAGCATGGTCATCATCCCCAGCGCTCCGACCGTCGTTCCGGCCAGCACCAGCTTGAGGTCCCGTTCATGCCACGCCACGAAGGCCCCCACCACCAGCGTCCCCGCCCCGACGGCCGTCACCGCGCCGGTCCACGCCTCGGTCCCGCCGAGCGCCGGGTGCATCCGCGCCAGCAGATAGACCCCGGCCTTCACCATCGTCGCCGAGTGCAGGTAGGCGCTCACCGGCGTCGGCGCGGCCATCGCACCCGGCAGCCAGAAGTGGAACGGCACCTGCGCCGATTTCGTGAACGCACCCGCCAGCACCAGCAGGAGCGCCCCGTGGTACAGCCCGTCCGCCCGTATCACGCCGCCGGCAGCCGCCATCTCAGAGAGCCGGTACGTCCCGGCGACCTGCCCAAGCAGGATCAGCCCCGCCAGCAGTGCCAGCCCGCCCGCGCCCGTCACCAGCAGCGCCTGCACCGCCGCCTTACGGGCCTTTAGCTTCTCGCCTTCGAACGAAATCAGGAGAAAGGAGGTGACGCTCGTCAGCTCCCACGCCGCAAACAGCGTCACCGCGTCATCCGCGAAGACCACCCCCAGCATCGCCGCCATGAACGCCAGCAGCGTCGCCTGCAGCCGCCCCGCCCCCGGCTTGCCCGCCATGTAGGCCTCGGCATACACCAGCACCAGTGCCCCAATACCGGTGATCAGCAGCCCGAAGAGCAGGCTGAGCCCATCCGCCCGGAAAGCCAGCGCGATGCCGAGCGAAGGCACCCACTCCGCGCTCCACTCCGCCGGCTCTTCCGCCGCGGCACGGTCGGCCAGCGTCCACAGCCACGCGAACATCCCGGCCGGCGCGAGCGCGAGCAGCGCCCCCCGCCAGCGCCGCGCCGGCAGGGCCAGCGCCAGCGGCGAGGCCATCGCCGCACCTGCCACGATCAGCAACAGCTCCACGCGTCGTCGCTCTCCAGCGCCAATGCGGCCGGCGCCATCACCGGCACAGCTGCGAAAACAGTGAGCCCGCGCCCGGTGCCGGGGCGCGGGGTACGTGGGCCCGGGGATGCTCCCGAACGGCGGCCCCACCGGCACCGGCCGCCGCCGCCATCGACTGCTCACTTCAGCGTAGCCGACCCCTGCAAACCGGCACAATTCGTGCACCAAAGGAAATTCACGAATCCGATTCGCACATCGCCCTCGATCGGCTATGCTCTCCCCCTGTTCCCCCACCCCTTCGGAGCCGCCAGTGACAGCCGTCGCGCAGCCAGCTGCCCCCCACCGACCCCGCCTCCGCGATTTCGGCCTCGCGCCGCTCATCGTCCTCTTCATCCTCAACGCCGTCGATGAGCTCGACCGGGCCGTCCTCGCCGTCGCCCTCGAACCCATCCGCACCGATTTCGGCCTCGCCGATTGGACGGTCGGCCTGCTGCCGCTGGCGGTCGTCTTCATCACCGGCGTCATCTCGCTCCCCGCCGGCAACTGGGCCGACCGCTGGAACCGCATCGCCATCCTCTCCAGCGGGGCCGTCATCTGGGGCAGCGCCGGCCTGGCAGCTGCGGCCTCCCGTGATTTCCTCCAGCTCTTCCTCACCCGCGCCCTGCTCGGCTTCGGCCAGGGCACCATCGTCCCCACCCACGCCAGCCTCCTCTCCGATTATTACCCCGTCGCAGTCCGCGGGCGGGCGCTCGGCTACCACCGCTCCGCCAACCCGCTCGGCCAGGTGCTCGGCGCGGTGCTCGGCGGCATCATCGTGGCGGCGCTCGGCTGGCGCTGGGGCTTCGCAGCTGCCGCCATCCCCGGGCTGGCGCTCGGCATCTACGCCCTGCGCCTGCGCGAACCCCGCCGCGGCGAAGCCGACCTCCTCGATGCCGCCCGCCAGGACCCGCTCTTTGCCGCCTTCCTCCAGGACCCGCCCGATAAGCTCTCCTTCCGCCGCAGCCTCGGCACCATCTTCCGCATCCGCTCCCTCCGCTTCCTCATCTTCACCAACGCCGCCTTCGGCTTCTCCCTCTTCGGCGTCGTCTTCTGGGTCCCGGCCCTCTTTGAACGCGAATTCGGCTTCTCCACCACCGGCGCAGGTGCCGCCCTCGCCATCCTCGCCCTCGCCGGCTTTATCGGCACCTGGTACGGCGGCCCCTTCGCCGACCGCAACGTCGCCCGCGGCTTTCGCTACATGGGCCGCATCGGCGTCGCCGCCACTGCCGTCCTCACCGTCACGTGGACGCTCGCCTTCCTCATGCCGAACGCGGTGCTCTGTCTCTTCTTCCTCGCAATCGGTGCCGTCCTCGCCTCCCTCGGCACGCCCGGCCTCATTTCGATCGTCGCCGCCGTTTCGCCGCCGCGCATCCGCGCGCAGTCCTTCTCCGCCTTCGGCCTCGCCCTCGCGGTCTTCGGCGCCGCGGCGGCCCCGCTCGTGGTCGGGCTGATCTCCGAGGGACTCCAGTCCAGCCTCTCCCTCGACCAGGGCGAAAGCCTCCGCTGGGCGATGCTCTCCGCGACGACTGTCGTCATGGCCTTCGGCACCTGGCTCGCCTGGCAGGCCAGCCGCACCTGCGCCGAAGATGCCGCCCGCACCATGCAGGAGTTCCTCGCCGACTATCAGCGCCGCGCCGCCGCGGCAGCCGCCTCGGCCGCCGAGTAGTTCGCCCTACCCGAGGAACGGGTTCGCCGCCGCCGCCAGCCCGAACTCCTCCGCCACCGGCCCCCGCACCAGCGCCCCGCCGTACGTGCTCAGCGCCGCCGCCAGCGCCCGGTCGCGCCGCAGCGCCTCCTCCACCCCAAGGTCGGCCAGCGCCTCGATGTACGGCAGCGTCGCGCTCGTCAGCGCCTGCGTGCTCGTCTGCGGCACCGCCCCCGGCATGTTGGTCACGCAATAGTGCACCACCCCCTCCTCCACGTAGGTCGGCGCGCTGTGCGAGGTCGGCCGGCTCGTCTCCGATGCCCCGCCCTGGTCAATCGAAACGTCCACCAGCACCGCGCCGTCCCCCATTGAGCGCACCATCCCCCGGGTGACCACCTTCGGCGCTGCCCGGCCCGGCACCAGCACCGCCAGGATCGCAAGGTCCGCCCCGGCCAGCTCCTCGGCAACCGCCTGCGGCGAGGAAACCCGTGTCGCGATCCGCCCGCCGAAGTTCTCCTGCAGGTAGGTCAGCCGCCCCAGGTCGCGCGACATCACCGTGACCCGCGCGTCGAGCCCCATCAGCACCCGCGCCGCAGCCGTCGCCACCGTCCCCGACCCGACAATGACCACCCGCCCCGGCGGCACCCCGGCCACCCCGCCCAGCAGCTTGCCGCGCCCGGGCCCGGGATGCTTCAGCAGCTGCGCCCCGATCTCCGCTGCCATCCGACCCGCCACCTGCGACATCGGCGCCAGCAGCGGCAGGCTCCCATCGGCCTTCCGCACCAGCTCATACGCCAGCGAGGTCACCCCCGCGGCCATTAGCCGCTCCGTCAGCGGACGGTCCGCCGCCAGGTGCAGGTAGGTGAACAGCACCAGCCCGGGCCGCAGGTACCCGTACTCGCTCGCCACCGGCTCCTTCACCTTCACCACCAGGTCGCAGCGCGCCCACACCT
>NZ_DAOUAO010000086.1:0-6874 GCF_034433535.1 Tepidiforma sp.
ACCGCCACGTTTGCTCCAGGAACCCGACCACCCCGTGCCGCATCACGTACATGAATACGATCAGGATGGCCGCCTGGATGGCATCGGGTGCCGACTTGTTGATCGAGGTGGTCACATCGGGCACGAACTGCTGGAACAGCCCGCCGATGACTGCGCCCTGGATGGTGGCCACGCCCCCGATGACGGCGCCCACCAGGAAGCGGATGGAGAGGAGCGGCGAGTACTGGTCGGGCGAGACGAACTGGATGACGACGCCGTTGAGTGCCCCGGCCAGTCCGGCCAGCGCCCCGGCGATGCCGAAGGCCGTCATCTTGTAGAGCGCCACGTTGACGCCCATCGCCGAGGCGGCCGTTTCGTTATCGCGGATGGCCACCAGCGCGCGCCCGAACCGCCCGCGCCGGAGGTTCGCTGCCAGCACGAACACCAGCAGGGCAAGCACGGCCGTCAGGTAGTAGAAGAACCGGTCCGGGTTGTCCTCCCAGAAGGGGATGTTGATCCGGCCGAACATCGCCACGCCCTGCACGCCGCCGGTGTAGTGCTCGAGCTTCTTCGCCAGCGGGGCCACGGTCACGGCGAGCGAGAGCGTGGCCAGCGCCAGGTAGGGCCCCTTGAAGCGCAGCGCCGGGATGCCGATGAGGAAGCCGAAGACACCCGCGATCAGCGGCGCGAGGAGCAGCGCCCAGCCCCAGGGCATGTCCCATTGGCGGAAGCCCACGCCCAGCGTGTAGCCCCCGAGGGCGAAGAAGGCGCTCTGACCCAGCGAGATCTGCCCGCCGAACCCGGTCAGCAGGTTGATCCCGACGATGACGATCATGTACTGGATGGCGACCGTCATCTTCAGCATCGAAGCGTGCGGGATCGAATCCACGTAGAGCGGCATGAAGAGGAAGAAGGCGATAATCAGGGCATAGCCGGCCCAGCGGAGCGCGCGCTGGTAGGCTGGCCCCCGCTCCAGCACCGGCGAGAGCACGACGGCGCCGATGACCGTCATCACCGCCATGATGCTGAGCAGCGCCGCCAGGCCGGCAGCCGGCCGCACCAGCTTGCCCACGGCGGGGATATCGGCCACGTTCGTCTGCGGGGCGACCAGCCAGACGAGGCCGGCCACCACCAGCAGGGGCACGAACCAGTTCTTCCGGTAGTCGAACGTCCGTACGAGGTCCATCGGCTACACCCTCTGCACAACCTGCCGCCCGAACAGGCCGGCCGGGCGGACGAGGAGAACGGCGACAATGACGACGAGCGCGAGCACGATATCGAGCTGCGTCCCGATGAATTCGATGTAGCGCCCGCCCAGCGCGACGATGTTGCCGAGCGCGATCCCGCCGACGACCGCCCCCGGCGGCGAATCGAACCCGCCCAGGGTGGCCGAGGCGAACGAGAAGATGAGCACCGTGGCCATGAAGTTCGGCTCGAGCTGGACGATTGGCGCCGAGAGCACACCGGCGAGCGCGCCTGCCGCCGCCGCGATGCCCCAGCCCAGCGCCAGCATCCAGTTCACGTTGATGCCGACCAGCTGGCTCGATACCGGCTGGGCGGCGGCGGCCCGCAGCCCCAGCCCCAGCTTCGTCCGCTGGAAGAGCACGTAGAGCGCCAGCATCAGGACCATCAGCACGGCGAAGATGAACAGGTGGTACGGCACGATGAAGACGCCGCCCACCTCCCACGAGGCCTGCCGCACGCCCGTCGGCAGCGGGAACGGCTTCGGCACGCCGGAGTACACCCAGAGCGCCAGCGAGTTGAAGAACAGGTAGAGCCCAAGGGTGACGATGACGATCGTCAGCTCGGGCGCGTTCTGCACCGGCCGGATCAGGATGCGCTGGACGAGCAGCCCCGCGGCAAAGGCGAGGATGAGCGTCAGCGGCACCGCCAGCCAGTAGCCCATGCCGGCATTCAGGAACGACCAGCAGATGTACGTGGAGAACATCGCCATCTCGCCCTGGCCGAAATTGATGATGTGCGTGGAGCGGTAGATGAGCACCAGCGCAAGGGCGAGCAGCCCGTAGATGCAGCCGTTGGCCGTGCCCGCCAGCACCAGCTGGATGAATTCGGTCATGCCTGCGTCCTCCCTCCTCTCCGGGCGTTCAATAGCCGAGGTAGGCCCGGCGAACGTCTTCGCTGCCGGCCAGCTGGTCCGCGGGGCCTTCCATCGCCACCCGCCCCGTTTCGAGCAGGTACGCGTAGGAAGCCACCTTCAGGGCGCGCACCGCATCCTGCTCCACGAGCAGCATGCTCACGCCGTCCTCGCGGTTGATCGTCGCGAGGATGCCGAAGATCTCCTGCACGATGAGCGGCGCCAGCCCGAGCGAGGGCTCATCGAGTAGCAGGAGCCGCGGCCGCGCCATCAGCGCCCGCCCGATGGCCAGCATCTGCTGCTCGCCGCCCGACATGGAGCCGGCCCGCTGGTTGCGCCGCTGCCCGAGCACCGGGAAGTACTCGTACACCCGGTTGATATCCCGCTGGATGCCGTCCCTGTCGCGGCGGGAGTAGGCGCCCAGCCGCAGGTTCTCTTCGACCGTGAAATCGACGAAGGTGCCGCGGCCTTCGGGCACCATCACCATGCCCATGCGGACGAGGTCCTGGGTGGAGGCGCCGTTGATCCGCCGGCCGTCGTAGGTGATGTCGCCCCAGGTCTTCGTCTGCGCGAGGAGCGCCCGGAGCGTGGTCGTCTTGCCGGCGCCGTTCGCGCCCAGCAGGGCGACGATGCCGCCCTGGGGCACCCGCAGGTCGATGCCAAACAGCACGGGGCGGTCGCCGTAGGCGGCGCGCAGCCCGGTCGCTTCGAGGAGTGCGCTCATGCCTCCACCCCCAGGTAGGCGCGGATGACGTCGGGGTCGCGCTGCACTTCGGCGGGGGTGCCATCGGCGATCTTTTTGCCGAAATCGAGCACGACCACCTTCTCGCTGATGCCCATCACCAGGCCCATGTGGTGTTCGACGAGCAGGATGGTGACGTCGAAGCGCTCGCGGATTTCGCGGATGAGCGAGCCGAGGTTGGAGACCTCCTCGTGGTTGAGGCCGCCGGCCGGCTCATCGAGGAGCAGCAGGCGGGGCTTCGCCACCAGCGCGCGGGCCAGCTCGATCCGCTTGAGGGTGCCGAAGGGCAGCCCGGCAGCCGGGTGGTCGGCCACGGCTTCGAGCCCGAGGTAGGCGATGGCCTCGCGCACCGCTGCCTCCGCCTCGCGCTCCTCGCGGCCCACCCACGGCAGGCGCAGCGCCTGCGAGAAGACGTCCGCCTTCGTCCGGGCGTGCACCCCCACGCGGATGTTGTCGCGCACCGACATCGTCGGGAAGAGCGCCAGGTTCTGGAAGGTGCGGGCGATGCCGAGGCGCGGTACCTCGTGAGGCGCGAGCCCGAGCAGGTTCGTTGTCCCGTCGTACCAGATTTCGCCGGCCTGCGGGTGATACAGGCGGGTGATGGCGTTGAACATCGTCGTCTTGCCCGCACCGTTGGGCCCGATGAGGCCCACGATCCGCCCGGCGGGAACATCGAAGGAGACATCGTCGAGCGCAACCAGGCCGCCGAAGCGGAGGGTGATATTGCGCACGCTCAGGAGCGGCCGGTCGCCGTTGGTCGAACTCGTCATCCCTCCCCCCTTCGCATTTGCGCCGGGAGTCTACCGGCGGGTTCGGCCAATGGGCAAGGGAAATTTCCAAATATTGCTTCGATGGCCGCGAATGCTTCGGTGGATGCTCAGCAAGGCCGTAACGTTTCGCGCCAGCTTCGGCGGCGGCCCCCTCGCCGCTGCGCCGGGGGTTCGCTGGCCGACCGTTCAGCAGTTCACTTCGGGGGTTATCCCTCCGGCCGCCAGACGTCAGTCTCCGGGTGGAAGGCGGCCCAGGCGAACCAGAACTCGGTGGTATGCAGCACCGGCGTGAGCTGCCGACCGGCCAGCGGCCCGCTCACACCGCGCCCGAAGATGTCCCACTGCGTGCCGGTCTCGCGATCGCGAAAGGTGCCCGGTTCCGGCCCTGGTTCGAACGCCAGCTGCCGCCCATCCAGCCGGGCATCGTAGGCCGCCGCCGAGCCCACGTCGCGGGATTGTGCGATCTCGCGCTGGTCGAGCGCGGAGGCCGTCCCGGGCAGCCAGAAGACGGCGACCGGCGCCCCGCCGGCCTCGACGTTGGCGACGCCGACCCGCGCGAGCGCTTCGAACGGCACCGCGAGGCCCTTGCCGGCGCGGTCGAGCGTGACCACCCGCTCGAGGGCTGGCAGGCGCGGGTCCGGCTCGCCGCTGAAGAGGAAGGGCTGGCTGGTGGCATCGTAGAACTCGTAGGGGTTGACGCCGTAGGCCCGTTCGAAACCGGTCTCCTCGGTCAGCGCGAGGGCATCCGGGAAGGCCCGGCGGAATTCGCCCCAGGCGACAATGCCGGTGCCCAGCGGCTCGAGCCGCTCGCCCGCGAAGGTCCCAACGATCGCCTCGCCCGAGGCCTGCTGCCACCAGCTCTCGGTCTGCCGGTCCCACATGATGAGGTCGGAGTTGCGCAGGTTGCCGGAGACGCCGAAATCGAGCACCCGCCCGCCGACCCGCCGGTCGTAGGCGATCGCCGTGTTGCACAGCGGGCAGAAGGTGACCACCACCGGCCGCTCGCCGAAGCGGTCGTTCACCACCTCGTGCCAGGTCAGGATGTGGAGCGGGTAGGCCTTCGTGATGCCGTCGACCGTGACGACGGCGACCGGCAGGCGGTCGCTGTAGGCGAGCTCCGAGGCCGGCGCGAAGGCGGCCTTCCCGCCCCTGGGCGCGGGGATTTCGACCACCCCCGGCACATCGAGCGGGGGGATGCAATCGCGAGACGGGCAGCCGCGCAGGATTTCGCGCGGGTCGACGGTGGAGCGGGTGAAGTCGGTGCGCGGCCAGTCGGGGTATTCGGACTGGAACGAAACGACGCGGTCGACCGGGGAGAGGGTGGCGGTGGGGGTCGGGGACTCCACCGGCGTCGGTGGCGCGGAGCTTCCGCTGGAGCAGGCGGCGAGGGTGACGGCCGTGGCCAGCGCGAGCAGGGCGAATTCCGCGAACCGTGCCATTCGCAGAATTCTGCGCCTTCCCCCGTAAAGGCTGCGTCATGCCCGCTATCATGGCGGCATGGGCGAACCCGAACCGCTGATCATCCCGCTTGAGAAGCTTTCGCACCTTGCGCACGCCCTGGTGGAGCTGGCGCATGAGCGGCCGATCGTGCTGTGGAACGGCACCGGCATGCTGGCCCGGCTCACCCCGCTCGGGGGCATCCGAACCGGCGAGGCCGGGAGGGACGCGATCGACCGGGTCCTCGCCTTCCGCCGGGCCGTGCGGCCCGGGCCCGGGACCATCCGCGAGCTGATCGACGAAGGGCGCTGTTCCTGATGCCGTTCGTGATGGATGCGTCCGTGGCGATGGGGTTCCTGCTGGGCGACGATGACACCGGGTATGCAGACCGGGTCGCCCGGGCGCTTTCGACTGACATCGCCGTAGTTCCCTCTTTGTTCAGGCTCGAGTGTGCCAACGTCCTGCTGGGCGCGGAGCGCCGGGCTCGGATATCCCCGGGGCAGGCAAACGAAGCGCTCGACCTTCTGCTGGGTCTGCCTGTCTATGAAGCGACATACGAGACAGGGCTTGCGCAGCGCCACCTGCTTCACGTTCTGGACCTGGGCCGCCAGCACGGGCTGTCGGCATACGATGCCGCGTATTTGAGCCTCGCGCTCGACCTGAGACTGCCTCTGGCTACCACCGACGGACGGCTCCGGGCGGCGGCGGCCAGCGCAGGTGTCCCCCTGCTGTTCGACACCGGCAGCGCGTTGGCCTGAACCCGCCCCCGCCCCCGGAAAGGCTGCGTCATGCCCGCTATCATCCGCGGCGTGACCGCCGAGATGTGGGGCATCCTCGCTGCCCGCGTGGCCGGCTCCCTGCCCGTGCTCCGCTGGGCCTTCGCCGGCGCCGTCATCGCCATCCTCGTCGACCTCTCCGATCTCTTCCTCCGCGCCTACCTCACCCTCGGCGGCGTCCGCAACTACCAGTCCTTCGACAAGTGGTGCGACCAGGTCTACCTCGCCTGCTTCCTCCTTGCCGCCCTGCGCTGGGACGGCCCCGCCCGGGCGATTGCCGTCGCGCTCTACGCTTTTCGCATGGTCGGATTCGCGCTCTTCGAACTGACCGGCGAACGGTGGGTGCTCTTCCTTTTCCCCAATGTGTTCGAATTCTGGTTCCTCTTTGCCGCCTTCACGCGGCACTGGTGGAAGTCGTTCTCCTGGCGCCGGGGGCCGACCGCCGCCGCCCTGGCCGCGGCGACCGCCGCCAAGCTGGCCCACGAATACGCCCTCCACATCGGCCGCTGGTTCGATGCGTTCACCGCCCGCGATGTGGTCGAGTGGCTGCTCAGCCCGTTCGGGTAGCGGCTCAGCCGAAGGCCCAGTCGAAGAGCAGCCCTGCGGCCACCAGCAGCCCGAAGCGCAGGTGGAGCAGGGCGGCATCGCGGAGCAGGTAGTTCAGCCGCCGCGGGCTCCCGCCGGCGCGGACGGTGCGCACCATCGGGCGGAGAAGCGGCAGGGTGACGAGCGCCGCGAGGCAGGCCGCCGGCAGCGCCCCCGCGAGCACCGCGACGAGCAGGCTGAGGTAGCCGCCGGCCAGGAGCAGCCAGAACTCCCATTCCGCCGCCCGCCGCCCGAGGAGGGTCGCCAGCGTGCGCTTCCCCGCCTCGCGGTCGGCCTCGAGGTCGCGCAGGTTGTTCGCCTGCAGGACGGCCGCCACGAGGAACCCGAGCGGCAGCGAGGCGACGAACGCATCGAGCGTCCAGCGTTCGAGCTGCACGAAGGCCGCCCCCATCACGATGACCGGCCCCATGAAGATGTAGACCACCACTTCGCCCAGCCCGATGTAGGCCAGGTGGAGCGGCCAGCCGGT
>NZ_DAOUAO010000087.1:0-8178 GCF_034433535.1 Tepidiforma sp.
GCCCGGAACCCGGGGGGCGATTTACCAGGACTGATACGGTGCGGCGCCGGCAAGTGCGATAACGGCCAGCGCCGAGACGGAGATCGCGAGGGAGATAAGGCGGCGGGTCATGGTTCTGTTCCTCCGGTCAGGATGTCGCCCGGAGGTTAAGCCCGCGCTTCTCGCGAAACTCTCGCGAGAACGATCACGCTCTCATGCGAACCGCTGATCTGTTGCCCGGGAAACTTTGGACGCGGCGCGCGCCGTCAGACCGCCCGGCCGGAGGCGATGGCCGCCCGCAGCTGAGCGAAACGCTCCGGCAGGGGCGCGCCTATCTCCTGCTCGTAGTCCGCGGCATACTGGTCGATGAACTGCAGCGCCTGGACCGTTTGCCCCGCCCGGCTCCGGCAGCGCGCCAGTTCGTAGGCCGCCTCTTCGTTGAAGCGGTCCGCCCGCAGGATCCGTTCGAGGCAGAGCGCTGCGGCTTCGAAGTCCCGCCGCGCAGCGAAGTACCCGGCGAGCGCAGCCAGCGACTCGTGGGCGGCCTGGTGCAGCGCCGTCCGCTTCGCCGCTGCCCACTCCGATTCGAACACCTCCGCGAACGGGCCCTCGTACAGCTCGAGCGCCTCCTGGAAGGCCAGCGCGCGCTCCTTGCTGCCCGGTTCGGCCCGGCGACCACGCTCGAGGGCGGCTTCGAACTGCTCGACGTCCCATTCGAACTGGCCCTCAGGATTCAGCAGGTACGCGCCGTCCTGCTTGACCACGCAGTCCTGGTAGAGCGCCCGCCGGACCCGGTAGAGGTTCGAATGGAAGGCGCTGTTGCACCGTTCGCGCGGCAGCTCCGGGTAGAGCAGCTCAACCGCCTGCTCCTTGCGGAGGCCGTCGCGATGCGCGAGCAGCAGGAAGAACAGCTCCTTCGCGCGGGTGCTGGCCCACTGCTCATCCGACACGTGCCGGCCGCCGACCGTGACCATCACCCTGCCGAGGCTGCGCGCCACCACCTTCGGCAGCCGGCCGGGCACCTGCGGCTCCTCCTGCGGCGCGTCGGAGACCTGGAAGCTCTGCCGCTCCAGGATCTCGCGGAACCACCTGCCCGCGCCCGGGCGGGAGGCTGCCCACTGGGCGAACATCGGGTGCTCCCGGACCAGCGGCACCAAAACGCCGCTCATCCACGGCTGGCGGAGCGCCGCGGCGCAGCGCTCGAGCGAAATTTGCGCCTCGTGCCGCCGACCGGCCTTGAACTGCGCCATCGCCGCCCGGTAGCGCGCGACTGCGATCATCGGCGGGATGTCCAGCTCCTCGAACTGGGCCGCCGCCTGCTCCGCCAGCGCGATCGAGGCCACCGCATTGCCCGCGGCCAGCTCCACCGCCGCCTGGCGGGTGCGGCAAAACGCGATGTCATACGGGTTGCGCGAGGCCATCGCCACCAGCATCGCCCGCCGGGCGAAGAAATCCGCCTGCTGCACGTCGCCCTGGCCGAGCAGCGCCGCCGAGAGCCCGGCGATCGCCAGGGCCGCCAGCGTCTCGTCGAGCGCCTCGCTCGCGCAGATGCGCATCGCCTCCTCGTACCTCGCCTGCGCCGCGGCGAAGCGCCCCAGCGCCAGCTCCGCATCACCCAGCGAGGCCGTGGCGTAGGCCACATTCCGCCGGTTGCCGCAGGCGATCCCCTCCCGCACCGCCTCCTCGAGGACAGCTGCGGCGCTCTCGAACTCGCCGGAGTCGAGGTGGGCCATCCCAAGGTTGTTCAGCGTCCAGCCGAGGTTCGAGGAGCGCCCGACCGCGCGCCAGCCCTGGGCCGCCTTCGTCAGCACAGTGACGGCAGCGGGCGCGTCCCCGTGCATAGCCAGGGCCTGCCCGAGCGTCGACAGCGCGAGCAGGCCCAGCGGGCGGATGCGGAGCTGCTCGGCCTCTTCGATCACACTCCGCAGCAGCGCTTCCGCGCGGGCAAAGTTGCGCGCCACACTGAGCTCGACATCGGCCCGGTGGAACGATACCTCGACCGCCAGCGCCGGGTCGCCGTCCCACTGGATGGCGCGCAGCCGGTCGGCTTCCGCCAGCACGTCGTCCGTTCGGCCAAGCAGCCGCAGCGCGCGCAACCGCGCCAGTCGCGCGTGCACGCCGGGCGTGCCCCGGGCATCCGAACGGGAGAGCACGTCCTCAGCCATGCGCAGGGCTTCCGCGGGGTCGCCGGTATGCGCGGTCAGGCGGGCTCGGAGCGCGGCCAGCAGCGCGCTGCGCTCGAACGTCGATTCGGGGAGCGCGGCGAAGCCATCGCGCAGCACGCTGAACGAACCGCGCAGGATGAGCGCGTGCCCGTGGGCCTCGAGCAGGCGCGCGACCTGCTCCCCGGAGCCCTCGCTCGCGGCCAGCTCCACCGCCTCGGCGACCTGCCCCTGGCGCACCAGCCGCGCCAGCACTGCATCGAGTGCGGCGGCGAATCCCTCGGGATCCGTCCGCGCGAAGGCGCTCACGATGAACCGGCGCAGCAGCGGGTTGAGCCGAAACTCCCTCGGCGAGAGCTGCTCGCTCAGGAAATCCCGCCTGGCCAGCCACCCGGAGAGCTCACGCCACGCGTGCAGGCCGTACTCCACCTCGACGTGGGTCCGGTCGATCGTTGGCAGCAGCGCGAGCCGGTGGAGGATGAACCGCAGTGGTTCGGGCACCGCCGCCCACACTTCGCCTTCGAGATATCGCTCGAAATCCGCCACGCCGACCCCGGGCAAGGTCTCGCCCGCGAGCCGGGCCATTACCGCGATCGGCCAGCCGCCCGTGGCCGCGTACACCGAGGTGGCATCCACCCCGGCCCCGGCCAACCGGATGGCCTCGGCCACCTCGTCTTCGCTAAACCCGAGCAGCTCCGCGCCCAGCAGGGGGATGTCGCCGGTGGCGACGCCCTCGCTGATACCCACCACGAAGGGCAGCTCTCGCCCCACCAGCACCAGCTCGTGCCCGCCGTCGAGGGCCGTGGGCAGCCAGGCGAGCAGCGCCAGGGCGTCGGGCGCATCAGCCAGCTCGTGCACGTTATCGATGACCAGCAGCAGCGGGCGTTCGAAGCTGGCCAGCGTTTCCGCCAGGACGCCGCCCACGTACGCCTGCAGGTCTGAAACCGTCCCGGCAGTCGCCGGGGCAGGGTAGCGGGGATCGCCGCTGAGTGCCTGCGCGAGCTGGCGGGCGAAGACATCCGGGGCCCGCGACGCGGTCTCCAGCGTGACCCAGCGGGGTTCGAAGTCCAGCTCGGCGGCGGCCAGCGACACCACGGTCGTCTTGCCGTAGCCCGCCGGCGCCACCACGGCGATCACCCCCGCGCCAATCGCGCGATGGAACTGATCCACCGCCCGGGGCCGCGGCACCAGCCGGCGCGGCAGGCGAGGGCCATGCCCCATCCCGCTCCCCGGAGCGCGCGCGCAGGCTGCAGACGTCGGATTCGCCGCCATTTCCCTACCGAATGGTAGAGGATGGAGGGTGGCGCGACCAGTTGCAACGGGGTTGACGTTGCTCGCGGCGCCGGTGTTATGGTGACCGGGCCAGCGCCCCCGCAGTTGGTGATGCCCATGCGTACCTTCCCCCTTGTGCTGTTCGCGGCCGGGCTCCTGCTCGTCCTCGGCGCTTGGTCGGCGTCGGGCGGCACTGGAGCACGCGCCGCCGGCCCCTGCGGCACCCCGCACGATGCGCTCGACGCTGAGGAGCAGCAGTTCATCCAGCTCATCCAGGCGTGGCGCGACCAGAATCTCCCGTACTCGACTCAGCTCCAGGTCTCCGGCGCGCTGAATGCGGCGGCGGCGTGGTTCGCGCAGTGGCAGGTCGACAACGGCGCGCCCGGCGGCCACAGCGACGGGCTCGGGCGTTCGTGGCCGCAGCGCGCGATCGATTGCGGGTACACCGGCACCACCTCCAACGGGACGCCCTACGCCTACGGCAGCGGCGAAGGCATCCGGGCCTACGCATCGAGCTCACCCATCGTCGTCACGGCATCCCAGGCGGCGGCGCAGATGGCCTACCCCGGCAGCGGCATCTTCGCCTCGACGCCCTCGACCTCGCTGCCGTTCAAGTGCGTCGGCGCGGCACGGGCCGCGAGCCCCGATGGCCGACGGGTGGCCTGGGTCGTCGTCATCGCGCAGTACCCCGCAACCGCCAGTTGCCCGGGGGCGAGCGCCTCCGCCCCAACGGCGACCCCGACCGCCAGCCCGACCGCCTCACCCACAGCCACGCCCACGCGGACCCCAACCCCAACCCCCACGCCGCAGCCCACGCCCCTGCCCCGGCCGGATGGCGCCACGGTGGCTCTCTGGTCGGGCTGGAACCTTGTGGTGTTGCCGGCGGGTCCGGTCACCAGCGTGCTCGCGCGGGCGAACGGCTGCTTTTCGGCGGTGTACCAGTACACCAACGGCGCCTGGCAGCGGTATGTCCCGGGTGCCCCGGCCTATGTGAACTCGCTGCAAACGCTCAACGGCGGTGCCGTCTGGGTAGCGGGCACCGCCGCCAATTGCGGAAGCATCCAGCTCTAACGCAACGGCTAGAGTGAGCCCGGGAGCACCGAAAAGCCCGGCGAGTTGGCGATCGCCTGCCCCAGGGTGCCCAGCGCCGCGACGCAGACGAGCGCGATCAGTGCGAGGATGAGCGCGTATTCGGCGAGGCCCTGTCCCTCTTCCGCTGGATCTCGGCCGTCCGCCCACCGGCGCAGTACACGTCGCATCGTTCGAACTCCCGGGTGGTCTCTCCCCTGCTCGAACATTCGGCCACCGGCCGCCCGTTCAACCGGGGTCTCCCGGATGAGATTGCGTAACGCCGCGGTGAACCCCGTTGCCGGGCGGGGGAGCGTTCGTCAGGCAGCCGCCGGCGCCGGGCCGGCCAACCGCCCGGCCACGGCCAGCGGCGCATCGGTAATCACCGTCGTCGCATCGGCCTCCCAGAGCCGCGCCAGGAGCCCGCCGAGGTCCGGGCCGTCGTGCAGCGTCCACGCCGCCAGCTCGATGCCCGACTCCCGCAGCACCCGCCCGAGAGGCACGCCGACTTCGAGCATGCGCAGGATGGTGCCGATATCGACCATCCACTCAATCGCCCCCGGCACCAGGCTGCGCAGCTCCTCGATGCGCAGGAGCAGGTAATCGCGTACATCGATGTTCGGATTGGCGGCAGCCGGAGAGTCATCCCAGAAACCGTGCACGCCGCGCGTCCTCGGGTAGGGCGCCTGCGGCTCAGCCGCCGTGTAATTGAGGTACTGCGTTGGGTCGAACGCCACCGGCACCCCGCGCAACCGCCGCAGGTTCCAGGGCGACTGCGACCCCACGATCACCTGGCTGGCAACCGGGGCGAGGGCCTCTTCGAGCCGCGCCGCCTGCGTTTCCGTGATGACCCGGTTGAGTTTGAGGTCGACCTGCACCAGCGTGCGGCTGCCGGCGACCGCCTCGACCACCTCCTCGAGGAACGCGAGCGGCTCCCCGGTGGAGCGGCAACGGAGCTGCCTCGCCTCGGGGCCGGTCAGGTCGCTCGCCTTCCCGGCGCGGTCGGTCAGCCGCTCGAGGGTGACATCGTGGAAGCAAAGCAGCGAATCGTCGGCGAGGAAGCGAAGGTCGACTTCGAGCCGGGGCACACCCGCCCGGACGCATTCGACGACCCCGGCGAGCGTGTTCGGGGCGTGGTTGCCCGAGAGGGTGGCAGAATGCGCACACACGACCCGCCTCCGCCCCGTCACCAGCGGCGCCAGGCGGGCCGCTAGCGGCTCGTCATCGCCCGGGCCCGTTGCTTCCACGCGGAGATCGTATGCCGCGGATTGTTAAGGCACGAATTCCCGGCGACTTCGCCCCTGTGGACGTTCGACCGGGGCCGCGGTACGGTAAATGCAGCGGCAGGCGGCAGTTCCTGAGTTGCCGCCACAGAAAGTGCCCGTGATATACTCCCGCGCGTCCTGAGGGGGCCGCTAGCTCAACTGGCAGAGCAGCTGACTCTTAATCAGCCGGTTGGAGGTTCGAGTCCTCCGCGGCTCACCAGCTCCCTGTACGATTGGCGCGCCGGGCCTGGCGCCCGCACTTCGTGGGGAAGTGTCGGAATCGGCAGACGAGCATGACTTAGGATCATGTGCCGCAAGGCGTAGGAGTTCGAGTCTCCTCTTCCCCACGTGCTCGAACCCCGGCCGGGCGACCACCCACATGCCGCACCGCCGCAAGGGCAGGGCGCGAAAGGAGAAGGGATGCCGCTACTCGAGGTCAAAGACCTGCGAACCTACTTCTACACGCAGGAGGGGACCGTCAAGGCTGTCGACGGTACCTCGTACGTGGTAGAGGAAGGCGAAACGCTCGGGCTCGTCGGTGAATCCGGCTGCGGGAAGAGCGTCTCCGCCCTCTCCATCCTCCGCCTCATCCCCCAGCCGCCCGGCAAAATCGTCTCCGGCGAGATCATCTTCAAGGGGCGCGACCTCCTGAAGCTCGACGAAGACGAGATGCGGAAGATCCGCGGCAACGAAATCGCCATGGTCTTCCAGGAGCCGATGACGTCGCTCAACCCGGTGCTCACCATCGGCCGGCAGCTCACCGAAACGCTCGAGCTCCACATGGACCTGCACGGCCAGGCCGCCCGCAACCGCGCTGCCGAGCTGCTGGAGATGGTCGGCATCCCGGAGGCGCGCAACCGCCTCGATGACTACCCCCACCAGTTCTCCGGCGGTATGCGCCAGCGCGTGATGATCGCCATGGCGATGAGCTGCAACCCCAAGCTGCTCCTCGCCGACGAGCCCACCACCGCGCTCGACGTGACCATCCAGGCCCAGATTCTCGAGGTCATGAACCGCCTGAGCCGGGAGTTCGGGACGGCCGTCATCATCATCACCCACAACCTCGGCGTCGTTGCTCGCTACGCCGACCGCGTGAACGTGATGTACGCCGGCCGCGTGATCGAAACGGCCTCCGCCGTCGAGCTCTACCGCAACCCCAAGCACCCGTACACCGTTGGCCTGCTCAACTCGGTGCCGCGCCTCGATGAACGGCGCAAGGAGAAGCTCATCCCGATTGAGGGCCTCCCGCCGGACCTCGCCCACCTGCCGCCGGGCTGCCCCTTCTATCCTCGCTGCGCCTGGCGGGTCGACCGCTGCCGCGAGGAATACCCCCCGTTCAACCTCGTAGGCGAAAAGCACTACGCCGCCTGCTGGGAATCGGATCGCGTCCGCCGGGAGGTGCCAGTTGGCGCAGCAAACTAGTTCTCCAGCACGACCGGGCCGCGCCGCCATCGGCGACACCCTGGTCAAGGTCGACGGCCTCAAGGTCTACTTCCCCGTCACCTCGGGCATCATCTTCCAGCGCAAGGTGGCCGACGTCCGCGCCGTCGACGGCATTTCGTTCGAAGTGCGCCGCGGCGAAACGCTCGGCCTCGTCGGCGAATCGGGCTGCGGCAAGAGCACGACCGGCAAGGCGATCCTGCAGCTTACCCGCCCCACCGACGGCTCTGTCGTCTTCGACGGCACCGACCTCACGAAGGTCAAAGGCGGAGAGCTGCGCCGCTTCCGCCGCCGTATGCAGATGATCTTCCAGGACCCCTACGCGAGCCTGAACCCGCGCATGTCCGTCGGGAGCATCATCAGCGAGCCCCTCACCATCCATAAGCTGGCCTCCGGCAAGGAGAAGAAGGAACGCGTCCAGAACCTTCTCCAGACCGTCGGCCTCAACCCCTACTTCGCGAATCGCTTCCCGCACGAATTTTCGGGCGGCCAGCGGCAGCGTATCGGCATCGCCCGCGCGCTCGCTGTTGAGCCCGACTTCATCGTCTGCGACGAGCCGGTCTCCGCACTCGACGTCTCCATCCAGGCCCAGATCATCAACCTGCTCCAGGACCTGCAGGACCAGTTCGGCCTGACCTACCTCTTCATCGCCCACGACCTCTCCGTCGTTCGCCACATCAGCGACCGCGTCGGCGTGATGTACCTCGGCCACATGATGGAGCTCACCGACCGGGACTCCATCTTCGAGAACCCGCTGCACCCCTACACCAAGGCGCTGCTCTCGGCCGTGCCGATCCCCGACCCGGACGTGGAGCGCAAGCGCGAGCGCATCATCCTGCTCGGCGACGTTCCCAGCCCGCTCCGCCCGCCGCCCGGCTGCGTCTTCCACACCCGCTGCCCGATCGCCATCGACGAATGCCGCGCCCGCCGGCCCGAATGGCGGAACGTCGGCACCGCCGACCGCGAGCACTGGGTCTGGTGCCACCGCGTCT
>NZ_DAOUAO010000088.1:0-7310 GCF_034433535.1 Tepidiforma sp.
CGGACTGTGGGCGGGTTTCCACCATCGAAAGATGGTGGCTTCATTGAGGGTGAATTGTTAAGGTGCGGTGGCGCCGAAACGCGCCCAGTTTCCACCATCGAAAGATGGTGGCTTCATTGAGGGATCCTTACCGGGACGTCACTGGTAATGCCATCGTTGGTTTCCACCATCGAAAGATGGTGGCTTCATTGAGGATCGTGCTCACGTTAGGCGCTCGCCCCTCCTGGCCTTTTGGCCGGTCGCCAGTTTCCGCTCAAGGCTGGACGACCTGTGATACCAGCTCGTTGTTCGCCGCGAGGGCTTGACGTGCCAACGCAACGTCGCTACGTTCCCGGCCATCTTGAGCGCGAGGGGTGAGCGGCATGACCCGCGGGCGACGCGTCCCCGTTCTGCCGCTGCTCCTCTCGGCGTTGGCGCTGCTCGGGCTGGCCGCCACGATGGCTTCGCCCGCCGGCGCCGATGGCAATCTGCTCGCCAACGCTGATTTCCTGCTGCCGCTGGATGACGATTGGGCCCCGGACGGGCTCGACCACGACCCCGACGACCCTGCGCCCGGGGCGGTGGTGCTCACGGGCCAATCCGGGAGCGTTCGGCAGGGCGTGGAGGCTGCACCCGGCCAGCTCTTCCGGGCGACCCTCACCCTCTCGGGCGAACCCGGGACCAGCGCCCGGCTGGCGCTGCAGCCGTGGAGCCAGTCGGGCATCGTCGGGCTGGGGACGGTCAGCACGAGCGAAGTCGCGCTCGGGCCCGCGCCGCTGACGCTGAGCGCGGAGCTGGCGTCGGCGCCGCCGGGGACGGTCGCGCTGGTGTTCGTGGTCACGCTCATGGGGCAGGCCGGGCAGAAGGTCCGGCTGGTGGGAGCGAGCCTCGAGGTAGAGGCGGGGCACCCGACCCCGACCGCGACGCCGACGCCGACGCTTGAACCGACTGCGACCCCGACGCCGGCAGGTGCCGCGAGCCCCCCACCGGGAAGCGGGAGCGGTTCGAGCCCAACGCCAACGCGCACGCCGACTGCCACCCGGACGCTGACCCCCACCAGGACGCCGACGCCCACCCGTACCCCGACCCCGCCGCGGGTGGGAACGCCAACCCGTACGCCGACGCTGGCGCCGACTTCGACCCCCACCCCGCCGCGGGGTTCGGATGCCGGCGGGCTGCTGGCGAACGGAGATTTCGAAGTGGTGGTCGATGGTCGGCCGGCGTACTGGGCGAAGTACGGCGGGGAGATGCGGGCGAGCCAGGACGCCCACGGCGGGCGCTACGCTGCCTGCCTCGATTCGGAGACGGCTTCGACGAAGTGGCTGCATCAGCCGGTGCCGGTGGAGGGCGGGGCCTGGTACGCCGCGCGGGCCGCGGCGATGACATCGGGCGGCGAAGCTTCGCTGCGGGTCAGCTGGTACGCCTCGGCCGATGGCAGCGGTTCGGCCCTGGCGAACGCCGAGAGCGAGCGGACCGCAGGCGGGTGGAGCGAGCTGGAGACCGGGCCGGTGCGCGCGCCGGCGGCAGCCCGGTCGGCCCGGGTGCGGCTGCTGCTGCACCCTGACGGGCCGTCGACCGCGTGCTTCGATGACGCCTGGTTCGGCCCCTCCGAAGAGCCGCCGCCCACGCCGACAGCCACGCCGAGGTCGGCTTCGAGCCCCGCGAGCAGCGCGACGTCCCCGGCGGGTTCGACGCCGCGAAGCACGCCGGCACCTGCCCGCAGCAACGGCGGCGGAGGTTCGCCGGCGGCCCCGGCTGCGACGGCCTGGAGCGGCCCCGAGACCCTGCGGCTGAGCGAGGTGATGAGCGACCCACCGGCTGCCGGCCGGGACGCCGCCGAGGAGTGGGTCGAGCTCTGCAATACCGGCGGGGAACCGGTGGACCTTGGGGGCTGGGTGCTGGCCGACGGCGCGGCACGCGATAGCCTGCCTGCGCTTGCCCTGCCCGCTGGGGCCTGCGCGGTGGTCGCAGGGGCGGACGCTGCCTTCCCGGAGGACGTCCTGGTGGCGCGCGTCCCGGACGGCGAGATCGGCAACGGGCTGGGCAACGGCGGGGATGTGCTGCGTCTTATCAGCCCCGCCGGGCGGCTGGTGGATGAGCTCTCCTGGGGCAGCCGGACCGACGTGTTCGACCCGGCGCCGACGGCGCCCGGCCCGGGCGAGACGCTGGGACTGCGGGACCTCCTTGCGGAGCCGGATGCCGCCGCCTGGGCGATTACCCTGCGCCCCACGCCGGGCCGGCCAAATGAATTTCCGGCAGGGGCCGCCCCGACAGTGGCGGGTGCGCGTTCCGAGGGGAGCGGGTCGACGCCGGGGGAAGGGCGCACGCCCGGCCCGGTCGTCATCCAGGCGGCCGATGATGGGAACGACTCGGTGGCACCGTGGCTTATCCTCGGCGGGCTGGCCGGCATCGCCACCGGGATGGTGTACGCGGCACTTGCCCCGCGCATCCGCAAACTGCTGGGCCGCCGACGGGGAGGGCGCCCGAAGCAGTAGACCGGCGACAGGGTCCACATGACCGGCCGCTATGGGCGAGTCACGCTACCGTGGGACTCTACCGAACGCCATGCTGTCATCGGCCGGGCGACATCATCGCAATGAGCGTTGACAGGCGGTTGCCGGGCGGTCACGATGCGGGCGCTCTCTGTGCGCCGGGATGTGAGCGGAGGCGTGGATGGGTCGGGGCTCGCGAGCGGAAGTCCCGAAGGGGGTTGGGCGACGAAGGCTCGTTTGTCTGCTGTAAGGCGGAGTTCAAAGACGCCCTGGGAGCCCTTGTTAGGCTGGCGATGGCCTCGGACGGCGGCGCTTCTCGCCTGCCTGGCGCTCGTGTCGATGGTTGGCGGCGGCGCAAGCGGCTCAGCCACCCAGGCCACTCGAACGATTCGCATCGAAAAGGTCGTGGTGGGCAATGGCCTGCCGGCGCAGTGGTCATTTTCGGGCTCAACGACAAACGCGGGCGACTGGACTGTTTCGGCACAGGCAACCGAATTCGACTTCCTTGTTGAGGCCAACAAAGAGCACCTGACAACAGAAAACCCGCCGCCTTCCTGGAGCGGGTGGTCTCTCGGAGGATACAAGACCGTCGCGAGGACTAGGGATGAGTGCGGCACAAGCGGCTACAACGATAGTCCAACGAATGGCGCTATTCCCCCGGGTACAGGAAACCAGAAAGTATGCATTCGGAACAATTTCTCCGGCGGGACGTTGGTTGTCGGGACGGTCGTGAACGGAGACGCCGCGGGTGCGCCCGACATTTCTGGAAATGTGGCACAGGGCACAACCAGCCTCACAGCGTGGGGGCCGGTGGCTGCAAGCGCCTTCATGCCGTCAATGGGCTTTGCAACCGACAGCTACCATTTGGAACTAAACGCGCTGCCGGCCGGCTGGCAGGTAGTGGGATGGTCGACAGGTTCCATCTTGAATGGTCAGCCGCAGTGCCCGACCGGTCGGGCTTCCTATGCAACCGGGGGAGCATTCGATTTCAGTATTGTCCAAGCGCAAACAACTGTGGTTTGCCTGATGTACGGGCGCAGTACTCCCCAAGTCCACATCACCTTCTCCAAGTACATCTGCGACACCTACGCCCAGGTGCCAAGAAACGAAGGAAACCTGCAGCAGTACACGAGCGATATTGGGCTCCCGCTGAGTGGTTCGCCGCTGCCGCCCACGGTGCTCGGCGGCGAGTACCCCGCGAGCGGCAGCGATTTCGTCACGCCGCGGCCGAGCGAACCGTGTGCGCTGGCGACGGGCCCGTGGTCGTTCGAAATCCTGGACGCGAACGGGGCGAATGTCCTGCAGACGGTCGCGGTGACGGGAAGCCAGGCAGTTGAGCTCGACCCGGCCGTCGTGGCGGAGATCTTCGGGGCGAACGGGTACGCGCGGGTGCGGGAGGTGCTCCCGTCGAGCGGGTATGGGTTCGGCGCCCTGAAGTGCCTGGCCGACCACTACGACGCCGACAATTCGGAAGATCTTCGGAAGAGCGACATCGAGACCGCGCTGGCAAATGGCTCGCCGATGCACTGCATCGCCTACAACGTGCCGCCGACGAAGACGGTCATCATCACGAAAGAGTTCGTTGGAGCGAATCAGATTTCTTCCAACGACTATCCGCACTTCACATTCGAACCGGAGCCTGCTAACTGGGTGTTCAACGACAATTGTACAATGAGCGCGAATGGCACGACTGTGACATGGACGTGCATCGTGCCAGGGAGCTGGAATGGCACGGTGAGCGAAGCGCCGTCCCCGGGCTGGCAGGCGTGCACCTTGAGCGGGCCGCCTGGTCCGGAGGGGGAGCAAGGACCGCAGGGACCGCCGGGGCCAAGCGGCGAACAGGGGCCTCAGGGACCGCCGGGGCCGACTGGCGGAGGTCCGACGACCTTCGCGTTCACCAATTGCAAGCAGCCGCAGGTCATCGTGAAGAAGGTCGTGACCAACGTGGAGAACGACACGACCCAGTTCACGGTGACCCTCAGCGACGGCTCGCAGAGTTCTCAGACCGGCCAGGTCGCTGAGTGGAGCAGTTCGGGCCAGGCGTACGCTCTCTTCGGCAACCTGGACGTCTCCGGGAGCTACACCGTGACCGAGAGAGCGCAGGACGGCTACCAGGTGCTGGGGTGGAGCCAGTCGGGTCCGGACGGGAACTGCCCGGGGACGCCGCTCAGCAGCGGGGCGGCGGCATTTGTCGGCCAAGTCCCGGCGGGTGAGACGGTCGTCGTCTGCTTCTACAACGCGAAGATTCAGGGGCCGACCATCACGAAGGCACCGGTCTACGCGGCATCGACCGGTGACCCGCAGCAGGTGGCGTGGACGGTGACGGTGAGCAACCCGTCCGCGGCGGACGGCGGGGTCGCTCGCGCCCTCGTCATCAAGGAGCTTTCAGACGTGACGGTTGTGTCGGGTTCGTCGGCCGGCGGGGCGGGGTGCGGGCCGGGCTTTACTGCGGACGTGACGAGCGAGGCAGGGGCGAGCTGCACCTTCCCGGCCGGGTCCTCGCTGACGTTCACCGTGAAGGCGAACCCGACACCGGCTCGAACCTGCGGGGACACACCGATTACCAACACGGTCCAGCTCTATGCGCGGTCCGGGGAGGTGGCGGTCCTGGTCGAACAGGCCTCGTCGACCATCACCCTCAAAGGCGACCCCGCGCTCTGCACCCGCGAGGTCACGATCTGCAAGGTGGTCGAGGACAACGGGGACGGCGTGACCCGTAAGAACCAGACCTTCACCATCCAGGCGAGCTATGGGCAGCAGTCGCAGGCGGTCCAGCTGACCGTGGATGAAGGCGGCCAGCCAGCGTGCGCGGTGATTTCGGTCCCCGCTGATGCCCAGGTAACCATCTCGGAGACCGGCACCCCCGCCGGGTGGCAGCATGCCGCCGGCTACCCGCAGGTCACCTCCTCGCCGAGCCCGGAGACGTACACCGTCACCAACAAGGAGCAGCCGGTCACCGTCACCGTGAAATTCCAGAAGGTGATCTGCAACAGCCTTGGCGATGTCGCGAAGAACGACGGCACCGGCATCGATGACATCGGCAGGCCCTCCATGTCGTCGACCGGCGGCCTGAGCGGCCAGCTCAACCAGACCGTGGCTCCCGCCGGCGGCGATGACCCGGTCACCCCGTCGAACGACGGCCGGAGCCAGTCCAACTGCCATGTCTGGGGCGACGGCGAGGGCGAAACCGGCGACTGGAACTTCTACCTGAAGAGCGCGGACGGCAACACGCCCCTTGCGACCATCGCCCACAACGCCGCAAACGACTACGGCACGCACACCCTCGCCCCGGCGCAGCTGGCGCTCGCGCTCCAGGCCAACACCCTCCGGGTTGAGGAGGAGCTGCGCACGGGCTACGGGTTCGCCGGCCTCAAGTGCTGGAAGGACCACCTCAACCAGGACAACTGGGAGTGGATCGACTTCAGCGCCGGGCTGCCGGGCGCGGACCAGGAGGTCTGGTGCATCGCCTACAACGTGTCGGCCGAGAAAGAGATCGCGCTCATCAAGGCGTTCTTTGGGGTGACCTCGGTCACCGAGGCCGATTACCCAACGTTCACCATCACCGACCTGCCCGGCTGGACCATGGCGGCCAACTGCACCGGCCCGGTCATCGAAAATCCCGAAGAGACGTGGGAGCCGGTGGTCGCCATCTGGGTGTGCAAGGTCCCGTACTGGTGGGTGCCGAACATAGAGAACGTCATTGAAACGCCGGCCGAAGGGTGGCAGCAGTGCGAATTCCCGGCCCAGGTCGCCGATAACGGCAACGGGTCGGAGCCGTATCCGTTCTTCTTTGCCAACTGCAAGCGGCCGGAGATCATCGTCAAGAAGGTCGTGACCAACGTGGAGAACGACACGACCCAGTTCACGGTGACCCTCACCGGCTCGCAGACGTCGCAGACCGGCCAGATCGCGGAGTGGAGCACCAGCAACGCCCCGGTCAACGCCACCTTCAGCAACCTCGAGGTCTTTGGCAGCTACACCGTGACCGAGGGGCCGCAGAACGGCTACCAGGTGCTCGGCTGGGCCCCGGGCGGCGAAAACGGCGCCTGCCCGGCGGAGGCAACCAACACCGGGGATGCTGAGGTTTCGAACCTGCTCCCCGGCGAGACGGTGGTGATCTGCTTCTACAACCAGCGCTTCGGCAACGTGGTGGTCGATAAGCAGGCACCGTCGGGCACGGTTGCGCCCGGCACCACCTTCAACTGGACCATCTCGGTGAGCGTGGCCGACGGCCCGACCTCGTCGCCACTCACCCTCACCGACAGCCTGCCGGGCGGCTTCACCTACGGCAGCCCGTCGGCGACCTCGCCGCTGAGCTGCACGCTGAGCAGCGGGACGCTGAGCTGCACGCTGCCCGCCAACACGCCGGTCGGCACCTACACGGTCACCATCCCGGCGACGGTCCCGACCAACGACTTCAGGGTCTGCGGGGAGACCACCAACACGGTCAGCTTCGAGGGCGCCGACACCGAGGGCAGCGACTCCGCGACGGTGACCATCGGCTGCACGGCGAACGACGGCCGCATCCTGGTGCGCAAGGTGGTGGTGGGCCAGCCCGGCGATACCACCGGTTTCACCGCGACCATCCAGGGCCCCGGCATCAGCGGCACCGGCACCACGCCGTTCAGCCAGCAGAACGTCGGGTTCTTCCTCGGGCTTGCCGCCGGCACGTTCACGGTCGGTGAGCAGGCGCAGGCCGGGTACGCCTACCTCGGCTGGGCGTTCGGCAGCATCGTCGGGGACAGCGTGACCTGCCCGGCGCAGCCGACCGGCACCGGGAACGCGAGCGTGCTGCTGACCACCGTCAGCCCGCAGGCCGCGGTCTGCTTCTACAACCAG